>DATLQC010000027.1:0-38905 GCA_035535395.1 Propionibacteriaceae bacterium | reverse complement strand
TCAATGCGGGGAGCAGGGACATGTGGGCAGCGTAGTAGAGGTCTTGGATTGCTCGCTCCGCTCACCCGAGCCAGCTGACGGCCGAACCGAGCGCATCGCCAGCCTTGGCGCGTACCCTGCGCAGCTCCTGGGCGCGGCGGTTGGCCTCGAATGAGGAGATGCTGGCGCCGTCGTTCAGCAAGGCTGCGTCGCAAGCGGCGAGCAGCCGGGCTGCTCGCTGGACTGTCGCTCGCTGGCGCGACGTGTAGCCGGGCGGCAGCGCGGCTGCCGCCGGTGGTTCAGGCCAAGTCCCCGATGCGACGTCTAGTCGGGACAGGGTGGCAGCGGCATCAATAACCACCTCGTTCAAGGCTCGTTCGGCCTCAGACGGACTGCTCGGGGCAAGTGGTCGCTCTGCGCTGAAGATCCGCCACTGGACGGCCTGGCCGACCCGTATCGGTACTAGACCGATGCCAGCGGTACTAGCGACCACGGCCTCGCCTTGCTCGACCGCCGCGAGATTGAATGCAGCTGGGCCGCGAAGCGGTGCAAGAGATCCCGGTAGCGGTAGGGCGAGGAACCAGCCGTCCTGCTCCACGGTCAGCAGTGCTTCCAAAATGTCGTCCAGGATCGAGGCTTCGAACGGGTCTAGGCCGAGCACACTCTCGGGGTCGATCACATGATGGGCGACGTCACCGCCGACGATCGCCCGCTCAGCTTGCTCAATGGATTGCTGCCCCCTGATCATCGAGTTCAGGTTCGCAGTCATGCGGACCGAGGGCAGGGACTCCATCGCCCTAAGGTATGTCGCCGCATTTGATTGCGTCACGCGCTGAGCTCGCTCCGCAATCAAACCCGGATCGCGCCCCGCCGTGCTGAGGAGGAGGGAGGGGACATGCTTTTCGTCCCCGAGCGACGACGAAGTAGGCGGACAAAAGGTGCGATCCGCGCTGAGCGAGCGCAGCGAGCGAAGCAATCAAAACTGTAGGTTGAAGCCATGGCAGCTGTTGTGGACCTGGCTGGCGTAGGCATCGTCCGGAACGGTTCGACCTTGATCAATGACATCAATTGGGAGGTGGACGAATCCGACCGCTGGGTGATCATTGGGCCCAACGGGGCCGGCAAAACGACGCTGCTGCAGGTGATCTCGGCGCAGATTCATCCCACGAGCGGCGTAGCCGGGCTGCTTGGGGAGGTGCTCGGCACCGTGGACGTCTTCGAACTGCGGCCGCGGATCGGGCTGACATCTGCCGCGCTGGCCGAGCGCATTCCACGCAGCGAGCGGGTTCATGACGTGGTGGTCTCGGCCTCGTACGCGGTGGTCGGCCGGTGGCGTGAGCAGTATGACGAGCTGGACCACGAACGAGCCGATGAGTTGCTCACCCAGCTGCGCATAGACCGCCTCGCCGATCGCACATTCGGCACCCTCAGCGAGGGTGAACGGAAGCGGGTACAGATTGCTCGGGCGCTGATGACAGATCCCGAGCTGCTGCTGCTCGATGAGCCCGCCGCCGGACTCGATCTGGCTGGTCGCGAGTCGCTGGTGACTACGCTCAGCGAGCTGGCCCAAGATCAATACGCCCCAGCCACGGTGCTGGTCACCCATCACGTGGAGGAGATTCCTTCCGGCATCACGCACGCCATGCTGCTGAAAGAGGGAAGCATTGTGGCTGCTGGTCCGCTGCGGGAGACGCTGACAGCAGAAAATTTGACGAAGACGTTCGATATCGAACTAACTCTTGACGAGGCTGACGGTCGGTGGACGGCTCGCGCGCTTTAGTCGACTGGCACCATGGAAGTACAGATATAACCACGTCTGGAGACTGTGATGGAGGTGAACTTGACCGACTGGATGGGTGACAATTCCTGGGCGATCTGGCTGAGTCTCGCCTTCCTGCTGGGCATCGCCGAGATCATGTCGCTTGACCTGGTGTTGATCATGCTCGCAGTAGGAGCACTGGGCGGCGCTGTCGTAGCCTTGGCGGCCCCTTCGCTGTGGTGGCTGCAGATCCTGGTCGCTACCGGTATCAGCATCAGCATGCTGTTGCTGCTGAGGCCAACGTTGCTCGCCAAGGTGCGGAGCATGCCGGGATATCGCTCCTCAACAGCAAAGATGGTCGGCAGCAGTGGCGTAGCCGTCTCGCAGATCGACAAGTCCGGCGGAGAGATCAAGGTGGATGGACAGAGCTGGACGGCACGTCCCTACTCCTCAGACGTGGTGATCGAGCAAGGCACCGAGATCGAGGTCTACGAGATCGACGGAGCCATCGCTGTCGTCTACCCCAAACATGGGCAACTCCCCTAGAGAGAAGGAAGATCGTGGACCTCGCGTCGTTGATCGTCGTCTTAGCCATTGCGCTGGCGGTGATCTTCTTCATAGGCAACGCGGTTCGTGTGATCCGCCAGCAGCGGGTCGGTATCGTTGAGCGGCTCGGCAAGTTCAAGCGCACGTTGGAGCCGGGACCGCATCTCGTCGTGCCGCTGTTTGACAAGGTTCGCTACAACATGGACATGCGGGAGAACGTCGTACCATTCCCGCCGCAGGGAGTGATCACCGAGGACAACCTGATGGTTGGGATCGACTCAGTGATCTACTTCCAGATCATCGACCCCGTGCGCGCGGCGTACGAGGCTCAGGACTACATCAAGGCGATCGAGCAGCTGACGATGACGACCCTCCGCAACATCATCGGCGGCCTAGATCTGGAACAAGCGCTGACCAGTCGTGAGGAGATCAACCAGAAACTGCGTGTGGTTCTCGACGAGGCAACAGGCAAGTGGGGAATCAAGGTCAATCGCGTCGAGCTCCGTGCGATCGAACCTCCGGCCACCATCCGCGATGCCATGGAGAAAGGTGCTCGAGCAGAGCGGGACAAGCGGGCAGTGATCTTGCTCGCAGAAGGTCAACGGCAGTCGCAAATTCTGTCTGCCGGCGGTGAGAAGGAGTCGGCGATCCTGCGGGCGCAAGGTGACCGGGAGGCTGCGGTGCTGCGGGCCCAGGCCGATCGACAGGCTGCGATGCTCCGGTCCGAGGGCGAGGCGCAGGCAATCACCACCGTCTTCAACGCCATTCACGCGGGCCAGCCTGACCAGGCGCTGCTTGCCTACCAGTACATGCAGATGCTGCCCGCGATCGCACGCGGTGACGCTAACAAGGTTTGGGTCGTGCCCAGCGAACTGAACGACGCACTGAAGGGTTTGGGCAGCGTCGTCGGCAAGGCGGCAGGCTCTGCCATTCCAAGCGCTGCTGAGGGCGAGTTCCGTGCACCAGCCAAGATCGACGTACAGAGAGAAATCGAGAAGCAGACAGCCGAAGAGGAGGCTGCCTCGCGGCGAACTGTCGAAGAGGCGATCCAAGAAGCTCATGAGTTGGAGCGTCCGGCGCGCCCGGACAAGCAGGCGGCCCTAGGCATTCCCGAGCAGCCCTCGATCCCGGCTACGCCGAACGGCCAGTATGAGCAGGAGAGCGAACCTAATCTGACTCAGTGACCTGGCTGGACCTCTTGGCGCTGCTCGGCGCCGGGGGGCTCGCAGGCTTGATCAATACCGTTGTCGGCTCGGGGACGTTGATCACCTTTCCGACTCTGCTTGCGCTCGGTGTGCCGCCGGTGATCGCCAACATCTCCAACACTGTGGGACTGACACCCGGCTCGCTCTCGGGCGCCTTGGCCACTCGAGGGGAACTTAGCGGTGAGCGCCGACGGGTGCTCGGGTTGGGAGCCGCCTCGTTGTTGGGCGGCATCGTCGGTGCATTCCTATTGTTATGGCTGCCGTCGGCGGCCTTCGACGCTATCGTGCCCATCCTGATCGGCATTGGCTGCGTGTTGGTCATCCTGCAGCCCATCACTTCCAAAAGATTGGCCATCAGGCGCGCACGGCTTGGTGCCGATGCTGCGACAATCCATGGGCCGATTCTGCTCTGGCTGACCGTCGCACTAGTTGGCGTCTATGGCGGATACTTCGGAGCAGCACAGGGAGTGTTGTTGATTGCGATCTTGGGCATCGCACTGGCAGAGCCCCTGCTCAAAGTAAATGCGATCAAGAACGTCTTGGCACTGATTGCCAATGCGATTGCCAGTGTGGTTTTCGTGATCGTCAGTGACGTGAACTGGCCTGCAGCCATCTCGATTGCCGTGGGATCGGTGCTCGGAGCTCAGGTGGGTGGCAGGGTGGGCCGCAAACTCCCCCCGACGATCTATCGCGTGATCATCGTTGCCGTTGGTATTGCCGCGATCGTTAGCTTGTTGAGCTGAGCGCTAGCGCCAAGATTTCCGCGTTTGGGAGGCTTGCTGCCGATGACCCCGGCATGGCGATCTTGCTCCCGCGAATTCCGCTGCCAACAACGATCATGTCCAGCCGTGCGACCGTTTCATCGACCAGGATGGGCCAGGTAGGTGGAAGGCCGATCGGAGTAATGCCGCCGTACTCCATGCCAGTCTCGCGTACGGCGTCGTCCATCCCGGCAAAGGAGATCTTGCGTACATCGAGCCGCTTGCGGATCACCCTGTTGACGTCGGCCCTATCGGTGGCGCGGACCAGGCATGCGGCCATCACTGACAACTCGGCGCGCCGGCCGGCCACCACCACACAGTTCGCGGAAAGCTCCAGAGGCACTTCGTACGCCGCACAGAACTCCGCCGTGTCCGCTCGGTTGGGATCGATGGGAGCGACGAAGCATTCCAGCCCGAGCTCGGCAATTGCGTTCTTGACGGGCCGGGCCAGGAGTTCGTGATGGTCGAGTGCAGGTTGCCAATCAGGAGTTCCGATGATGTGCATCAGGGGAGGATCATATGAGGCTCAGCATCACCGATCCGCAAGACTCGCGTCTGGACGACTATGTCCGGCTGCGCGAGACGTCACTTCGTCGGCACCTCGAGACAGAGCGCGGGCTCTTTATCGCTGAGGGTGAGAAGGTCATCCGCCGCGCCATTGGCGCCGGCTTTCGGCCACGGTCGTTTCTGCTCACGAAGCGCTGGCTCGGCAGCTTGCAGGATGTTGTGGAGCGGTGGCCAGAGGTGCCCGTGTTTGTGGTGACAGAGCAGCTTGCCGAGCAGGTAACGGGATTCCACGTGCATCGAGGCGCGTTGGCTTCGCTGCACCGGGAGCAACGGCATCGCATTGAAGACATTCTCACGATGCGTCGTCTCGTCGTACTAGAGGACATCGTCGACCACACCAATGTCGGGGCAATCCTTCGCAACGCAGCCGGCTTGGGATGGGATGGCGCCCTGCTGTCACCGCGGACGGCCGATCCGCTGTATCGCCGATCGATCAAGGTCAGCATGGGCGCAGTCTTCTCGCTGCCTTGGGCGCGACTTGAGGATTGGCGCGGCACGCCGGAGCTGTTGACCACGGCCGGCTTCATGACCGTGGCGCTCAGTCTGGCGGCGGACGCCGTCGAGCTCAGTCAGCTGGCCGTAAGGATCACGCTGGACACCCGGGTCGCAGTCATGTTGGGCACCGAGGGGGCCGGTCTTTCCAAGCGCTGGTCCGACGGCGCCGCCGTACGAGCTCGGATTCCAATGTTCGCCGGCATTGACTCACTCAACGTGGCCGCGGCGACGGCGATCGCGTGCTACGCGCTGTCTCCTCGGGGAGTTACCGGCCAGTCGTCGGGATAGAGATCAGCTGCGTCTTCATGCAACGCGTAGAGCTTCTTACGGGCGCGGCCCGAGAGCCGGTCCCCGAACACGATGCCGTTCAGGTGATCGGTCTCGTGCTGCAGGCAACGAGCCAGCAGGCCCGTACCCACTACTTCAACCTTTTCGCCGTTCTGGTCAAGGCCGCGACAGATGGCGTTGTCAGGCCGAGCTAGCTCGATATATGCGCCAGGTAGCGAGAGGCACCCCTCATCGGCAGAATGCAGTTTGCGTTCCTTGCCCTCCGGCAAGACCACCTCGGCGTTGCACATCACCCCGACATGCCTGACCTGCTCATCGTCGGGGCAGTCGTAGACGAACACTGCGAGATCGACGCCTACCTGAGTGGCGGCAAGACCGACGCCTTCCGCGGCGTACATGGTGGCGAACATGTTACGAACGAGCTCCAGCAGTTCGTCGTCGAACGCGGTCACGGGACGAGTGGGCCGGTGCAAGATTGATTTTCCCCAGCGGACGATCGGCAAGATCGTGCCGCCGGTCCGCAACTCGTCCACGGTGCTGGTCTGAGATGGCACGCCGGTGAGGCTACCGCGTGGCGGGCTTGGAATGCCTGCACACGTGTTTGAGAGTGGTCATGTGGCCGAGAGCGGATTACCAGCCCAGTTCGAGGAGCTGCTGGCCGGCTACCTTCGCCATTTACGAGGCCAGCGCAATCTGGCTGAGCACACCGTACGCGCCTACCGCACCGACCTGCTCAATCTGTTCACTCATCTCGATCGGCTCGGTATCGACACAGTAGAAAAGGTCGACTTGAGGGCGCTGCGCAGCTGGCTCGCGAAGCAGCACACCGTCGGGCACGCCCGCACCACATTGCAGCGGCGAGCGGCTGCTACCCGAGTGTTCTTCGCCTGGGCGCACCAGACCGGCCACTTGAGCACAGATCCGGCGGCCAACCTACGCTCTCCCAAGACCACCCGGGTACTGCCGCCAACCCTGGACCGGGCAACGGCAGCTCAGATGCTGGATGAGGCCGTCGCCACGGCTCGAGAAACCGGGGGACCGTCCGCGACCCGTGACGTTGCCGTCTTGGAAGTCTTGTACTCCACCGGAATCCGGGTCTCCGAGTTGTGCGGTCTGGAACTAAATGATCTTGATAGGGAACGCCGCGTGATCAGGGTCTTTGGCAAGGGCAGCAAGGAGAGAACCGTTCCCCTCGGTGCGCCAGCGCTGCGTGCCGTCGAAACCTGGCTCGAAAAGGCCCGATCGCAGCTCATGACTGATCAGTCTGGCCAGGCCATGTTCATTGGCGACCGCGGTAAGCGGATCGACCCTCGAGTGGTACGCCGGATCGTCCACCGCTCCCTCAGGATGACCGAGGGGGCGCCCGACCTCGGGCCCCACGGGCTCCGTCATGCGATGGCAACCCATCTGCTGGAGGGCGGTGCCGACCTGCGCAGCGTGCAGGAGATGCTCGGTCACGCATCGCTGGCAACAACGCAGATCTACACCCACGTAACGAACGAACGGCTGCGCTCGGCCTTTGAACAGGCTCACCCACGCGCCTAACCGGCCCTTTCATTGGAGCTGCTCGCGCATCGCGTTTGGAATCCGCCGAGGTCGTCGTCGCTCGCCGACGAAACGACGCGTCTGCTCGCTCCTCCCCCGCACGGCGGCGCGCGATTGCCGACGCTCGCAGCTGAGTCACAGCCAGCTCATCGGGTTACTGAGCCGCTCATTGAGCCACACCATGAGGTGCAAATGACAGCCCGTCGAGAAACCGGTACTTCCGACCACACCGATCACCTGTCCGCGGCTGACCCGCTGACCCGGCCGGACCAGATAGCGCGAAGCATGGTTGAAGGCGGTCTCCACCTTGACCCCGTCGACGCTGCCATGGCTGAGGAACAGCCGATTACCGTATGCCCGGTTGAAGTAGGCCCGGGTGACGACTCCTGCGTATGGCGCTCGTATTGCAGTGCCGCACGAGGCGCCGAAATCAGTCCCGTCGTGAAGCTTCCAGATCTTGAGCAGTGGATGCAGTCGCATCCCGAATGCAGAGGTCATCGGACCCGTAACCGGATAAAGGAACCCGTGACTTCCCGACCGGCCACCGGAGTTCGCGATCGCCGCAGGCTGAGCAGCCGCCGCCGTCCTCGCCTCAGCCTTGCGCTTGACAACCTCCCTTTCAGCCTCCGCCACCAGGCGCAGCCGGCCTCCTGGATCTGCAAGCAGCAGCAGCGGGTCAAGATACTTCTTGCCCTCACGCAACCCCCAGTGCAGGCAGCCGTGACAATGTCCGCCCCTGCCGAGCACGCCGATCTTTTGCCCCAACGTCACCCGTTCGGCTACCTGCATTGTGCTGATTACCGGCTCGTATGTGGTGCGGACGCCGCCGTGATCAATGCTGATCACCGGCTTGCCGGCGATCGAGCCCACGAAGGCCACTGAGCCGCTCGCAGCCGCAAGGATTGCCTGACCAGGCTTAGCGACAAGATCAACACCGCGATGGCCGGATCCCCAGACAACCCTCGGAGGATCGAATCCTCGCCGTACCACAAGGGAGCCGCTCAGCGGCCAGCCAGCGGGCGTTGGCAGTTGAGAAGCCGCAGCAGCAGGAGTTGGAAGGGAGAGTAGACAAAGACAGACCACAACGAGGAATGGCAACTGCCCGAGATATTGGCGCCCGAGATATTGGCGCCCGAGATATTGGCGCCCAAGATGTTGGCGAAGCGCTCGCATGTTCGGAGTCTTCGGATGCCGATGCTAATCATGCGGCCGTTCGCAAATCTGTGGATGCCGCTCCAAGGTCCACCTCAGCTGTGGACAACGGCAAGCAGGGCGAGCTCTTGGTCGGGTGGCTGCAACGTGCGCGACCCGCGACGCTCGCATAGACTCACCTAGGCAGACCTGCGATTGGGTCTGACTTCGCATGCTTGCGTGCCGGTCTCCGGACCGGGCGGCACCATCGGTCTCGACCTTGACCAACCAAGTCGGGTGCGTGTCGGGCAAGCATCAGGCAGCGCCGAAAGGCTCGGTGCTGAACAACCGGACGCCGGCGCAACTACACGCCGGCAAGGAGGGAACGCGGCCATGGCCGTCGTCACTACGCGACAGCTCCTTGAGAGCGGCGTCCACTTCGGACACCAAACCCGCCGTTGGAATCCGAAGATGAAGCGGTTCATCTTCACAGAACGTAACGGCATCTACATCATCGATCTGCAGCAATCGCTGACCTACATCGACCGTGCCTACGCGTTCGTCAAGGACACGGTCGCCAGGGGCGGCCAGGTGCTCTTTGTCGGCACCAAGAAGCAGGCACAGGAGGCTATCGCCGAGCAGGCCACTCGCGTCGGCATGCCCTATGTCAACCAGCGATGGCTAGGCGGGATGCTGACGAACTTTCACACCGTCATCAAGCGCATCCAGCGGCTCAAGGAGCTGGAGGGACTGGACTTCGACGACATTGCGGCATCAGGGCTGACCAAGAAGGAACTTCTTGGACTGCGCCGCGAGAAAGAGAAACTCGAGCGGACTCTTGGCGGCATCCGAGACATGACCAGGCCTCCGCAAGCAGTCTGGATTGTTGACACCAAGAAAGAGCACCTGGCAGTCGATGAGGCGCGCAAGCTGCGGATTCCGGTGATCGGCATCTTGGATACCAACTGTGACCCCGACGAGGTTGACTTCGCTATTCCAGGCAACGATGACGCCATTCGCTCGGTCTCGCTGCTCACCCGGGTGATCGCTGATGCCGTGGCTGATGGCCTCATGGCACGCTCGGGTGCCCAGACCGGAGCTGAGGCTGAGCTCGAGCCAATGCCGGACTGGGAACGTGAGCTGCTTGTCGCCTCCCAGGAGCCGGCACCGTCGACTCCGCACGAGGAGCCAGCGCCCGACGCAGCTCCGGTGCCAGGTGACGAGCAGCCGGAGGAAGCGGCAATCGAGGCCGAAGAGGAAGCCGACCAGGAGATCGATCTAGAGCTGCAGTCCGACAATCCGGACCCGGAAAACGTTTATAACCCGGCCACAGGGTCGACCCACAGCTGACACGTCCCACCAACAGGAGAACGAGGACCATCCAACTCATGGCAACGATTTCCGCTGCTGAAGTAAAGAAGCTTCGTGACGCGACCGGCGCAGGCATGATGGATTGCAAGCGCGCGCTGACCGAATCTGATGGCGACTTTGACAAGGCCATTGAGATTCTGCGGGTTAGCGGCCAGGCCAAGGCCGCCAAGCGTGGCGCCGAGCGGTCGGCAACCAACGGACTTGTCGCCTCCGTCGACGGTGCGTTGCTCCAGCTCGGGGCAGAGACCGACTTCGTGGCCAAGAACCAGGAGTTCCAGGCGTTGGCGTCCAACGCGGTAAAAGCAGTCGCGGCGAGTAGGGCCGACAGCGTCGATGCCGCGAACGCGGCAGTCCTGCCGTCCGGCCAGACCGTCCGGGAGGCGGTTGATGAGCTGGCGACCAAGATCGGCGAGAAGCTCGAGGTGAGCGCGGCTGCCTACTTCGACGGCCAGACCGCGGTGTATCTCCACCGCCGAGCCTCCGATCTCCCTCCGCAGGTGGGGGTGCTGGTCGAATACGAGGGGTCTGATTCGACTGCAGCGCGGGGCGCCGCCATGCAGATTGCAGCGATGCGCCCGCAGTACGTCAGTCGCGACGATGTTCCGGCCGAGCTCGTAGAGAACGAACGGCGGATTGCCGAGGCGACCGCCAAGGAAGAAGGCAAGCCTGAGCAAGCTCTTACCAAGATCGTCGAGGGCCGCCTCAACGCCTACTTCAAAGATGTTGCGCTGCTCGATCAGCCCTCAGTGATCGATAACAAGATCGCCTTCGGCAAGCAGCTCGACGAGGCCGGGATCAAGGTGCTGCGCTTCGTACGGTTCGAGGCGGCCGGCGCGTAAACAGTTCGCGCCGGTTGGCGCCTCACATCGAGCTGCGAGCGTCGGCATTGCGCGAGCAGCTCCAACAACGCAGAGGGGAACCCGACGGGTGAATGGTCCGTACAAGCGCGTGATGCTGAAGCTCTCGGGTGAGGTCTTCGGTGGCGGGAATGTCGGCGTCGATCCCGATGTAGTCGCAGGACTTGCCAAGCAGATCGGCATTGTCGTTCAGATGGGTGTCCAGGTCGCGGTTGTGGTCGGCGGCGGCAACTTCTTCCGTGGCGCGGAGCTGCAACAGCACGGTATGGAGCGTGACCGGGCGGACTACATGGGCATGCTTGGCACCGTGATGAACTGCCTGGCACTGCAGGACTTCTTGGAGAAGGTCGGCGTTCAAACCCGCGTCCAGACCGCGATCACCATGGGACAAGTGGCCGAGCCCTACATCCCGCGTCGCGCCGAGCGGCATCTTGAGAAGGGCCGCGTGGTCATCTTCGGCGCCGGCTCAGGCATGCCGTACTTCTCAACCGACACGGTGGCGGCACAGCGAGCGCTCGAAATCAGCGCCGAGGTGCTGTTGATGGGCAAGCAAGGCGTCGACGGGGTCTATTCGGCTGATCCCCGCACACACCCGGACGCGATCAAGTTCGACGAGCTGACCTACGACGACTACCTGGCGCGAAACCTCAAGGTTGCCGATGCGACAGCGATCAGCATGGCCCGCGATTACAAGCTGCCAATGATCTTTTTCAGCCTCGATACTGACGGCACAATCGTCCGCGTGGTGTCGGGTGAGAAGATCGGTACGATCGTCCACTCCTAAGGAGAAGAACACTTGTGATCGCCGACATCATGCGCGAAGCCGAGATCAAGATGGCGAATGCGGTCGAGTACACCAAGGAGGAGTTCGCAGCCATTCGTACCGGTCGAGCTCACCCTGCGATCTTCGCCAAGCTGACCGCCGATTACTACGGCACGCCCACTCCGCTCCAGCAACTGGCGACCTTTCACGCCCAAGACGCTCGGGTCATGCTGATCACCCCGTACGACAAGACCGCTTTGAGCAGCATCGAGAAGTCAATCCGCAACTCAGATCTCGGCGTGAATCCATCGAACGACGGCACCACCATCCGCATCACCCTTCCGGAGCTCACCGAGGAAAGGCGTAAGGAATACATCAAGATGGCCAGGGCGAAGGCCGAAGATGCCCGGATCTCGGTCCGAGGCGCCCGCCGCAGTGCCAAGGAAGCCCTGGACCGGATGGTCAAGGACAAGGAGGTCGGTGAGGACGAGGTGGTACGGGCTGAGAAACAGCTCGACGCCGCCACCCGGAAGCACACCGACGCTATCGACGATGTTTTGAAGCACAAGGAAGCCGAATTACTCGAGGTCTGATGACTGAGTCACCGGCTGTGCCTGCGGAGACGCATGGCCGCGCCGGCCGCAACCTGCCGGCCGCCATAAGCATCGGTGCCGGACTTGGCGCGTACGTCGTGCTCAGCCTGATGTATCTCAAGCCCGCTTTCGTTGTGTTGGTCGCCGTTGCGCTCGTGCTGGCTTCGGTGGAGCTGCACGAGGCGCTGAAGAAGCAGGGCATGACATCGGCGATCGTTCCGATTGCGGTCGGCAGCGTGGCGATCTCATTTGGCTCCTATTTTGCGGGCCGGCAGGAGCCGGTGGTCTTTTCCACGACCAGTGTGCTGTTGGCGTCGCTGGCTCTGACCGTGCTGGCCAGCCTGATCTGGCGGATGCCGAAAGGTGTTGCGGGGTTTGTCCGCGACGCCGCCGCCAGCCTGCTGATCATTGCCTACGTGCCGCTGCTCGGCTCGTTTGCAGCCTTGATGCTTGCAGAGGCGCAGGGCGGTGCTCGTGTAGTGACCTTTCTGCTGATTGTGGTGATGAGCGATACCGGGGGCTATATCGCCGGCGTGCTATTCGGCAAGCATCCAATGGCGCCCAAGATCAGTCCAAAGAAGTCGTGGGAAGGCGTTGCTGGATCGCTGGTCTTGGGTACGGCAGCCGGCATCTGTATGGCGATCTTCGCTCTCGATGTGCCGTTTTGGGTGGGCATCATCCTCGGTGTCAGCCTCGTCACAGTGGGCACCTGCGGCGACCTGATCGAGTCGATGATCAAGAGAGATCTTGGCATCAAGGACATGAGCTCATTCCTGCCGGGCCATGGCGGAGTCATGGATCGCCTTGACTCCCTGCTCGTTGCCGCGCCGGTAGCGTGGCTCATCATGTATCTGTTTGTCCCAGGCGGATGAGCCCGGTCGCCAGATCGATGGCGCAGGCGGACCGCTCGCCCCACAACGAGTGTGATAGCTGCCAAGATTGGCGCCGTGGCAGAACTGGATCCCACTCTCTACGACCTGGCTGAGGCGTTCGGCGTCGCCACCGAGTACTGGGATTGGCAGGGTCGGCACGTCCCGGTCAATCGCGAGACGATCGTCGCTGTTCTGGCCGCTCTCGATGTTGACGCGTCTACACCCGCGGCTGCCGCTACCGCGTTGGCAAACCATCACCGCAGCCCGTGGACGCAAATGTTGCCACCGTGCATGGTGATCCGGGAACGTCACACTGCCTCGGTGTGGGTGCACGTGCCCCATGGGAATCCGGTTAATGTCTGGATCGAGCTGGAGACGGGCGAGAGTCGATACGAGATGCGGCAGCTAGAGAACTGGACTCCGCCCCGCGAGATCGACGACGGCTGGGTCGGTGAGGCATCGTTCGAAATTCCCGATGATCTACCCCTCGGGTACCACACCCTGAAGGCCGTTAGCGGCGAGCGGCAGGCGTCGATGCCCTTGATCATTACGCCGCTGTGGGTAGGTTTTCCGGAGCGGATGGGGGAGCATCGCGGTTGGGGCCTCGCCACCCAGCTGTATAGCGTGCGATCTCAGCAGTCTTGGGGGGTCGGCGACTTAGCGGATCTTGAGGACCTCGCTGTATGGTCAGCAGCCGAACACCAGGCGGATTTCGTACTGATCAATCCGCTGCATGCCGCCGAGCCGGCACCGCCGATTGAGCCGTCGCCGTACCTCCCGAGCAGCCGCCGTTTTGCCAATCCTCTCTATCTGCGACTGGAACGAATTCCTGAGTACGCGTTAGCAGGCGCTGACCAGCGCGAGGATATCGACAAGATCAGAAGTCAGCTGCTCGCCGACCTTGCCCACGCGACTGAGATCGATCGTGATCGGTCATGGAACGCCAAACGTGAGGCACTCAAGATCATCTTTTCAGTGCCGCGTACGCCGGGCCGGCAGGCCTCACTAGCGGCGTACCGGCGTCGTGAGGGGGCTGGGCTGGAAAGGTTCGCTGCCTGGGCAGCGCTGGCGGAGGATTATGGTGCCAACTTCAAAGAATGGCCGACCGAGCTGCAGGATCCGCAATCCCTAGCCGTTGCCGCCTTCGCTGCTGCGAATGCCGCCAAAATCGACTTCCACTGCTGGCTGCAGTGGCTGATGGAGGAGCAGCTGGCTGGCACCCAGCAGGCGGCCTTACGGGCCGGCATGGCGCTTGGGGTGATGCATGATTTGGCGGTTGGCGTGAGTCCGCGTGGCGTGGATGCCTGGAGCTTGCAGGACAGTTACGCACAAAACGTCTCGGTTGGCTGCCCGCCAGATCCGTTCAACCAGCAAGGCCAGACGTGGAATCAGCCGCCATGGCGGCCCGATCGCCTCGCCGCCACCGCGTACGCTCCATTTCGCGAGATGGTTTCCACGATCTTGCGGCATGCCGGCGGCCTGCGTGTTGATCATGTGATCGGCCTGTTTCGGTTGTGGTGGATTCCCCGGGGTGCCCATCCCACGCAAGGCATCTACGTTCGTTACGACCACGAGGCCATGATCGGCATTCTTGCGCTGGAGGCCCAGCGGGCGAATGCTGTGGTGGTTGGCGAGGATCTCGGCACCGTGGAGCCGTGGGTTCGTGACTATCTGCGGGAGCGCGGCATCCTGGGGACGTCGATCTTGTGGTTCGAGTTCGACTGGGATGGCGATAGTGGGCCGCTGCCACCGGAGAAGTGGCGGGAGTACTGTCTGGCCTCGGTGACGACGCATGATCTTCCGCCCACGGCTGGTTATCTCCTTGGTGATCATGTCCGGCTTCGTGATCAGTTGGGTATCTTGACTCGCTCGCTGGATGAGGAACTGGAAGCCGACGAAGCCGACCGCCAGGCGTGGCTGCAGAACCTCCGTAATCGGGGAGCGCTGCAACCGGGTGCAGACGTCGACGAAACTGTCGCGGCCCTGCACCGCTACCTGACCTGGACGCCGGCGCGCCTGCTTTGCCTCTCGTTAGCCGACGCCGTGGGGGAACGCCAACTGCAGAACCAGCCCGGCACCATCGACGAATACCCGAACTGGCGGGTGCCGCTAACCGGACCTGACGGCGTACTGGTGATGTTGGAGGACATCTTCAGCAACCAGCGGACAGCGGATCTTGCCAAGATCATGAGGAGCGGCCGTTAGCCGCGGCAGTCACCTGGGACCGAGGTTGATTCCACCCTGCTCAACCGCCTCGCGCAGAGCGTCTGCTTCATCCTGGGTCAAAATGCCTGCCTGGACCGCTTTGTCCAGCCATGGATCCAGTGCAGCCGGCCCTTTCGCCGCATAATCGGCATGTACCTGGTCGAGGGCCGCCTTGACCTCGACCTCATCGACGCCGAGCATGCTCGACAAGGTCTCGACAAGAACCTGCTCCTGCTGAGGGCTCATTGGCCAGCCCGGCACTTCGGTCTGGGGCTGCGGATTGCCGGGAGCGGGGGCGATAGTGGGTGCGGTCGTCGGGTAAGGCACGCCTGGTGTGTCTGCGGAAGCAACGCCTGCCACTCCGAGGCCCGCGCCAAGCACGAGCAGCCCTGAGCCTATTGCGACCGCAGTTTTTATCGAAATTGTCACGTTTCTTGCTACTCCTTGGCGTGGTTTGGCAGTGCGGTGTGAAATAGGGTGAAGCCTCTACCTGGCACTGAGCTGGGTAGAACCTGTCAGGCAGCTAGCAATGTGGGCTCGCGCGGGACCTGGATAGGGTCGGGTGTGTGGCCGGTGCCAATGTGACGGCAGAAGGGGACGAGAAACAGCCGAAGCAGGTCAACCAAAGCCTGCTGACGGTACTGATCGCCTTCCTGGCCAATCTGCTGATCGCCATTGCCAAGTCCGTCGCTGCCGCTATCACCTCGTCGGCGTCAATGCTGGCTGAGGCTGCTCACTCCTGGGCGGATGCTGGCAATGAGATCTTCTTGTTGATTGCTGATCGGCGATCCGACCGTCGTCGAGACAGTAGACATCCGATGGGCTTCGGGCGTGAGGCCTATGTCTGGTCGATGTTCGCCGCTTTTGGGCTTTTTACGGCCGGCGCTGTGGTGTCGATTTGGCATGGTGTGCAACAGCTGATCGAGCCGGAGGAAGCGTCGAACTACCTTGTCGCGTACGTCGTATTGGCGATCGCCTTCGTGCTGGAAGGGGTGTCGTTCACCCAGGCCACGATCCAAGCTCGGCGACTGGCCGCAGCGCGGGATAGCAGCGTGACGAACCTCGTGTTGAACACGTCAAATCCCACCTTGCGCGCTGTCGTCGCCGAAGACGCTGCAGCCCTGATTGGAATCACGATCGCGACTGCTGGTGTTGGGCTCCACCAGCTCACGGGGTCGCCAACGCCCGATGCGATTGGCTCAATCCTGGTTGGCGTTCTATTGGCCGTCGTCGCGGTTGTCCTGATCGACCGCAATCGCCGTTTTCTGGTTGGGGAGGTGGTACGCCCCGAGATTCGGCAACGAGTGTTGCGTGAGTTGCTGGCACGCCCCGACATCGACCGGATCACCTACCTTCACTTGGAATTTGTCGGTCCAGGCCGGTTGTATCTGGTGGCATCGGTCGACATGGCTGGCGACGATGTAGAGCACAGTGTTGCTGTGCGGCTACGACAGGTCGAGCGTGAGCTGGAGCAGTATGAGGGCATCGAGGAGGCTGTGCTCACGCTGGCCACGCCAGATGAGGTGTCGCTACTGCCGTGAACGCGCGGCCCGCGCTACGCCCCGGCGGTGAGCAGATCAATCGCCTCTTTTACTTCGTCGACGCAGAAGATCAACTCACCCATCGGGTGGCCGGCGCCGAGCCGTTGGAGCAAGGGCCACGCAGGATAGACATCTGTCCAATACTCCCGACCGATCAAGATCAGCGGAGCGACCTCACTTGGGTCGGCGGCATAGAAGTTCTCCGTGACGGCTTGGAAGATCTCCTGGACCGTACCGGCCAAGCCAGGAAGATAAACCACCCCGCCTCCGCAGCGGTGGATCAGGGTGTCCTCGCGTAGCGCGTTGGAGAAGTATTTGGCGATGTCGGTGGCGAAGACGTTGGTTGGTTCGTGGCCATAGAACCACGTCGGAATGCTAAGGCTGCGACCTGCGGAGGCGATTGGCCAGCGGGCGCGCACCCGGAAGGCGCTTTGCACCCAAGCATCGACACTTGGCCAATAGTGGAGCGGCGGTGTCATGATCATCAACGCGTCGTCGAGCGAACCCGGCCACGGACTCAGATAGGCGCCGAGATTGGCGGCTTCCATCGCTCCCGGGCCGCCGCCGGTAAGTACTGTGCGGCCGGCAACGGTCAGGCTGGCTCCCAGCTTCGCTGCCGCACGGTATGTGTCATCACCACGCGGCACGGCGTGACCGCCCATGATTCCGATGATCGTGCGCGGATCTAGGTCTGACGTCGCGTCGTCGAGTGCGTCGGTGATGGCGTGATCATGAAGAGTGGCGCCCAGCTGGGCGGTGAGCGATCGAATGGAGTGAGTATGGGACCACCCGTACACAGCAGCGTCCAGGCTTGCGGCATAGTCGGCGGCCCCATACAGCTCGGCCGCGTCGTACGGACGTGTTCGGTAGGGATCGAATGGTACGTCGGGAAGCCGGGGGAAGAGCAGCGCACCGGATCTGCGGAGATGGGTCTCGACGGCTGGGGCGAACAGACAGCCGAGGAAGACTGCGCCGTGCGGATCGATCTTCAGTAGCGCGTCACTTCGTTCCGTCAGATCAAGAGCCTGGACAAACCATCCGTTCAGCCGCTTGGTTTTGCCGATGTGGGCATCGAACTCGGCAAGGCTCTCGATCTCAATCAGGCGTCGAGTCACGACACGGCCCGCGTACTTGTCATGATCTGCGCATTCTGTCAGGCCCCAGAATGGCCGACATCTGAGTTGAGCGATCATGGTTCCGATGCTTGGCGCAGACGACGATTTGGTCGCGTGGTTGCTCGAGGGCGATCCGTCGATCCGCTGGCGGGTGCATCGCGACCTCCTGAGCAGCTCTGACGCGACCGTTCGCGCTGAGCGAGCCAAAGTCGCAACCGAGGGCTGGGGTGCCAAGCTCATCTCGCTGCAGGATCCTGACGGGCGTTGGGGCGGCGGTGACTACACGCCCAAGTGGATCTCCACCACATACACGCTGCTTCACCTGCTCTGGCTCGGCCTGCAACCGGGGAATCCTGCTGCGCTGGCCGGCTGCGAGCGACTCTGGGAGTGGCAGAGCAAATGGCGAGCGCCGGAGACCTGCATCGTCTCGATGCTGGTACGGCTAACCGCTGCTCATAGGTACCCCGCGGAGCGTCTTGATGCCGTCGTTGACTACCTCCTGGGCCAACAGCTCGACGACGGCGGCTGGAACTGCGCTGCGCGCCACGAACCGGGCAAGCACAGCTCCTTCCACACCAGCATCCAGGCGCTCGAGGCTCTTCACGCCTATCAGTACGCCGGTGGACCAGCCACCGAGGAGGCGCAGGCACAAGGGCGGGAGTTCTTCCTGCGCCACCGGCTGTACAAGTCGCATCGCACGGGCCAGATAGCAATCCGTGGCAGCACCCGGTTTCCACAACTGCCCCAGTGGCACTTCGACGTGCTGCGTGGGCTGGAACACTTCACCGATGTGGATGCCGAGCGGGATTCGCGGCTCGGCGATGCCATCGACGTCGTACGGCGCGCGCGTCGAGCGAACGGCCGTTGGCCAACTTATTTCGGATATCCCGGCCGTACCTGGTTTCGGATGGAGGAGCCCGGCACGAGTAGGTGGAACACCGTAAGAGCCCTGCGGGTCCTCAACTGGTGGGAGGCAGCCGGCTAAACGCCCGGCTGCGACCTGCCACACTTGGCCCGTGCGTGACGTAGTGATCTTGGGCAGCACAGGCTCAATCGGTACGCAGGCCCTCGACGTCGTTGCCGACCACCCGGATCAGTTCCGGGTCGTGGGGCTTGCAGCAGGGGGCGGTCAGATCGAGCTACTCGCCCAGCAGGCCCTGGATACCGCCGCACAGACCGTTGCGGTCAGCCGCGCGACGACTGTGCAGGACCTGCAACTGGCTCTCTACAGCGAAGCCAGCCGACGCGGCTGGGCCGAGGGAAAGGTGCAATTGCCGCGCATCCTCGCCGGCCCAGAGGCAGCCGCAGAGCTGGCGGCAATGCGCTGTGATGTCGTCCTCAACGGGATTACAGGCTCGACTGGGCTTGCGGCGACACTGGCCGCGCTGCGGGCCGGGCGGATCCTCGCGCTGGCCAACAAGGAGTCCCTGGTAGTCGGCGGTCAATTGGTTACACGAGCCGCACAGCCCGGTCAGATCGTTGCTGTCGACTCCGAACACTCGGCATTGGCGCAATGTCTTCGCGGAGGTGCGGAGCGCGAGGTCGACCGGCTCATCCTGACCGCCAGCGGAGGCCCGTTTCGGGGGCTTACCCGTGAACAGATGACCGATGTGACACCGGACCAGGCGCTTGCCCATCCCACCTGGAATATGGGTCGGGTAATTACGACCAACTCTGCGACTCTGGTGAACAAGGGTCTGGAGCTGCTGGAGGCGCATCTGCTGTACGGAGTGGAGTTGGACCGCATCGATGTCGTGGTCCATCCGCAGTCGATCGTCCACTCGATGGTGCAGTTCGTTGATGGATCGACACTTGCCCAGTGCTCGCCGCCTGATATGAAGCTTCCGATTGCGCTTGGTTTGAGCTGGCCGGATCGGCTGCGAGGAGTAGCTCAGCCGTGCGACTGGCGTACGGCAACTAGCTGGAACTTCGAGCCTCTGGACCACTCGGCATTCCCGGCGGTTGAGCTGGCCCGCCAGGCGGGGAGGTTGGGCGGCACCGCTCCGGCGGTCTACAACGCGGCAAACGAGGTGTGCGTGGACGCCTTTCATGATGGTCGGATCGGTTTTACCCAGATCCTCGACATCGTGGCCGTGGTGTTGCGCGAGCACGCCGGTTCGGATCCCGACGTAGGCTCGAAGCTGGTCGCTAGTGATCAGCTCACGCTCGAGATGGTGCTGGCGGCTGATGCTTGGGCGCGTGCTCGGGCGTCCGACCTCACCCACGCAACGGAGCACACGCGCTAGATGGAACTTGTGATCTACATCGCCGGTGCCGTTGTCTTCTTTGGGCTGGTGATGGCCTCGATTGCCTTGCACGAGATCGGCCATCTCGTGCCGGGCAAGCTGTTCGATGTCAGGACGACGGAGTACTTCGTCGGCTTTGGCCGCACCTTGTGGTCACAGCGGAAGGGCGAGACCGAGTACGGCGTCAAGGCGGTGCCTGTCGGTGGCTATGTCCGGCTCGTCGGTATGTTTCCGCCGGCCAAGGATCGTCCCGGTGAGCTGCGCGCCTATAGCACTGGGCCGTTTCGGGCGCTGGCCGATAACGCGAGGGCTGCGGAGTGGTCGGCGATCCGACCGGAGGATGAGGGCCGACTCTTCTACCAGAAGCCGTTCTGGCAGAAGTTGATCATTATGGCGAGTGGGCCCGCGATGAACATCTTGCTGGCGTTCGTGATCTTGCTTGGTGTCTCGTTGAGCTACGGTGTCTACCGCTCACAACTGACGATCAGCAAAGTCCAAGAGTGCATAGTCGTCGCCACCGCCCCGGACAAGAGCTGTGAGGGCAAGCCGCCGACGCCGGCCGCTCAGTCGGGGATTCAGCCAGAGGACAAGATCGTGGCGTTCAACGGGACTGCAGTCTCCTCGTGGGATGACGTCTCGCGGCTGATTCGGGCAAACCTGGACCACCCGGCGCTGGTGACTGTGGAGCGGGCTGGGCAGCGCATTGATCTGAAGCCGGTTAATACCGTCATCACCGGCGTACCCGACAGGTATGACCCATCCAGGCGCGTTGCTGCCGGCTTCTTCGGCGTTGAGCCTGAGATAGTCCGAGAGCGCGGCGGACCGGTTGCGGTGATCGGCGACATGTGGCAAATGACCAAGCAGACCGTTGTGGCGCTCGCCTACTTCCCGGCGAAGGTCTTCTACACCGCGTACAACTTGGTGACAGGCAAGCCTCGAGATGTCTACGGACCGATGTCCATCGTTGGTGCGAGCCGAGCGGCGGGAGAGATCGCCTCGACCAACCAGATCGACGCTGCGGCGAAGGTAGCGAGCTTGTTCACGGTGCTCGGCTCGGTGAATCTATTCGTGGCGCTCTTCAATTTCGTACCGCTGCTGCCGTTGGACGGTGGGCACGTTGCCGCAGCGCTCTATGAGGCAATAAGGCGGGGCATTGCTCGGCTCTTCGGGCGACCTGACCCGGGGCATGTGGACACGGCGAAGTTGCTGCCCGTTGCGTACATCGTTGGTGGCGTGATCTTGATCTCAGGTGTGGTATTGATATTGGCCGACATCATCGATCCCATTCGGCTTTTCTGAGGCTTCAAAGACCTCACCTCCTACAGCCTCGGCAACATCGTTCTGGCCAACCTCGGCAATCTGATTTACGCGGTGTACGTCGTCAGCCTGCCGCTTGGGCCGGTCTGGGCACTGCACGGCTTCCATGTCGGCGCGACCGGCCTGATGCTCTTCTGGTACGTCCGCCACGCCAGTCGACGTCGCGTGCAAGACACGACTCTTTGGAAACGACCGGTTCAAGGGCGGCGCGCTGCCGAGCCCGAATGGAAGACTTGTTTACTCCTCGGTCGCCGAACGCACGTTAGGCTGGATTGTTGGCGAGCCCTCGCAGAATGGTTTCGCCGCACCTCGCGATGAAAGGCCTTATGAGTATCGACTTGGGTCTGCCTACCCTTCCTCCACCGACCCTCGCCCCGCGCCGCAAGAGTCGCCAGATCAAGGTTGGCAAGGTGGCCGTCGGGGGCGACGCGCCGATCACTGTGCAATCGATGACAACGACCCTGACGGCGGACATCAACGCCACGCTGCAGCAGATCGCCGAGCTGACAGCCACCGGTTGTGACATCGTCCGGGTCGCGGTACCTAGCCAAGACGACGCCGACGCATTGCCGATCATCGCCAAGAAATCCCAGATTCCAGTGATCGCTGATATCCACTTCCAGCCCCGGTACGTCTTCGCAGCCGTCGATGCTGGATGCGCCGGCGTACGTGTTAATCCCGGTAACATTCGGGCGTTCGATGATCAAGTAAAAGAAATCGCAAAAGCTGCAGCCGACGCCGGTTGCTCGATCCGGATCGGTGTGAACGCCGGATCGCTGGACAAACGCCTGCTCGCCAAGTACGGCAAGGCCACGCCCGAGGCCCTAGTGGAATCAGCCCTTTGGGAAGCGAGCCTCTTTGAGGAGCACGGCTTCCGCGACTTCAAGATCTCTGTCAAGCACCATGACCCGGTGGTCATGGTGCGTGCGTACGAGCTACTGGCCGAAGCCTGCGACTATCCGCTGCACCTCGGCGTCACCGAAGCTGGGCCGGCCTTCCAGGGAACGATCAAGTCTGCGGTTGCCTTCGGCGCACTGCTCTCCAAAGGCATCGGCGACACCATCCGGGTGTCCCTTTCTGCGCCCCCGGTGGAAGAGGTCAAGGTCGGCATCAAGATCTTGGAATCGTTGAACTTGCGGCCGCGGCATTTGGAAATCGTTTCCTGTCCGTCCTGCGGCCGTGCCCAAGTCGATGTTTACCGGCTTGCCGACGAGGTAACTGCCGGATTGGAAGGACTGGAGGTGCCGCTCCGCGTTGCCGTGATGGGTTGCGTTGTCAACGGACCTGGCGAGGCACGCGAGGCGGACCTCGGCGTAGCCTCCGGCAATGGCAAAGGCCAGATCTTCGTGCGCGGCGAGGTGATCAAGACAGTGAAGGAGGCCGACATCGTCGAAACCCTCCTTGAGGAGGCAATGCGGCTCGCGGATGAGATGGGTGAATCGATGCCCGCCGGACACGGCGCGCCCGAGGTTAGCGTGCGCTGACCATGCGCAGGGTCGCCAGCACGATTACGCCGCGCAGAGCCCGCGAGGGCTCAGTGCGGGTGCTGAATCGTAACGACCTGCCGGCAGCAATTCGCTTGCTCTCTGTTAACCCGATCGAGAACGTCTTTGTCGCCTCTCGGGTACGCGCAGCCGGACTCGAGCAGGCAAGTCTCGGCTGTCCAGTGTGGGGGTACGAGCGGGGCGGTTTGCTGCGAGCGCTGTGCCATGCCGGGTCCAATCTGGTGCCAGTGAACGCCGACGAACAAGCTCTTAACGCCTGGACCGAATTCGCCGGCCCAGACCGAGTGTGTGCGTCGATCATCGGCCCATCGGATGTGGCGCTGGAGCTGTGGAGCAAACTCTCCGAACGCTGGCGCGGTGCCTGGAGCGAGGCCCGCGACGTGCGACCGCATCAGCCTCTCATGGCAATCAGTTCACCCCCAGCTATTCCCGTCGACCGGCGGGTGCGCCGGGTCACCCTCGATCAATGGGATGCCTACACCGACGCCGCGGTGAAGATGTACACCGAAGAGATCGGCGTCTCACCGGTGCAGGGCAATCCGGCTGGCTACCGCTTCTACGTTCGGCAGTTGATCACATCGGGTCGCGCATTCGGGATTTTTGACGGCAATCGCGTGCTCTTCAAGGCCGATCTCGGCTCGGTATCGGGATCGGTATGCCAGGTGCAGGGGGTCTGGCTGGACCCTGAACTGCGTGGCCAGGGTTTGGCACCGCCCGCGATGGCAGCCGTCGTTCAGCTGGCGCGTACAGTCGTCCCCACGGTGTCGTTGTACGTCAACGACTACAACCTGCCGGCGCGTGCGACGTACGCGAAAGTGGGCTTCACTGAGGTCGGCGAGTTCGCGACGGTTCACTTTTGAGGACGGCTTCCTCCGGCTGCGAGCGTCGGGATTTTAGCGAGCAGCGGCAAGGATGACGCGGACGCGGCTGGCAGCTGTCTGGTGCAGCTTGTTGATCATGCTCTCTAGCTGCGCAAGCGATCAGCTGGCAGACGCCCCGACGCCAGCAGTGAACCCCAGTCCGACAACAAGTCCTACGCTCCCGAGCCCATCCTCCTCAGCTCGACTGAACAAGCCGCCTGCGAAGCCACAGCGGACCAGTGTCACGGTTGTCATGAACGGCGATCTGCTGTGGCACAACACCTTGTGGTTTGGCGCGAAGGAAGACGCTCAGCGACGCGGGAAGGGCGGTTATGACTTCGCGCCACTGTTGGCTGGCATAAAACCAGTGATCGCATCTGCCGACTTGGCTATCTGCCACGAAGAGGTGCCGCTCGCTCGGCTCGGCGGGCCGTACCGAAACTATCCGGTGTTCGCAGCGCCGCCGCACGTGGTGAAAGCGATATCTGCGACCGGCTACGACGTCTGCACGACAGCCTCCAACCATGCCGTCGATCAAGGCTTCGCGGGCGTCAAGCGCACTCTCGATGATCTTGATCACGCCAAGATCGCGCACGCCGGCACGGCTCGTACCAAGGCCGAATCCGAGCGTCCAACGATCTTCACGACTCGGCAGGGAGTCAAGATCGGGATCGTCGCCGCCACCTTCAGCCTGAACGGTATTCCCATGCCAGAGGGCAAACCCTGGGCCGTGCATCGGATGAGCGCCAAGAACTTGCTGGCTCAGGCGCATCGTGCTCGGGTCGCCGGAGCAGACATTGTGCTCGCCGCTGTGCACGTGGGGACCGAGTACTCCACGAGCGAGAACGCCGAACAGGTTAGGCTCGCGCGCGCACTCACGGCCTCGCCTGATGTTGATCTTGTGTACATGCATCACCCGCATGTCGTGCAGCCATGGACAAGGATGAACAAGAAGTGGGTGCTCTACGGCGTCGGTAACACGGTGGCCCAGCAGGTAGCCCCACGCACCTACGAGGGCGTGACGGGGCGGTTCACTTTCACTCGTGTTGGAAATGGGCGATTCACCGTCAGCAAGGCTGAATACATTCCGACTCTGGTCACCGCTTATCGGCCTGGCCGGCCGGCTCGGTTGTATCAGGTCTCTGTAGCACTCAAGACCGCCAAGGGATCATTCCGCGGGCGGCTGCTGGATGCCCAGCGGCGTACCACCGCTACCGTGACGCGCAAGCACCCGCACGGGTTAATGCGGGGATAGTTCTGTCAGATGTCTCCTCCCACCTTGGTGATCGTGAGTGGGCCTGCCGGTTCGGGCAAGACAACGCTTGCGCACCGGTTAGCCGCGATGATCGGCTGTCCCGCCTTATGCCGGGACGAGATCAAGGAAGGCATGGTTGCCGCAACGCCAGACTTCGTTCCAGGACCCTCCGACTCCTTGACGGTGAGAAGCTACGGTCTCTTCTTCGCTGCGATTCGGCTGTTCTTAGAACATGGCGTGACGCACGTTGCTGAGGCCGCATTTCAGCATCCGAACTGGATGCGCGGACTCGAGCCGCTGCGGCCGCTCGCCACGCTACGGATTGTGCGCTGTCAGGTCGAACCAACGATCGCGCGAGCGAGGGCAGAACGACGGCGACGCGAGCAGGCCACCCGAGCTGCGCACGACGACAGCGGCCATTTCAGCGTGGAACGCTCATTCGAGCCGATCCGCCTCGACGTACCGACTCTGGATGTCGACACTGCCGACGGTTACAGGCCAGACCTCGCTGCGATCGCAGCATTCGCCCGCACTCCTTCTTGATCAGACGCCGTAAGACGAACCTGCCCTGGGCCTGCGCGGGTCGCCAAGCTACTACAGTGCTCGCGTGATCACCCGAATGTCGGAGCTGTTTGTCCGCACGTTGCGCGAGGATCCGGCTGATGCCGAGGTGCCCAGCCATCGCTGGCTGGTGCGTGCTGGCTACATCCGCCGCGCCGCGCCAGGTATCTACACCTGGCTGCCGCTGGGCTATCGCGTGCTGCGCAACGTCGAGCGCATCGTGCGTGAAGAGATGGATGCCATCGGTGCACAGGAGGTGCATTTCCCGGCGCTTCTCCCGAAGGAACCGTACGAGGCCAGCGGGCGCTGGACCGAATATGGCGAGAGCATCTTCCGGCTACACGATCGCAAGGGCGCCGACTACCTCTTAGGCCCCACGCACGAGGAGATGTTCACCCTTCTGGTGAAGGACATGTACTCCTCCTATAAGGACCTACCGCTGTCCCTCTACCAGATCCAAACGAAGTACCGCGACGAGGCGCGTCCGCGGGCTGGGCTGCTTCGCGGCCGCGAGTTCGTCATGAAGGACTCGTACTCCTTCGACATCGACGACGAGGGCTTGGCAAAGTCTTACGCGGCTCATCGCGACGCATACATCAAGATCTTCAACCGACTTGGCTTCGAGTACGTCATCGTGCATGCAATGTCAGGAGCCATGGGCGGGTCGGCAAGTGAGGAATTTCTCGCCATTGCCGAGAACGGCGAGGACACCTTCGTACGTTCGCCGGGCGGTTATGCGGCCAATGTGGAGGCTGTCCGGACGCCTCCGCCGGAACCGTTGCCGTACGACGACGCTCCCGCCGCTCATGTCGAGGACACTCCGGACACTCCGACGATCAAGACCCTCGTCGATCTTGCGAATGCTCGCTTTCCCAGGACTGATCGCCCGTGGCAGCCCAGCGACACGTTGAAGAACGTGGTGCTCATGGTCTCTGAGGTCGACGGCTCTCGTCATCCGCTAGTGATCGGCGTCCCAGGCGATCGGGAAGTCGACATGAAGCGGCTCGCGGCACAACTTGAGCCAGCCGAGGCGGAGCCGTTCAGCGATGAGGATTTCGCCGCCCAGGCTGATTTGGTGAAGGGTTATATCGGACCGGCTCGCTTCGCTGGCGCTGCTGAGCCGGACGCGTGGCTCGGCGAGGATTCCCTCACCAAGATCAGGTACTTGGTCGATCCGCGAGTCGTAGTGGGCACCCGTTGGGTGACCGGCGCGAACGAGCCAGGCCGACATATCTTCGATCTCACCTGCGGGCGAGACTTCACCCCCGACGGCATCATCCAGGCGGCCGAGATTCGGGAGGGTGACTCCGCTCCGGACGGTTCCGGACCACTGACGCTCGCTCGGGGAATCGAGATGGGGCACATATTCCAGCTGGGTCGCAAGTACGCCGAGGCCCTTGGTCTCAAAGTTCTTGATCAAAACGGGAAGCTCGTCACCGTGACGATGGGCTCCTACGGAGTGGGAATCTCGCGAGCGGTGGCGGCCGTGGTTGAGGGCACCTGCGATGAGATGGGTCTCTGCTGGCCGCGCGAGCTGGCACCGTTCGATGTGCATGTGGTGGCAGCCGGCAAGGAAGAGGTGGTCGGTAGGGCGGCAGCCGACCTGTCTGTGCAGCTCGACGAAGCCGGCGTCTCCGTGCTACTGGATGACCGCTCGGTGAGCCCGGGTGTCAAATTCGCCGATTCGGAGATCCTGGGCATGCCGACGATCGTTGTGGTTGGCCGCGGTCTGGCTAACGGTGTGGTCGAGGTGCGTGACCGACGGACGGGAGAGCAGGTCGAGGTCACCGTTGAGGATGCGCTGACGGAGATTCTCGCGGCCGTGCATGACGCCTGAAACTTGGAGTGCACTGGACCTTTCTGCGCTCTCGCTGACGGCTCTGATAATCGCAGCCTTTGTTGCCGGCTGGGTGGATGCGGTGGTTGGCGGCGGCGGCCTGATCCAGTTGCCCGCCCTCTTGATCGGCTTGCCGAGCAACACTCCGCCTGCAGTGATCTTGGGCACGAACAAGATTTCGTCGTTCTGCGGCACGGCGACCAGCTCGTTGACGTACGCGCTCCGTATCCCGCTCGATTGGTGGACTGTGCTGCCGCTGGTCATCGCGTCAGCGCTCGGATCGGCGCTCGGTGCCTCTCTTGCCAAGCTGCTGCCAAAGGAGGCGTTCACTCCGATCGTGCTGGCCGCGCTCATCGGAGTGGGCCTATACGTCTGGCGCCGGCCGCAGCTTGGCATGGTGTCGGCACGCAAACATGCGGGACGCAGGCACTACGGACTCACGGCATTGATCGGTTTGGTTGTCGGCGGCTACGACGGGTTTCTAGGGCCTGGTACCGGCTCCTTCTTTGTGATCTTGCTTGTTGCCGTCCTCGGCTACGGATTCCTCGAGGCGAGTGCCACCGCCAAGATCGCCAATCTGGTCACCAACCTGTCGGCCATTGTGGTCTTTGGGCTGTCGGGCTCAGTGCTGTGGGTGTTAGGGCTCATGATGGGCGCGGCCAACCTGATAGGTGGCTACCTCGGAGCCCGGACTGCCATAAGCCGCGGCAACTCGTTTGTGCGCAAGGTTTTCTTGATCGTGCTGACCGGATTGATCATCAAGCTGACGTACGACGTCGTGGTTCAGTTCAGCCAGTGATCAACTGCTCCAGCCGGGCCAGGCGGCCAGCGGGGCGCCCCACGAGCGCGCGGTCTTGACGGCACCACTCAATGCGCTGAGAGCTTGTTGCCTATCTGCCCGACTGGCAGCGGCTGCCAACCACAGCCCGCAGAAAGCTTGCAATGCGGTCTGCATCTGCATGATCAACTTTTCGGCCGTGGCCTGGTTGCGCGGAACGACCGACGGCACGTACGCCGGCTCGGCAGCCGGGACCTCTGCGGAGCGTCTCCTCAACCAGGCGATCAGCCGATCCCTAAAGATGCGGTGGTTGAGCAACTCCTGCTCCGCTTTAGTTCGCTGCTTGCTGAGCACCTTCATCTTGCCGATCGCCAGCTGGTAGCCGTAGACCACCGCGTGGAGTTGGCGTACCAGTTCCTGGATCGCGGCAACCTCAGACAAGATCTCCACCGGCTCGCGATTGCCGACTGAACGTGTCCGTGGTGGATTTGCGGCACCGATCGCTGCAGCGAAACTCGCCGCGCCCACCGCCAAGGAGCCCCAGAGCAGTGCGTCCGATCCCTTGGCCTGTAGTGCGGCGCGTCGATAGCGGCTGGCGGCGGCGGTCTCGCGCCGCGCCAGCAAGGCAAGCGAGCTGTTCAGCGATTGTCCGCCGAGCTTGGCCGGCGCCTGGCTTGGAAGAGGATTGACGATTGCGCGGGCGTGCGCTGCGTGGGCGTTTCGAAGGAAGGTCAGAAGGTTTCGGCGGTCTTTGGGGAGCTGCTTGCGCTGCGGGCTGACAAGGATGGCGGCGGCTAGGGCTGATAGCGCCTGCTCAGGAGCCGCCGCGGCCGCCGGAGTGGACTGGGCGGCCGTTGGATTCGGAGTCGGCGTCACACCGGGTGCTGGACTGGATTCGGGAGCGGAGGACGGCGTGACGACAGGAGTGTCGACTTCAGGACCACTGCTGCTGCATCCGGCAAGCCCCGGCACTGCCAGCGTCGGGGCGGCGAGCCCCAGGCCGATGATCATACGGCGAGTCAGTTGGGCTGGCCGGACTGCCGTAATACCTGCATCAGACTCAGCCACCCGCCGACGGTACCTCACCCGAGCGGTATGCTGCCGGACACGCGCAGCTTGATGTTTTCCATGTCTGCGCCGCCACAACCGAAGGACCTAATCGGATCGAAGGACAGCGCAATGAAAGAGAGCCAGGTCGCTGGCGTGCTGACCCCGATCTTTGCCCAGTTCGGTCTCGAGCTGGAAGCGGTGGAAATCATTCCGGCGGGCAAGCGTCGGCTATTGCGCGTTGTGGTCGATGGCGATGGACCGGAAGGCACTGGTCCGCTGTTGGATGACATTGCCGAGGCGAGCAAGGCCGCATCGGCCGCCCTAGACAGCGCCGACGTAGCCGGGAACGCCGCGTACACCTTGGAGGTCACGTCACGCGGAGTAAGCCGGCCCCTTGAACTACCCCGACATTGGCGGCGTAACACCGGACGCGTGGTGGTGGTGCGATTGTCTGAAGGGGACACAATCACCGGGCGGATCGTTTCCAACACTGACGATGGCGTACGGCTCAACGTTGACGGCGAAGATCGGCAAGTTCCCTTCGCTGACGTCGACCGCGCACTAGTTCAGGTGGAGCTCAATCGGCCCAAGGCGGCGCGCAGCGAGGATGAGGAGGGATGAGATGGACATCGACATCTCCGTGCTGCGACTGATGGAGCGAGAGAAGGACCTGCCATTCGAGGTCTTGGCCAGTGCGATCGAGGACGCCCTGCTCACCGCGTACGAGAAGACCGAGGGCGCGGTACAGGGAGCGCGGGTTGACCTGAACCGCAAGACCGGACACGTCACGGTGTTTGCGCCGGAGTTCGACGAGGACGGTCAGCAGATCGGGGAGTATGACAACACGCCGCACGGGTTTGGGCGGGTGGCCGCCTCGACCGCTCGTCAGGTGATCATGCAGCGGCTGCGGGATGCCGAAGACGAGCAGAAGTACGGACATTTCTCCGGCGTCGAGGGCGACATCGTTTCCGGCGTCGTGCAGCAGGGCAGCGATAGCCGTACCGTGCTGGTCGACCTCGGCAAAATCGAGGCGATCATGCCGCTGAGCGAGCAGGTTCCCGGAGAGCACTACACACACGGAACCCGGATCAGGGTCTATGTGGTTTCAGTGCGCAAGGAACTTCGCGGCCCGCAAGTGATCGTTTCGCGAACTCATCCGGGATTGGTTGAGAAGCTGTTCAAGCTCGAGGTGCCCGAGATCGCAGATGGGACGGTCGAGATCAAGGCTGTTGCTCGCGAGGCAGGTCACCGCAGCAAGATCGCGGTCATGAGCAACAATCCCGACGTCAGTGCGAAGGGCGCCTGCATCGGGCCCATGGGGCAGCGGGTGCGAGCCGTGATGCACGAGTTGAACGAAGAGAAGATCGACATCATCGACTACTCTCCCGACCCCGCGACCTTTGTTGCCCAGGCGTTGTCGCCGGCCAAGGTTACGTCGGTGACTGTGGTGGATGAGAACCTACGCGCCGCACGTGTCGTGGTGCCGGACTATCAGCTGTCGCTTGCCATTGGTCGCGAAGGTCAAAATGCCCGGCTGGCTGCCCGGCTGACGGGCTGGCGAATCGACATTCGCTCCGACACCGCTCCGAGCTGATCCGGGCGCGTAAGACTCCGACTCTCAATCCGCAGACTCTTGATCCGCGACTCTTAGTCCGACGTTTCCCGTCTTAGGACGACTGGCGAGTGTCAAATCGGTCATCTCGACACTCGTGAGACGTCTTGAGACGGCTCGCGTCAGCGCGTTGGGAGGTGCAGCCGCCACTCCGGCTTGAAGGGGCGGCGGATCCCTATGGCTCCGCACCGGAGCAGCGCATCTCGTACCCGTTCGAGCGTCCGCAGAGGTTCTTGATAGATGCCTTCTGAGGTGACGATCACGAGCCGCCAGCGCATCTGATCGAGTTCCTCGCGCCGGAAGATGTCGGTCAGCCATTGCCGGCTGTCCTCGGCATGCTTGCGGCCGTCGTACTCAATGATCAGTCGGAGATGCTCATACGCCAGGTCGTAACGTCTGCGCCAGCTCCCATCACGCCCCCGAATGATCAGATTGACGCGAGGCTCCGGAAGACCGGCTAGTACGAGAAGCAGCCGAAGGCGGGTCTCTTGCGGTGAGTCCACGCCTTTCCGTGCCAAGGAGGCCGCCCTGCGCGCTGCGCGACATCCTCTACCGCTCCACTGCGCGGCAGCATCGATGAGGCGCTGCTCTGAGGTATGGCCAGCCTTGATCATGCCGTCGGCCACCACGACAAGATCGACAAGCCCGACATCGCCTGCGGCGAGGTCCAGGAAGGTCTGTTCAGGAGTGGAGATGGGCAGGCCTTTGCGAAGGGTGGTCTGAGCCGGATATTTCCGATAGTGCGAACGGACGCCTTGTCGAACTTGGCGTCGATGGGCCGAGGGCAAGGTGACATGCGTGGCCCCATCGGCCGGGACCGCCGCGCCCCACAATTCGGCCGCCGTGTGATGGCTGATGAATGACCCACTCGGTACAAGTCTGATGACAGCCTTCGCTCTCAGCAACGGAGTAATGGAAACATCACGGGAGACGTAGGTGTCCCAAAAGATCCTGTGGAACCGCCTACTCAGTAGCATCTCCGGAGTCAGACCTGCCGCTCGAGCCTCTGCTCGACTGAATGGCTGGCGAGGGTCGAATGCGTCCTGAGTCTGAGCCGGTACGAACATGAGCACGATCCTGAGTGCTCCAGAACACGCTGCCGCAGTTATCAACAGAATTTGTCGGACCTCTTGAGGCCGCCCGGCGGCTGACGTGAGCCGTCTCGAGATGGCTGGCGAGTGCTAAATCAACCACCCAGACACTCGCGAGACGTCTTGAGACGGCAAAAGTGTCATGAGACGGAGCGAGATGTGACTCGAGTCAGCCCAGGCGACGTGGCGGAATACTCCATACGCCCAGGAACGTTTAGCCTGTTGCGGTGCCCGCCCCCGTACGCACCTGCATTGGATGCAGGAACCGGGACGAGAAGGCTCGACTTATCCGCATCGTCGCTGATGGCGCAGCAGTAGCGATTGACTTTCAGCAAACTCAGCCAGGCCGCGGCGCATATCTTCACCCGCGGCCGGAATGCCTTGAGCGGGCGCTCAAGCGACGTAGCCTGGGGAGGGCTCTACGGTCAGAGATTGATGGACAGCGAGCCGCTGTCACAATCCAGCAGCTCCTCAGCACGCTCACTTAGACAGGTGCGCGCGGCTGGGCATAGAGTCTCCAATGCATCCGCTCCACCTGGAGCGCCTGAGATGAGCAAGCACTCGCATAGGCGAGAGCCGAACCAGAAAGTGGGCACCCGCTCATGACCGCTCGATGAGAACCGCTCAGTGAGCATGATCGACAACTAACTGGTCCGGAATCTAGACCCGGACCGCCAACAAGGAGAGCAGTGGCAAAGGTCCGTGTCTACGAGCTTGCGAAAGAGCTCGGAGTCGAGAGCAAGACCGTCCTCAGCATGCTGAAGGACATGGGGGAGTTCGTACGCTCCGCCTCCTCCACCGTTGAGGCGCCGGTCGAAAGACGTCTCAAGGAGAAGCTGGCTAGCGAGCCGCCTCCGGTCAAGAAGACGACAACAAAGAAAGCAGCCGCCGCCGCCAAGACGGCCGATGGCCAAAAACAGCCGACGGCTCCGCCGGCTGCTGTCGAGGTACCTGCGGAAGCGCCGGCGATAACCAAGCCCGTCGCACCGACAGCACCCGCCGCACCGCCGCCGCCGGCTACGCCAGCAGCCCCAGCGGCCCAAGCGGCGCAAGCGGCACCAACAACTCAGCAGCCAGCTCCTCAGCCGGCCCCGGTTCCGCGCCCAGGGGTGCCCCGCGCGCCAGGTCAGGCTGCGCCCGCCGCTCGGATGGGCGATGGGCCGGCTGCCCCGCCGCGACCACGTCCCGGTTCCACAGGAGGACTTCCTGGCGCTCCGGGTCAGGCCGCTCGCCGTCCGGGCACCCCGCGCCCTGGCAATAACCCATTCGCCCCTTCGCAGGGCATGGGTCAACCGCGTGCGCCGCGCCCCGGTTCGGATGGCGGCAGAACCGCGGCACCCCGTCCCCCTGCTGGCCGCGCCCCGATGCCAGGTGGTGGTCGTTCCGGTCTTCCGGGCATGCCACGGCCCAACCCCGCGATGATGCCCAAGCAGAGCTCTGGTCAGCTCGGTAATGGACCCGCAGGACCGGGTGCTCGCGGCCGCGGCGCACCCCCCGGCGGGCGACGCGCCGGTGCTGGCGCTCCTGGCCGTGGTGGTCCCGGCGGCGGGCCTGGAGGGCCGCCGCCCAGCGGTCGTGGTGGCAGAGGTGGTCGCGGTGGCACCCAGGGTGCGTTCGGTCGGGCCGGCGGTCCTACCCGACGTGGCCGCAAGTCGAAGAAGCAGCGCCGTCAAGAGTTTGATCAGATGGAGGCCCCATCGATTGGTGGCATCCGTGTCAAGCAGGGCGACGGCCAGAAGGTCCGGCTTGCCCGGGGAGCCTCACTGACCGATCTGGCCGAGAAGATCGGCGCCGATGCGGCCTCCCTGGTTCAGGTGTTGTTCCATCTCGGCGAGATGGTGACGGCGACCCAGTCGGTGAGCGATGACACTCTGCAGGTACTGGGTACTGAGCTCAACTACGACATCGAGGTGGTCTCGCCCGAGGACGAGGACCGCGAGCTGCTGGAGAGCTTCGACATCGAGTTTGGCGAGAACGTCGGCGGCGAGGAAGATCTCGCGGCCCGCCCGCCGGTCGTCACCGTGATGGGTCACGTTGATCATGGCAAGACGAAGCTGCTGGACGCGATCCGCAAGACCAATGTGGTGGCCCGTGAGGCAGGTGGCATAACCCAGGCCATTGGTGCCTACCAGGTCTCCACCGAGGTGGAGGATGAAGAACGCAAGATCACCTTCATCGACACCCCTGGTCACGAGGCCTTTACCGCAATGCGTGCCCGTGGCGCCAAGTCGACCGACATCGCAGTGCTGGTAGTCGCTGCGGACGATGGTGTGATGCCGCAAACGATTGAGGCGTTGAACCACGCCTTGGCGGCCGAAGTGCCCGTTGTCGTGGCAGTGAACAAGATCGACAAGGTCGGTGCCGACCCGACGAAGGTCCGTGGACAGCTCACCGAGTATGGCCTCGTGCCTGAGGAGTACGGCGGCGACACCATGTTCGTCGACGTGTCGGCAGTCACCGGTCAGGGTCTGGACTCACTGTTGGAGGCGATCATCTTGACCGCCGATGCTGCCCTGGACCTGCGTGCCAACCCCGAGATGGATGCTCAGGGTGTCGCCATCGAGGCACATCTGGACAAGGGCCGCGGCCCGGTAGCCACCGTCCTCGTGCAGCGTGGCACGCTCAAGGTGGGCGACTCGATCGTCACCGGTCCCGCTCACGGCCGGGTACGCGCGCTGCTCGATGATCATGGTGACAATGTCACCGAGGCGCCGCCATCGTTCCCGGTGCAGGTGCTCGGCCTGACAGCCGTACCTGGAGCCGGCGACAGCTTCCTGGTAGTCGATGACGACCGTATGGCGCGACAGATCGCCGAACGCCGGGCAGCTCGGTTGCGGATGGCGGCTCAAGCGGCTGGCACTCGTCGCAAGACCCTCGACCAGCTGTTCGAGCAGCTGGAGAAGGGCGAGACGCAGGAGCTGCGGCTCATCCTCAAGGGCGACGGTGCTGGTTCGGTTGAGGCGTTGGAGGACGCGTTGTCCAAGATCGACGTCGGCGACGAGGTCAGCCTGCGGGTGATCGATCGCGGTGTTGGTGCGATCACCGAGACCAACGTTTCGCTGGCGGCGGCGTCGGATGCCGTCATCGTCGGATTCAACGTTCGGCCGCAGGGCAAGGCCTCGGAACTGGCCGATCGCGAGGGCGTGGACATCCGTTACTACTCGGTCATTTACGCAGCGATCGATGAAATCGAAGCCGCGCTGAAGGGCATGCTCAAGCCGATTTACGAGGAGGTCACCCTCGGGCAGGCGGAGATCCGGGAGATCTTCCGTTCGTCCAAGGCGGGCATTATCGCCGGCTGTATGGTCATCAGCGGTTCGATTCGCCGCAACTCCAAGGCTCGCCTGCTGCGTGAGGGCGTCGTCATCACCGAGAGCACGATCGCCTCGCTGCGGCGCGAGAAGGATGATGTGACCGAGGTTCGTGAGGGTTACGAGTGCGGCATGACGCTCGCCAATTACTCCGATATCAGGATCGGCGACATCATCGAGACATACGAGCTGCGGGAGAAGCCGCGCTCGTAGCTGCGGAGTTGTCAGAACTGGGCCGTGCTCGAGCACGGCTCAGTTCTGACAAGTGGGCGTGAGGGAGGAGCAGATGGGCTCGCCACGCGTGTTCAAGCTGGCCGACCAGATCAAGGTGATCGTGGCGGAGATGCTGGAGCGGCGGATCAAGGATCCGCGACTCGGCTTCATCACGGTGACTGACGTGCGGCTCACAGGGGACAGTCGTGACGCCACGGTGTTCTATACCGTGCTCGGCTCAGACGAGGAGCGAACCGCGACGGCGGCTGCGCTGAGCTCGGCGACTGGCCTCATTCGAGCCCAGGTTGGCAAGCAGCTCGGCTTGCGGTTTACCCCCACGTTGACGTTCGTTCCCGATGCCGTGCCGGAAAACGCCAGGCAGATCGACGACCTGCTCGCCCAGGCTAGATCGATTGATGCGAAGGTCGCTGAACAGGCTGCTGGTGCGGCGTACGCGGGGGAGCCCGACCCCTACAAACACGACGAGATTTTTGAGGAACGCGCACAGCGCGATGACGACGAGCCGGCCTAACGACGACCAGGCACAATCTGGCGTCGTCGTCATCGACAAGCCGGCTAGCTGGACCTCCCACCAGGTCGTTGCCAAGATCCGGCGACTCGCCGCCATCCGCAAGGTTGGGCACGCCGGCACGCTCGATCCAATGGCTACGGGTGTCTTGGTGATCGGGATCGGAAAGGCGACACGCTTACTGGGCCACTTGGCTTTGACCGAGAAGGCATACCAGGCAACTATCCGGCTCGGGATCTCGACAGTCACCGACGACGCCGAGGGCGCGGTGACGGCAACCGCTGACGCGCGCGGGCTGACCGATGATCAGATAGAAGCCGCTCTGGCAAGTCTGCGCGGTGAACAGATGCAGGTGCCATCAGCAGTCTCGGCGATCAAGATCGACGGAGTCCGCGCGTACGCCAAGGTGCGTTCCGGCCAGGAAGTTGATCTTGCGCCACGACCCGTCACCATTCACAGGCTTGACGTGCTTGGCCGCCAGGATCTCGACATGGACGGCGTCGCCGTTGTCGATCTTGACGTCCTGGTCGAGTGCTCGTCGGGCACCTACGTTCGGGCGCTCGCCCGTGACTTAGGAGACACCCTCGGAACGGGCGGTCACTTAACCGCGCTGCGCCGGACGCGGGTGGGAGTTTTCACCCTGGACGAGGCGCAGACCTTGGACGAGGCGGAGCGAGGACTCAAGATCGTGTCGCTGGATCGCGTCGTCCTGCAGGCCTTCGCAACGATGACCGTCAGCGAGACCCAGGCAGGCCAGATCCGAAACGGACGCCGGTTGGCTGGTGTGATCTTGCCCGATCGCACGACGGCAATGCTCGATGGGGCCAGCCACTTCCTGGCGCTTTACCGGCAGGAAGGACCGGACGCTGCCGCGGAGGCGGTCTTTATCTAAGAGGCCTATGCGGTGGTAGGCGGCTCGTAAACCCAATCCAAAGGCGCCGAGAGCGGCAAGCAGGCTTGCCGCGCACCAGCACCACCAGTGTCGGGATTGGTGTGCTCGGCGTGAATGACGATCGACATGATGCCATCGGCGTCTACGGGAACAAACGGCACCAGGGTGCTATCAGCTGTGATGCCGTTATCGTCAGGCACGAGATCAAACCACACCTCGGTCTCGGGACTCTTCACGGCCTTGTTGTAGTCGGTCAGGGATCCCGCGGGGAACATCTGATTGTTGTAGTGCCAACCAGCCATGCTGCCGCCTACATTGCCCTCTACGCACGGTCCAACGTGCAAATGAGCCCCGAATTCGATGCCCTCGGCCGACGGCTTGATGCCTTCCACGCGGAGCTTGAAGTTCGTGCCGTCCTCGGAGGTCTGCTTGATCCGGAGTGAGGCCGTTGCGCCATCGAACGGCCCGTCCGTCGGCTGAAGATCGACAAGGTTGCCCCGGTAGGAGTAATAGATCGGCACCGTGCCACTTGCGGCTTGCGTTCCGCCGAGAATAAGCGCGCAGCCTGCAAGGCCACCGAGCGCAGCTTTGGTAATGCGCCTCACTGTTCCCCCGAGAAGTCCAGGTACTTTGCGTGCCCCGCGCAACCTTACATAACTCAGGGGCTCTGCGAGGCCGTCGCGGGTAAGTCGAGTCGTGCCGTACAACTGCCGTGCTTTGGCTGTCTGCTTAACTGTTCAAGATTGCGAGCGGGTGACTAGGAGGCGTATGGAATGAGCAAGCCGACCGTCGCGGTGATCGGCAACTTCGATGGCGTTCATCGCGGACATGTCGAGCTGATCCGCACCGCCCGGGAAGCCGAGCCAGGAGCCCGGGTCGTTGCAGTGACATTCTGGCCGCACCCGATGTCAGTCATCCGACCCGACCAGGCGCCGCCGTTGCTTACCTCCTTGGCGCGCCGTAAGGAGTTGTTGCGCAACGCAGGCGTGGACGAGGTCGTCGTCGTCAACTTCACCCCTGAGGTCGCGAGCTGGAGCCCTGCTAAGTTTGTCGACACGGTGATCCGGCCGCTGAACCCAACCCGGATCGTGATTGGCGAGAACTTCCGCTTCGGTTTCCGAGCTGCCGGGGATGTCTCTACGTTGGCCGAGCTTGGGGCGGGGGAGTTCAAGGTTCAGGCACTGCCGCTCGTCACCGACGGCACCCAGCCCAGCTCCTCCACCCTGATCCGGCATGCGGTGGCTGACGGCGACTTCGGTCGGGTTCGGGAACTGAGCGACAACGTCTTCCGGTTTTCAGGAGTTGTGGTACGCGGCGATCACCGGGGGCGCGAAATGGGCTTCCCAACCGCCAATGTGCCCGTGCCTCCAGGCATGGCTGTGCCGGCCGATGGCGTCTATGCCGGGTGGGTTACCAGGCTCGATATTCCTTCTGCACCGCGCTGGCCGGCAGCCATTTCGGTGGGTACCAATCCCACCTTCGATGGCGTGGAGCGTCGGGTCGAGGCCTACGTACTCGATCGCGACGACCTCGAGCTCTACGACGTAGAGATTGCGATCGATTTCTATGCCAGACTCCGCGGCCAAGTGAAGTATGCGGGGAAGGAAGCCTTGATCAGACAGATGCATACCGACGTCGAGGAGGCACGGCATCTGCTGCATGCGGCCTGAGGGAGAGCCGATCTGGGCGAGGATTGGCCAGGTCTACCGAGACGCTGAACCGGCTCGGCGACGCCCACTGGCGGCTGTTGCTCGCGGAACACAATGAGGCTGTACGCGCCGAGATCGGGCGCTTCGGTGGACGCGAGGCGAAGACCACCGGAGATGGCTTCTTCGTCCTGTTCGACAGCCCAGCGCGTGCGGTGCGTGGCGCGGCGGCGATGATCGACGCTGCCACTGCCCATGGCCTCACCGCTCGCGCCGGGGTCCACGCAGGTGAGGTGGAACTTCAGGGCGATGAGATGTGAGGGATCGCGGTCCATGCCGCAGCGCGCATTCTCGGCGTCGCGCAGGCGGGTGAAGTCCTGGTCTCGACCACAGTCCGCGACCTGCTCTCCGGCTCTGGGCTTGTGTTTGCCGACAGGGGCGAGTTCGAGCTGCGCGGCCTCGACGGGCGCCGAAGTCTGGCGGCGCTGGTTCGCTAGGCACTTGTAACGCGCGGCCGTCTTCGGTTCGTCGACCGCGACAACACCGCCGGCCAACCACGCTCACATTGCTCGTGACGCACCGGGAGATAGGTGGACGGCAACAGCTCCG
>DATLQC010000026.1:0-4204 GCA_035535395.1 Propionibacteriaceae bacterium | reverse complement strand
GGAGAAACGATGCAAGCTGGCGAGAGCGCGCCTCAGCCGAAGGCGATCATCTCGTTGAGCGTTGCCAGACGACGATTCACCAGAGCCTGCGCACTCACTGCCCAGAGTCGCCGCGCCAGCTTCGTATTCTTGGCCAGCTCGCTCACCTCCGCCGGGTGCCCGCCCGCGTAATAGCCGCCGGTCGCCTCGGCGACCTCGACTGACGTCGCCAAATACACCGGGGTGATAGCCGCTCGATCAGGGCTTACCTGCATGGGCCGGGTGAGGGTGAGCAGCACGTGCCGTCCGCCGGTCGCATGCCGGCCGAGGTTGGTTCGAACGTAGCCCGGATCGGCTGCGTTCGCCGTGATTCCTTTGCCCTGCAGACGTCTGGACAGCTCACGGACAAACAAGATGTTCAGCAGCTTGCTGGTCCGGTAGCTGTCCGGCGTCAGCGGGGCGCCGGCAACCACACTGTTCAAATCGACCATTCTGACCTGAGAGTGCACCGACGACGAGATCACCACCACTCGGGCCGGCACCGAGGCGCGCAGCAGGGGCAGCAGCAAATGCATCAGCAGAAAGCCGGACAGATGGTTCGTTGCGAAATTGGTCTCGATGCCCTCGTCGGTGAGCACAATGGCGCTGCGCGCTTCGGCGGCATTGAGAATCAAGCCGTCCAGACGCTGCGTACTGTTCATCACGTCGTACGCGAGGGACCGCACCTCTCTCATCAATGACAGGTCCGCTGGCACCACCTCAAGATCGGCATCGGGTACCTGGCTCCGGATTCTGCCTCCCGCCGCCTCGCCCCGCGCAGCCGTACGCGCCCCTACCAGTACCCGCGCTCCGCGTTCAGCAAGCTGGGTCGCAATGGCCTCGCCAATACCACTGGTTGCGCCAGTGACGAGAAAGGTGGGCGTGGTCGTCGGATCTCCTCCGGTTGAGGCTCCCTTGAGACTTTTCCATCACCCAAACCCAACCTCAAGCCCGCTGGCTGGCGCCAAGGAACTTGAAGGTGGGACGATGCCGCCATGCCGCGTGACCCGCGCACGGTTGCCAAATACGTCATCGCCGGCTTTGGCCTCGTCGCAATGCTGGCGCTCGCACCCTATTTCTTCGCCTCTGGGTTGATGGCCCCCGGTTGGGCAGTCGGAGTCTTCATCGCCGTCTGGCTCGTACTCTTCGTGCTCGGCTGCATTTGGATCAGGCGGAAGCCGCTGTGGGTGGTACCACTGCCGATCATTGCCGCGGCATTCTGGCTCGGCGGCATGAATGCCGGCGCCGCGTGGCTCGGCTGGACACCGTAGCACTGCGGCCTACGATGCCTTACTCATTGCGGTGACGTTTGGCATCCAGGCCGCTACGAAGACCGTCGCGATTGCGACCACACCGCCGGCCGTAAGCATGGCCGCCTCAAAGCCCTCGGCCAACACTCTGGCGTCTGCGTCTAATTGAGTGCTGCCGCTCACCGCGTAGGCAAGCCCCATCGCCGCAACACCGAGCACGGCTCCCAGCTGGCGCGCTTCGGTGACCAGGCTCGCCGCGAACGCATGATGCTCACTAGGTACGACAGCAAATGGGCCCACACTGGCTGGCGTGAAAATGGCTGGCCGGGAAAGCCCGAAGAGCAACAGGCCGGGGACCAGCCAGGTAAGACTCAGCCTTTGAGCAGTCAGGCCGGTCCAAGCGAGGCCAGCGCAGGCCAGCACCAGTCCCGGCAGCACGAACGTCCGAACTCCCCATCGGTCGGCAAGGGCGCCGGTACGGGCGGACAGCAAAGGTGAGAACATACCGGTCAACGCCAGCACCAGACCAGCGGTCATCACGGAGCTGCCAATCCCATGCTGTAGGAACAGTACGAGGTAGACCGAGGTGCCCAAGACCGCAAATTGAATCACGAACAGCGCAGTCAACGACGTCGCGAACAGCCGATTTCCTAGCAGCGCCAGCGGAATCAAGGGTCGCGAAGAGCGCGCTTCGGTATAGGCAAACACCGCAAGCAGCGCGACACCGACCGCTAGGGGAATCAGGGCGGCGGTGCCCCAATCAATGATCTGGGTCAGGCCCAGGACCGTACCGAGCAGTCCGGCAAGCAGCAGGAGCATGCCAGCGATGTCCAAGCCCGGCTCGGGATCGCGTGACGGCGGGAGCCAGCGGATCACCTCTATCAACGCAAAGATCAGAACCGGCAAGTTGAGGACGAACAACCATCGCCAATCGCCGAGCGTCAGAATGACCGCCCCGATCAGCGGCCCCAAGATCAAGAAGGTCGAGCCGCCGGTCGAGAAGACCCCGATTGCCCAGCCGCGCCGGTCCTCAGGCATCACTCTGGTCGTATTGCCTAATGCCAACGGCTGCAGCACTGCGGCGCCGAGGCCTTGGATAAATCGAGAAACGACCAGGAACGCCAACGATGGCGCTAGAGCACAAGCGGCCGACGCCAGACCGAAGACCAGCATCCCGACGATCATGAGGCGTTTGCGTCCGAGGTTGTCCGCAAGCCGGCCCGCAGCCGGCATGAAAACTGCCAGCGCCAGCAGATAGGCAGTGATCACCCACTGCAGCTGATGTGCCCGCGTACCAAACTCCCGTCCGATTGCGGGTAATGCAACCGCCACGGCGGTCTGATCCAGGAAGATCAAGGCGTTGGCCGCAACGGTGGACATAAGTACGTGCCGCTGGCGCGGTTCCAGTGCTGTCCACTGGTCTCGATTCATGGGCCGCCACGATTCATGGACTTGATCTTGTCGTCTGAACCGGCTTGGCCACAACGCGGACACCCACTTGGCATCACTTACTTGGACGTGGCATTGGGTGCAAATGATGCGGAGAGCGAGTAAGTGATGCGGAGTCGGGATTGGGTACGCGGCTAGGCCGGTCGTAGCCCAAGGTCGGCAAGCTCCTGGCGCGCCCGACCCCAGCTACGGTCGTCAGCAAAGCAGTGCCATTCATCGCCCAGATCCGCCTGGTAAATCGCACGCCGAAAGCGAGAGAACGCGCCCTTGCCGCGCACTGCATCTTCGAGCATTTCGCGAATCCGCGGATCCTTTACGGATACGGCGAAGTCGGCCATGTCCCGCCAACGATCCCGGCCGTCGTCGACGAGGTGCACCCAGTCGTCGCTCTCGATATCGACCACGGCATCATCACCAACCACATAGCGGTCGGTCAGCGCCGCTGGGACCACCTCGCCCGTCTTCGTGTTGAGGTAGCCGCCGCCTGGATAGTCGCAGTGGTCAGCCATGGTGCTGCTCAACTCATCAAGATTAACCACGAGGGATCTGCCGTCCAGTTCCTCACCGCGGATCTCCGCAAGCATCTCCGCTGCCAGGATGTCGTCACCTTCCCAGCCTCGACGCTGTAAGCGCTGCTGCACGGAGATCAGCACGGGCTTCAGCGACTCCCGTTCGGCGCTTTTTGCAGCTCGATACGTCCTCAGCAGCCCGGCTCCAACCTGCTGCAGCGCAGTCTCGATCTCGACCGCACTGACAGCAGCGATGACATCGCTCGCCTTACTGCCGGCCACCGAGCGCCGGAATTCCGTTAGATCAATCAGGGGCGCCGTCTTAGTCATGGACCGGCCAAGGCCATCCTCTGGGCCAGGGCTAGGTGCCAGCGGCTCCGATACGCCGTCCTCGGCCTCCCAGCATCGCCCATACTGATCAGGGATTGTGCCCCAGCCCGAGTACGCCATAGGCCGGTCGGGAAGGCCACCAAGAACCTCAAGCGGATCGACCTGGCCCTCGACCGTGCAGGAGTGAGTCCAATCGTCGCCCAGGTCGAAGACATAGCGGAAACTTGAGCCAACTTGCAGGTGACGCCCGACCTTTGCATTCAACAGCAGGGTCCGAGGGATCGCGCCGCCGCCAAACGCCGAGGCACCCAGTTCGTCGGCCATCTCCTCGTCCACGACGAGGGTGCCGTCATCCAGCGTGAACTGCCGAAGGTGGGACAGGTCCCATCGCGCAAATGCCAGGTCGATCGCACGGCCGAACTCATCGAACGTGCAACTCGGCGGTACGGCGAAGCGTCGACCAGGTTGCGGGTCGAGCATCTGCCCGCGGCCTTCGCTCAGGTCAACTCTGATGCCCAGCCAACGGCTATCCATGACCCCGCATCCCCAGAGACGAGCGCCTTGAAATGTTCACAGCCAGTTCTAGCGCCCGAAAGCTTCTTCTTCAGCAATGTTGTCAAAGTATGTGCGCGAGGGGGGATTTGAACC
>DATLQC010000025.1:0-14586 GCA_035535395.1 Propionibacteriaceae bacterium | reverse complement strand
CACATCGCCGGCAAGCAGCCCGACGAGCTCGTGTTCAACGGCGTACGAGGAGGCGGGCCACTGCTGGCGCCGATCTTCCGCGCCGGCTTCCATGTGGCGGCCACGGCGATCGGCATCCCTGAGCTGCACCCGCACGAGCTGCGCCACACCGCCGCCAGCCTCGCCATCGCCAGCGGCGCGGACGTGAAAGTCATGCAGCAGATGTTCGGCCATTCGAGGCAGCGATGACGATGGACGTCTACGGGCACCTCTTCAGCGACCGCCTCGACGAGGTCGCCGACGCGCTCGACACCGCTCGATCCGAGGCTGCCAGATCCGCCGCTGCTGTTGCCAATGCTCAAAATCCTGTTGCCAAAGTGTTGCCAGACGCCGATGTGGTCGACTTGGCCGCCTACAAGGCGAAAGGTAAAACCGCAGGTCAGGCGCCAAATTCGGCTGGCGCCCCCGGCGAGATTCGAACTCGCGCTCCCGCCTCCGGAGGGCGGTGCTCTATCCCCTGAGCTACGGGGGCCGATCAATTGGACATGGCGCCGACCCAGTAAAGGGCCGAAAGGCAATGTACCAGCGCGGCTGCTGCCGCAACCTCCAGCTCTTACGTCTGAACGTTGCCCTCGTTCTATTCTCGACCTCGTGCCGGGCGGCTGGTGGAGCGCGCGCGCCGCGCTCGCGGCCGTGCTGATGATGCTGTTCACGCTCACTGGCTGTGTGGAACAGGCTGCGCCCGCCCCAGCGGTGCAGCGCAGTACGCCACCGCCGTGGAATGCGCCGCGTGATGCCGTGTCCTACATCGAGGCTGCCGGTCTGGAGCCCCAACCGATCAGCAACAGCGGGAATTCTCGGGTCGTCGATCTCCGCATAACCGTCGATGGCACTCCGGTGGAGGTGCCTGCGTACGTCGGAATTGATCGGGCTCGCGCGCTGCAAGCCGCGGTGCATACGCATGACACGTCCGGCCAGGTATGGCTGGAAGGCCGAGGAACCGGCGACGTCACCCTCGGACAGTTCTTTACCCTTTGGGGCGTCCGGTTTGATGATCATTGCCTGGGGTTCGCATGCGGAGGCCTGGTGGTCAAGGTCGATGGGAGGGTCACTACCACTCCTCGCGACGTACGCATGGCCAAGAGCAACACAATCGAGATCGAGGCAACGGGCTAGCAGCGGGCGCCGAGCATGTCCGCGAGCTGGTAAGTCCGCTGGTGTTTGACCTTGTCTGGCACAGTTTCGCGATATGACCCATACCCACGTCGCTGGCTCAATCCACGCCGACTCCAGTGCGCGAGCTCCCAGTTGGTTACGCATGCCGAGCGACGTCAACGCCCTGCTATCGAGTCTCTGGAGTAGCGGCGTACGCAAGGACGAGAACGGTGTGCTCAACGTGGCTGGCCTGAGCGTGATCGGCATTGCCAATAAGGTCAGGACCCCGGTGTACGTGGTGGATGAGGCCGATCTGCGCGCCCGAGCTCACGCCTTCGCCGACGCTTTCACTGGATGGGACGTCTACTACGCCGCCAAGTCCTTCCTGTGTACGACGATGGCACGTTGGGTGTCCGAGGAGGGACTCGGCGTCGACGTTTGTACCGGTGGTGAGCTCGCAGTGGTGCAGCGCGCCGGAGTCGATCTGCGCCGCGTCGGGCTGCATGGCAACAACAAGAGTGACGCCGAATTGCATTACGCCCTCACCGCAGGAGTCGGACGGATCATCATCGATTCCTTCGACGAGATCAGCCGGCTCGGCGGTCTCGCCGAGAGGTTGCAAATCCGGCCGCGAGTCATGGTTAGGGCGACCACAGGGGTTGAGGCTCATACGCACGAATACATCGCCACCGCCCATGAAGATCAGAAGTTTGGCTTCTCCATTGCGGGCGGCTCGGCCATCGAGGCGCTTCTCAAGTGCCATCAAGATCCGTGGCTGGACCTGGTCGGAATCCATTCCCACATCGGCTCACAGATGTTCGACGCAGAAGGGTTCGAGGTGGCGGCACACCGCACACTCCGACTGCAGGCGGATTTCGCGAGGCAGACGGGCGTTGAGCTAGGTGAGCTCGACCTTGGCGGCGGCTTCGGCATCGCCTACACCAGTGCTGACACGCCCGCTACGCCTGCTGCTCTTGCGGATGATCTCGACGGGATCATCGTTAAGGAATGCTCAAGCCTGGGCATCAAGGTTCCTCATCTATCTATAGAGCCGGGCCGCGCGATCAGCGGTCCTAGCACCTTCGCCCTCTACCGAGTTGGCACCGTCAAGCCGGTCGCGCTGGATGGCGGCGCCAGCCGCCTCTATGTTGCTGTCGACGGTGGCATGAGCGACAACATCCGGACCGCGCTATACGGCGCGGAGTATTCCGCCACCCTGGCTTCACGGCTTTCCACCGCGCCTCCAGTGTTGGCCCGGGTGGTCGGCAAGCACTGCGAAGGCGGCGACATCTTGGTACGGGATGAGTTTCTGCCCGCGGACATTGCCCCTGGCGATCTGTTAGCCGTGCCGGGCGCGGGTGCCTACAGCCGCTCCATGGCGAGCAACTACAACCACGTTCCTCGGCCGCCGGTCATTGCAGTGAAGGATGACGAGATCAAGACGCTGATCCGGCGTGAAACGATTGAGGATTTACTGGCGCTCGACGCTGGCTCATAAAGGATTTGGGTTTCGCGGACCGAATGCCGATAGTGAACAATTGAAACCGCCACGATTCGGGGTCGTGGCGTCGTGCCTAAATGAGGTTTCCGTGACTCTAACCAGCGTGCAGCCCACGCCACTTCTTGACGCTCCAGCGCTAACACCACTCCGCGTAGCTCTACTCGGCTGCGGAGTCGTGGGCTCGGAGGTGGCGCGCTTGATCACCGGACAGGCGGAGGATCTCCGCGCTCGTGTGGGCCGGCCACTGGAGCTTGTTGGCATAGCTGTGCGCCAAAGCGACCGGGAGCGGCCCGGCATCGAGCCTGCGCTGTTCACCGCCGACGGGGAGTCGCTGGTCGGCCGGGAGGATGTCGACCTCGTGATCGAGGTCATCGGCGGTATCGAACCAGCTCGCTCCTTGATCTTGAGCGCCCTGCAGCACGGCGCATCCGTCGTCACTGCGAACAAGGCGCTGCTCGCCGAGGATGGCGCCACGCTCTTTGCAGCTGCCGAGCAAGCCGGCATGGATCTTTACTTCGAGGCTGCAGTCGCTGGCGCCATCCCGATCATCCGGCCACTGCGGGAATCGCTCGTGGGTGATGAGATCACTTCGGTGATCGGGATCGTCAACGGTACGACGAATTACATCCTCGATCGCATGGACACGGGCGCCATCGGTTTTGAGGAGGCGCTGGCCGAGGCACAGCAGTCTGGCTATGCCGAGGCCGACCCGACAGCTGATGTCGAGGGCTTCGACGCAGCAGCCAAGGCAGCGATCTTGGCCAGCCTTGCATTCCACACTCGGGTCACAAGCGCCGATGTCTATCGGGAAGGCATTACCCAAGTCACGCCCGCCGACATCGCCTCCGCCCATGCCATCGGCTGTGTGGTCAAGCTACTTGCCATCTGCCAGCTCTCCCCACCCGCCGTCCCAGGCGGCAATGACCGGACGGTTTCAGAGCGGGTTCATCCGGCAATGATTCCGCGGTCCCACCCACTCGCCGCGGTTGGCGGTGCGTACAACGCGGTTTTCGTGGAGTCAATGTCAGCCGGACGACTGATGTTCTACGGCCCCGGCGCCGGCGGGTCGCCCACCGCGAGCGCTGTGTTGGGGGATCTTGTCACGGTGGCCCGTAACAGGCTGCGTGGTGCCGTTGGCCCTGGTGAATCAAGCTATGCGGCGCGCCCGGTGACCAAGATCGGCAGCGTTTTGACGCGTTATCACCTCTCGTTTGAGGTTGCTGATGTGGTAGGAGTTCTCGCCACGGTCGCGCATGTCTTCGCCGAGCATGGTGTGTCGATCGAGACCGTCCGACAGAACGGCCGGGGTGCCGATGCCCAGCTGGTGATCGTGACCCACCATGCACAAGATGCTGCGCTTAGCGCCACCGTACGGGCGCTGCGGAACCTCGATATCGTCCGCGAGGTCACCAGTGTGATGCGAGTCGAAGGCGACTGATGTGATCCCGGAGTCTTTCATCGGGGACCGAAACACCTCTCTCAAGCACCGGCCCGGCTATGGGGTGATCGCTCACTATCGGGACTGGCTGCCGCTCTCCGATAGCGATCCGGTGATCACTCTGGGTGAAGGGGGTACACCCCTAGTCGCGGCCGAAAGGCTGTCGGAAATCCTGCGGTGCGAGGCATGGATCAAGGTTGAGGGGGCGAATCCGACTGGTTCGTTCAAAGACCGGGGCATGACCGTCGCACTCAGCGTCGCTGCCGGACAGGGTGCGCGGGCTGTGGTGTGCGCTTCGACCGGCAACACCTCTGCCTCGGCCGCGGCGTACGCGGCACGAGCAGGGCTGTCGACCATCGTGCTGCTGCCGGCGGGACGTATCGCGACGGGCAAGCTGGCTCAGGCGATCGTGCACGGTGCCAAGGTCGTTCAGGTCGACGGAAACTTCGACGATTGTCTGGAACTCGCCCGCAAGCTAGCCCATGAATATCCAGTCGCGCTGGTCAACTCGATCAACCCCAACCGGATTGAGGGTCAGAAAACGGCCGCCTTCGAGGTGATTGACGAGCTGGGCAACGCTCCTGAGGTGCACGTCATCCCAGTTGGAAACGCTGGGAATATCTCGGCGTACTGGCGTGGTTATACCCAGTACGCGTCCGCCGGCAAGGCCGTGCGAACCCCGCGAATGTGGGGATTTCAAGCGGCGGGTGCGGCCCCGCTGGTATTGGGACATCCGGTCCTGCATCCGGAGACGGTCGCCACTGCGATCCGGATAGGTAATCCAGCCTCCACCGAGCAGGCCAGGGCTGCCCGCGACGAATCACGCGGACTCATCGAAGCGGTCAGTGATCAGCAGATCCTCGACGCCCAAGGCTTTCTGGCGCGTGAGGAAGGCATCTTCGTGGAGCCGGCTTCGGCCGCCGGAGTCGCCGGCCTGCTAGCCAAGCACCAGCGCGGCGAGATCGAGTCAGGCCTGCAGATCGTGATCACCGTCACTGGGCACGGACTCAAGGACGTGGACACCGCGTTGTCGCGAGTCGGACCGATTCATGCCGAGGTTGTGACTGCCGATCTGCTCGCCGTCGCATCGGTCTGCGGCCTGGTCGAGTAGACGTTTGGCACTCGTTCGTGAAGGAATCAGACGATGCGGCCTAGCTCCGACGATCAGAAAGTGTTGATTCCCGGCACATCGGTAACTGTGGAGGTTCCGGCTACGAGCGCCAATCTCGGTCCGGGATTTGACTGCTTTGGGCTCGCACTCGATTGGCGGGAACGAGTGAATCTGGCGGTGATCGAACACGGCTATCAGCTCGAGGTGTCAGGCGAAGGGGCAGCCGAGCTGCCACGGGACGAAAGCCACCTGATCATCCGCTCGGCCCTCGTCGGCCTAGCGGATCTAGGCGCCCAGGCACCTGGACTGTGGCTTGGTTGCCGCAACACGATTCCGCACGGTCGAGGCCTCGGCTCCTCGTCCGGGGCGATTGTTGCGGGACTTGTCGCAGCAGCCGGACTGGCCAGCGCGGAGGTCGGACAGGATTGGTTGCTGGGGCATGCCACTGCCATTGAGGGTCACCCAGACAACGTGGCTGCGGCTATCTACGGCGGTTTCGTGCTGGCGTACCAGGCTCGGACTGGTGTCACAGTCGCACAGGGCCGGGTCGATGCCGCTATCGGCGCAGCCCTGCTCATCCCCGAGACGTCGTTGGCTACCGAGGCCGCTCGCGGGCTGCTCCCAGACACCGTGCCCCATATCGATGCGGCGGCAAACTCCGGTCGGGCGGCGCTGCTAGTCCACGCCATGGCGTCCGAACCACAACTTCTCTACGAGGCCACCTGCGACTGGCTGCACCAGGGCTACCGCGAAGCAGCGATGCCACGTTCGTACGAGCTCATGAAATCGCTTCGTGGGCAGGGGTTTGCGGCGATGATCAGTGGTGCAGGTCCAAGCGTTCTGGTACTCGGGCGCCAAACAGATCTTGCTGTACTTCAAGATCGACATGTACCTGGATTCTCGGTCCGGCTTAGTGGCATAGGCTCAGCTGCGTCGATCCTCGAGCCGAACATCGCCCAACAGGAGCGAGATCAGACCGTGCATGCACGATGACCGGCAGCTCGCTTCGCCGACTGCAGGAGCTCGCGACCGGCCAGGCTGTCAGAGTGCCATAGATGGAAACTCCGGACACAGGTGCTAACCTTAGAAAGCCGACACGGTCAGGGCAGCTGCGGTGACCGGCTCCCCAACCAGCTAAGTCACAAAGACGCATGTCCGACCAAGTAGCGCCTCAAAGGTCAGGTGCGACGCGGACGAAGCTTTACGGCCCTCCCGTCAGCCACATCTCGAGAACAATCGTCGCGATGCGCTGAGGACCTCTAGAAAGACCCGTTGGCCGGGGAGATCACCCCGAGCCATGGATGGGCACCGACGACGGTGCCCGAACTGACAAGGACACAAATTGACAGATATCGCCGAAGTGACGAGCGCATCTCCCATCGAGGAAGGCGCCGGCGAACAAGCAACGCAACTCCCCAATGATCGTCGCAATCGCAAGGGTTCCGGTTTGGACTCGATGGTTCTAGCCGAGTTGAAGCAGCTCGCAAGTTCCCTGGGTATCAAGGGCGCTGGCGCCATGCGGAAGAGCCAGCTCATCGACGCCATCCGGACCGCCCAGGGCCGCGCCAGCGTGCCGCCAGCCCCAGATGGCACTCGCCAAGACAATGGCAGTCAAGTGGGCAGTCAAGGAGGCGAACGCAGTTCACCGGGCCAACACAGGCCCGAGGACCGCCGCGATCGGGATATCTCCAGCGCAGGAGATGAGCTGCAACAGGCGCCACGCGAGGCTTCTGGCCAGCGCGAGGAGGTACAGATGCTTGATCACCCCGTACAGCCAGAGCTGATGACAGCGACCCCGATTACAGACACCACCGCAACTGACGGGCGAGCGCCCGCCGAGGTCAGTGAGCCGGTTCGCGAGGAGCCTGCCACGCCGCAGGACCGCGGAGCTCGCGAAGACACCGGCAGAGCTCAGGAGACAGCCGACGGGCAGCGGGAGTCCAATCGCCTAGCCGAGCAGGCTCGTGGCGATGAACGGGCTCAGGAAGCTCGTACTGGGGACGGCGAGCGTGAGGACGGGTCTCGCGAGGGTCGGCAGAACGACCGTCGGGATCGCCGAAACCGCGACCAGCAGTCGCGCGAGAATCAGCAACGCGACAATCAGGGTCGAGACAACCAGGGGCGCGACTGGGAAGAGGAAGGCGGTGGCCGCCGGGGTCGCCGGCGTCGCAGCCGTGATCGCCAAAACCGGCGTACTCGCGGTGGCGGCGGCAATCTGGAGCGCTACGAGTCCGAGCCCGTGGTGTCTGAGGACGATGTGCTCGTCCCGGCTCGGGGCATCCTGGACGTCCTCGACAATTACGCATTCGTCCGCACCAACGGCTACCTTCCGGGACCCGATGACGCGTACGTCTCGTTGTCGATGGTCAAGAAGCTCGGCTTGCGGAAGGGTGACCTGGTCACCGGTGTCATCCGTACGCCGCGTGAGGGCGAGCGTAAAGAGAAGTTCAACCCGATGGTAAGGATCGACACCGTCAACGGTGGTGACGCGGAATCGATCAAGCAACGGCCCGACTTCTCTAAGCTCACACCTCTGTATCCGCAAGAGCGGCTCAAGCTCGAAACGTCACCGACACAGATGACGGGCCGGATCATCGACCTCATGTCGCCGATCGGGAAGGGCCAGCGCGCGCTGATCGTCTCTCCTTCTAAGGCCGGAAAGACCCTGGTGATGCAAGCCATCGCCAACGCCGTCGCCACCAACAACCCCGAGGTGAAACTGATGGTGGTGTTGGTGGACGAACGGCCTGAGGAAGTCACTGACTTCCAACGTCAGGCCAAGGGTGAGGTGATCTCGTCTACCTTCGATCGACCTGCCGAGGATCACACTGCAGTTGCGGAGCTAGCGATTGAGCGGGCGAAGCGTCTCGTTGAGCTCGGCCATGACGTCGTGATCTTGCTCGACGGTATCACCCGCCTCAGCCGGGCATACAATCTCGCTGCCCCCGCATCCGGACGGATCTTGTCCGGTGGTGTCGACTCCGCCGCGTTGTATCCGCCGAAGAAGTTCCTCGGTGCGGCGCGCAACATCGAAGGTGGGGGATCGCTGACCATCATCGCTACTGCCCTGGTAGAGACCGGTTCGAAGATGGACGAAGTGATCTTCGAGGAGTTCAAGGGCACCGGTAACTCCGAGATCCGGCTGCGGCGTGAATTCGCTGAGAAGCGGATCTTCCCCGCGATCGATGTAGACGCCTCCAGTACACGACGCGAGGAGCTGCTGATGAGTCGCGAGGAGCTAGCTATCGTGTGGCGGCTGCGTCGCGTGCTGTCCGGCCTGGAGAGCCTGCAGGCTTTGGAGATGCTGTTGGATCGGTTGCGTAGGACTCAGAGCAACGCTGAGTTTCTGATGGCAATCACCAAGAGCATGCCTGCGCAGGAGTAACCAGTCCACGGGACTAAAAGCAGGCACTTCACCGTTCAGCATTTGATGCCCCAGGCATTTGGTGCACTAGGTATTTGGTGCTCAGGCAAGCCTGCGGCAGAATCGCTCTTTGGTGCCGGTTCACGCCATAAGCGCACAAGCGTGGCGACCCGGCGCACATGATGAGGAGATAAGCATGAAACCCGACATTCATCCCGCGTACGTGGAGACCCTGGTGACGTGCACCTGTGGCAACACCTTCACTACGCACAGCACTGCACCGAACGGCGTCATCCACGCCGACGTGTGCTCAAACTGCCATCCGTTCTATACGGGCAAGCAGAAGATTCTCGACACCGGCGGTCGCGTTGCTCGCTTCGAGAAGCGGTATGCGGCTAGGCAGCCGGCCAAGAAGAAAACCGGCAAATAGCTTTACAAACAGCGCCGGGAGGCAGGGAGATTGGCCCCTGTATCCCGGCGCTTGCCACGTCCCGACCACCGACGTGTCAGCGTCAGTAGTCGCCATGGCCAACTAGCCACGCTGACAACTCAGAGAGGAGCGAGTCGAATGTTTGAGTCGGCAGCTCCTCTGCGTGCTGAGTTCGCTGAGCTGGAGACAGCGCTTGGCGATCCGGCGGTTCATGCTGATCTTGCTCGGGCCCGCAAGGTCGGTCGTCGTTACGCCGAGCTGCTGCCGATTGTGAAGGCGTTGGACGAGTACGACCGGATCACCGATGATCTTGCTGCCGCACGAGAGTTGTCCGAGGAAGACTCTTCGCTGGCTGCGGAGGCTGCCGAGCTGGAAGCACGGCTGGGGCCGATCACCGAACGGTTGACTCGACTACTGGCGCCTCGTGATCCCAACGACTCCTCAGATGCGCTGATGGAGATCAAGTCAGGTGAAGGCGGTGAGGAATCAGCTCTATTTGCTGCCGACCTGCTCAAGATGTATTCCCGCTATGCCGAGAACCGTGGTTGGAAGATCGAAATTCTCGATGCGCAGGAGACTGATCTTGGTGGCTACAAGTCCGTGACCGTTGCGATCAAGGCACCTGCCCTAGGCGAGCCTGACGCCATGCCCTACGGGGTGCTGAAGTTCGAAGGCGGTGTCCATCGAGTGCAAAGGGTGCCGATTACCGAATCACAGGGTCGGGTCCATACCTCAGCTGCCGGCGTGCTGGTGATGCCGGAAGTTGCCGAAACTGAGATCGAGATCTATGAAGATGATCTTCGAATCGACGTTTACCGCTCATCGGGTCCAGGGGGCCAGGGCGTCAACACCACCGATTCAGCGGTGCGGATCACCCACTTGCCGAGCGGCATCGTTGTTTCGTGTCAGAACGAACGCTCTCAGCTCCAAAACCGCGAGCAGGCGATGCGCATGCTGCGGGCGCGGTTGATCGCAGCTGCTGAGGAAGAAGCGGCGAACGCTGCCTCTGCGGCCCGACGCAGTCAGGTCCGCACCGTCGACCGGTCGGAGCGCATCCGCACCTACAACTTCCCGGAGAACCGGATCTCTGATCACCGAATCGGGTTCAAGTCCTACAACCTTGATCAGGTGTTGAACGGCGACCTGGACGCGGTGATCAAAGCGCTGCAAGAAGCCGACACCCAGCTGCGGCTTTCCCAGGCGGGTGTCCCAAGCCAGTGAGCAAGGCTGTCCGGCCGCTGTTGATTTCGGCTGCAGGCCAGCTGCGCGAGGTCGGTGTCACCTCACCTGAGCAGGACGCTCGGCAGCTCTTGGCGTACGCCGCGGGAATTGAGCTGGCTCGACTGCCGCTGCTCGATGCCGTCGAGGATGCTCAGGCCAGCCACTTTCAGACCTTGATCAACAAGCGAGCGCGTCGGATTCCACTGCAGCACCTGACCGGTCGGGCACACTTCCGTTACCTCGAAGTTGAGGTGGGTCCCGGCGTCTTCGTGCCGAGGCCCGAGACAGAAGTGATGACCGGTTGGGCGATCGAACAATTGCGTCCGATGGTCTACGCGGTGACGCGTGGTCAATCGCGACACCTGCCGGTAGCCGTCGAGCTCGGTACGGGATCGGGCGCAGTCGCAAAGGCTATTGCCACTGAGTTGACCGGAACCCGAGTCCACGCGGTCGAGGTATCTGAAGAGGCGGCGGCGTACGCGGCGCGCAACTTGGCGGATACGACGGTTGAGCTGTATGTGCAGGACATGATCGGCGCGTTGCCCGAACTCAATGGCACCGTTGACCTGGTTATCGCCAACCCGCCTTACATCCCGCTGGACGCCTTCGAGTCGGTAGTACCCGAGGTGCGTGATCATGATCCTGCGCTTGCCTTGTTTTCCGGTCAGGACGGCCTAGATGCGATCAGAGTGGTGGTCTCTGAGGCAGGGCGGCTGCTCCGACCGACAGGCTTGCTGTGCATTGAGCACGCTGATGTGCAAGGTGAGTCGGCACAACAGATCGTCATTCAGCACGGTGGCTTCGCCGGCGTACGCGATCATTCCGACCTGGCTGGCCGCCCGCGCTTTGTCACGGCTATCCGCCGTGCGTGATTGCGAACGGAGCAATTAAACGGATCGCGCGCCGCCGTGCTGAGGAGGAGGGAGGGGACACGCCTTTCGTCTCCGAGCGACGACGAAGTAGGCGGCTATTAAGCGCGATCCGCGCGGAGCGAGCGCAGCGAGCGGAGCAATTAAAATGGCAAGATTGACCGGTGACCACGACCGCTGTGCCCGGCGAACCGGACCCGAGGGAGGCGGCCGAAGCCGAACCCCACGCGAGATACCGGCGGTTCGACTGCACAGCTGGTGATCCGTCACGTAACGCGGAGGCGACGGAGGCCGCGCGCCAGGCTATTGAGGCTGGCGAATGCATCGTGCTGCCCACCGACACGGTCTACGGGATCGGTGTTGACGCATTCAGTGCCAAGGCGGTGCAGCGACTGCTGGATGCCAAGCAGCGCGGCCGTGACATGCCGCCCCCGGTACTGATCGGTGAGCCGACACTGATTCGGGCGCTAGCAGTCGACGTACCCGAGACAGCAAAGGGTCTTGTCGACAAGCATTGGCCCGGCGCCCTGACCGTGATCTGCCGCATCCAGCCGAGTCTTCGAATGGACCTTGGCGAGACTGAGGGCACCATAGCGCTTCGGGTGCCTGATCACGGGCTTGCTCGGGAGATATTGCGACGCACTGGGCCGATGGCAGTGAGCAGCGCGAACATCAGCGGCAAGCCCGCGGCCCTGACCTGTGACGAGGCGATCGAGCAGCTAGGAGACTCGGTCGCTGTGTATCTCGACGGAGGCCAGCTTCAGGATGCGGGCGGGGCGCCGTCGACCATCGTCGACTTCACCCGCCACGAAGACGGTCAGGTCTTGCGGCGAGGTGCGATTAGTCTGGAAACGTTGCGTGAGATCGCGCCGAATCTTCTTGATCTGACCGATGAGAGCGAAGGCACGGAGGATGTCCCTTCGACAGGTTCCGGGCGTGGCCAGGATGAGGATGAGCCTTCATCAGACTTAGCGCGCAGCCAGGATGAGGATGAGCCGTCGCCAAGCTCAGGCCCCAATCCGGCAACAGGGGGCTGAGTGCGCGAGTATCTTCTGGTCCTTTGCATCGCGGCCGCAGTGACCTATCTGCTGAGCGGCGTATGTCGTCGCTTAGCGCTGCGCACCGGGGCGATGGCCCGAGTGCGGGATCGGGACGTACACACCATCGAGATGCCGTACTTCGGCGGCGTCGCCATGCTGGCTGGCGTGGCAGCCGCGATCTTGATCTCTTGGCAGCTGCCTTTTCTGGGCCGGCTGGTCACTGTGCAGCAGGATTCCCGGGCGGTGTTGGTTGCGGCTGTGGTGATCTGTCTCGTGGGTGTACTCGATGATGTCTTCGAGTTGCCGCCGCTGACCAAGTTCGCAGGGCAGGTTTTTGCGGCAGGTATTGCCGTCGCGCTGGGCGTGAAGATGTTATGGATCCCGCTGCCCAACAAGATCGTCTCCCTCGACGGCACAACCTCAGTCGCGATCACTGTGTTCTTCATCGTGCTCTGCTCGAACGCAGTGAACTTCGTCGATGGGCTAGATGGACTGGCGACCGGAGTGGTGGGCATCGGAGCTTTGGCGTTTTTCGCCTACTCGTATCTGCTCACGGTCCATGAGGGCCTCACCAGGGCGACGACCTCAAGCCTTGTCACAGTAGCGATCGCCGGTGCTTGCCTGGGGTTCTTGCCGCACAACTTCTTTCCAGCACGGATGTTCATGGGCGACTCCGGCGCAATGTTGCTCGGCCTGCTCCTTGCCACCTCCACCATCAGTCTGACCGGGCAGATCGACATCTCGCAGCTGCAAGAAGGCCGCGGGGGATTGCTGCCGACGGTCCTGCCCCTGCTATTGCCGCTCGCCATCCTCGCCCTGCCGTTCCTGGATCTCTCCTTGGCGTTCATTCGGCGCACCTACGCCGGCAAATGGTGGTTCCTGCCCGACAAGCAGCATCTGCATCACCGGCTTCTGGAACGCGGTCACAGCCAGCGCCGAGCTGTCATGCTGATGTACGTCTGGTCTGCGCTTGTCTCGTTCGGCGTGATCATCTTGGGACTGGTCCAGACCGAACGGCAATGGACCGTTGTCGCCATTGGAGCGGTCTTTGCACTGGGTTTGATGGTGCTAACACTTGGCCGCCCGGTACGCGCCAAGCACCAAATCCGCCGCGGCGAATCGCTGTAAGTTATCCTCCGACGCGGCCATCTCAGAGGAAAACCGGATCGCGCGCCGCTGTCTGGATGAACGAGCGAGCAGCCAGCCCTTCGCTAACAGGCGGCACTCGGCGTTACTACTGGCTGCGAGCGAGTGAGGAAGGCAGCGGCTTTAAAGCGCGATCCGCGCTGAGCGAGCGAAAGCGAGCGAAGCAATCAACTCCGTGTTAGCGTGCACGCACGCAGCCCTGCGACCCTGGTTCGCGTGACGCAAGCCGGGCCACGAAATGATCACGACCTAGAGCTCCGACACTGAAAAAGGACTGCCTCGCTCATGACTGTCGACAGTCGCCCCGAGCCTGCGGCGACGCCTGCCGATGGACCGAGCATTCACGTCATCCGGGCACGCAAGCTGCTTCTCGGTGGCGCCGTCGGCGGTGTCGCCGCGACAGTGCTGTGCTTGATCGGCTTCACCATCGGCTATGGCACGAGCGGTCTGATCTCGGCTGCTCTGGCGGCCGCTATGGTCTTGTTCTTTTACGGAGTGGGGCAGTACGTCATGGTGCTCTTCGCCGATGCGGGCGCCCGAACCCTGCTCATGGTCTCGATGTGCAGTTACACCGCGCGCGTCGTGGTTCTAGGGCTGGTACTTGTGCTCTACAACGGCCACCGCGAAGCCTGGCCGACATTGGTCCCCATGGCGATCTTCGTAACCACGATCATCGTCGTTGCGAGTTGGCTAATTGTTGAAGTCTTTGTCTTTTCTCGCTTGCGAATCGGCGTCTATGACACCGAGTACGTGCCGCCGAGCAAAGGTGTCTTGGAGCCGTGACCCCCGCCATAATCACTGCTAGCGTGTGTCGCACCATGAAGGAACAACCCCAGGCGGCCATGGACCAGCCGAGATCGCAAGGAGGCGAGAAATCAGACGGCATGGACTTGGGGCTTCGAGTGCTCTCCTACCTGATCTCCGGCGTCCTGATCTACGGACTGCTGGGATGGCTTGGCGACTACTACTTCGGCACCAGGTTCCTGCTGCCAATCGGCATCGTTGCAGGCGCCGCCTTCGGGTGTTACGTGATCATCCGGCGCTTTGGTCAGGTCGATGACGCGGAGCTTACGGCCAACGCTATGGATCGCAGCAATCAGGCAACGGTAACCGGGCACACCCGTGAGGCGGAGAAGGGGGAACGGTGAGCGGTTTCTTGTCGAGCCTCGTGCCGCTGGAGACGGGCGGCTATGAGGCTCCCGGTGTCCATAGCTTCGACTTCCCGCCGATCTTTGAGAGCGTTCCCTGGTTCGACAAGTACATGTTCCAGGCCATCCTGTCGGTGATCTTGATCCTGGCGTTCTGGTTGATCATGGCTCGCAAGAATGCCAT
>DATLQC010000024.1:0-24504 GCA_035535395.1 Propionibacteriaceae bacterium | reverse complement strand
CCGCTGGGGTTCCTCAGAACGTAGAGACCGACGCATCGACGCGGCACCGCGTGGCCAGTTCCATTCTCGAGCACGGGCCGTCGACTGCCGCCGAGTTGGCCGAGCGCCTGGGGCTGACCCCAGCGGCAATCCGTCGTCATCTCGACGTTCTCTTGGCTTCGGGCCATCTGGAGGCTCGTGAGCGCCGTGTCTATGGCGCCCGCGGCCGCGGGCGGCCTGCCAAGGTCTTTGTGCTGACAGACGCCGGCCGTTCGGTGTTCTACACCGCGTACGACGACTTGGCTATCGAGGCCTTGGAGTTCCTTGCCGCCTCCGCGGGCCCCGAGGCCGTGACGCTTTTCGCCGAATCGAGAATGGCCCGTAGCGAGATGCGCTACCAGGAACGGATGGCAAATGCGGCTCCGGACCGCAGTCCGGCGCAAGCTCTGGCAGCCGCCTTGACCGAAGACGGCTACGTGGCATCCACGCTACCGTCGACGACCGGTGAACAGCTCTGTCAGCATCATTGCCCGGTGGCGCATGTCGCTGAGCGCTTCCCACAGATCTGCGAGGTAGAGACCGCCGCGTTCTCCCGACTTCTCGGTGTTCACGTGCAACGCCTCGCCACCATCGCGCACGGCGACGGTGTCTGCACGACCCATGTTCCACACGTGTCTTCGTCATCTGGGCGCAAGACGACGACCGATATGACCACATCCGAAAGGGCATCATCATGACCCAAACTCAGGATCCCGCTGTTACCCGACCGGTCGGCACCGGCCAGACGCAAGATCAACATCTGGCTGCACTCGGTCACTACGAGTGGGGCTGGGCCGATAGTGATGTTGCCGGAGCGTCGGCGCAGCGTGGCCTGACCCCTGAGATAGTCGCCAATATCTCCCGGCTCAAGAACGAGCCGAAATGGATGCTCGACCTGCGGCTCAAGGGCCACCGGCTCTTTGGCCGCAAGCCGTTGCCCACCTGGGGGGCCGAGCTCGGCGACATTGACTTCGACAACATCAAGTACTTCGTGCGCTCCACCGAGAAGCAGGCGACGTCGTGGGATGATCTGCCGGCCGACATCAAGAACACCTACGACAGGCTGGGTATCCCCGAGGCGGAGAAGGCGCGGCTGGTGGCTGGTGTGGCGGCTCAGTATGAATCAGAGGTGGTCTACCACAAGATCAACGAAGAGCTCGAGCGCCAGGGCGTGATCTTCCTCGATACCGACACCGGCCTCAAGGAGCACGAGGATCTCTTCCGGGAGTACTTCGGGACCGTCATCCCGGTCGGGGACAACAAGTTCGCCTCTCTGAACACTGCTGTCTGGTCCGGCGGCTCCTTCATCTACGTGCCGAAGGGCGTGCACGTGGAGATCCCGCTGCAGGCCTATTTCCGCATCAACACCGAGAACATGGGCCAGTTCGAGCGCACCTTGATCATCGTCGACGAGGGCGCGTACGTGCACTATGTCGAGGGCTGCACGGCGCCGATCTACTCCTCCGACTCGTTGCACTCGGCCGTTGTGGAGATCATCGTCAAGAAGAACGCGCGCTGCCGCTACACCACGATCCAGAACTGGTCGAATAACGTCTACAACCTGGTGACCAAGCGGGCCACCTGTGATGAGGGCGCGACCATGGAATGGATCGACGGCAACATCGGATCCAAGGTCACCATGAAGTACCCGGCGGTCTACCTGATGGGAGAGCACTCTCGCGGGGAGACCCTGTCGGTCGCATTTGCCGGCGAGGGTCAGCACCAAGACGCCGGGTCCAAGATGGTGCACTGCGCGCCGCACACCTCGAGCTCGATCATCTCCAAGTCGGTAGCTCGGGGCGGCGGGCGGACCTCGTACCGCGGCCTGGTCCAGGTGCAGGAAGGTGCCCATCACTCGGCCAGCACGGTGAAGTGCGACGCGCTGTTGGTTGACACCATCAGCCGCTCCGACACCTACCCGTACGTCGACGTACGCGAGGACGACGTGTCAATGGGTCATGAGGCGACAGTGTCGAAGGTCAGCGAGGACCAGCTTTTCTACCTGAGGAGCCGAGGGCTCGGCGAGGACGAGGCGATGGCATTGATCGTCCGGGGCTTCATCGAGCCGATCGCGCGTGAGCTTCCGATGGAGTACGCGCTGGAGCTCAACCGGCTGATCGAACTCCAGATGGAGGGTGCGGTCGGCTGATCACACATCGCTGAACACCCACCAGACGGAACCAGAAAGAGATCTCTCGACGTGACCTTGCTTGATCAGGCTGCTGCACGCGTGGCCGATGCGGTGGAGAGCCGCCAGAAGGTGGTCAGCCGGCTGCACCCTCCCGGCTCCTTCGACCTCGCTGATCATGCTGTGCCAACAGGCCGTGAAGAAGCGTGGCGGTTCACGCCGATAAAACGGCTGAAGGGCTTGCACGACGGCACCTTCGTGCCGGGCGGTCATGCGCAGGTGGAGATTCAGGCGCCGCCGGAGGTTGTGGTGGACCTGGTGGGACGCGATGATCCGCGTTTGGGCACGATCTACATCCCCAACGACCGGGTCGCAGCCCAGGCCTGGGACTCTTTCGAGCAGGCCCGGATCCTCTCGGTGCCACACGGCGCAGAGTTGGACGAGCCGGTGGTGGTGAACGTCTTCGGCACGGGCAGCGAGGCCGCCGTGTTCAACCATCTTGTCCTGGACATCGGCGCCAACGCCCGAGTCACCGTCGTGCTGCAGCATCAAGGCTCGACCGTCCGTGCCGGCAACGCCGAGATCATTGTCGGGGAGGGCGCCTCGCTCATTCTGGTCTCGGTGCAGGACTGGGACGACGACGCGGTCCATCTCGCGCACCTGCATGCCCGGATCGGACGCGACGCGAGCTATCGCCAGGCGCTGGTGAGCATCGGCGGCGACGTCGTCCGGATCTCGTCGTCGGTCGACTTCGCAGGGCCGGGCGGTGAGGCGGAGCTGTTAGGCCTGTACTTCGCCGACGCAGGCCAGCATCTCGAGCACCGGCTGTTCGTCGACCACAATGCGCCGCGCACTCGCAGCAACGTGGACTACCGGGGCGCGCTGCAGGGCCAAGGAGCGCACACCGTCTGGATCGGGGATGTCCTGATCCGGAAGGTCGCCGAGGGCATCAAGACCTACGAGTCGAACAAGAATCTGGTGTTGACTGACGGTTGCCGTGCCGACTCGGTACCCAACTTGGAAATCGAGACCGGTGAGATCGAGGGTGCCGGTCACGCATCCACGACTGGCAGATTCGACGACGAGCAGCTGTTCTACCTGCGCAGCCGGGGAATCGAGGAGGCCGAGGCCCGTCGCCTGGTTGTGCACGGGTTCTTCGCCGATATCATCCGCAAGGTCGGCGTACCGGAGATCGAGAAGCGGCTGCTTGAGGCCGTCGAGGCCGAGCTGGCGATCAACATCGGACTTCCGTCGTGAGCACGCTAGTTCGTGTCTGCTCTGTCGACGATGTGCCGCCCGAGACGGCTATTCCGGTCGAGGTTCCTCGGAACGGCAGCCGTCTGGAGCTGGCCATCGTGCATAGCAATGGCAACTTCTACGCCATCTATGACGAGTGCTCGCACGCCCAGATCCCATTGTCGGAGGGAGACGTTGGCGACGGGGAGGTCGAGTGCTATCTGCATGGATCGCGTTTTGATCTACGCACCGGAGAGCCGATCGGTCTGCCGGCGACGGAGCCGGTCCCGATCTACCGCTGCGTCGTCGAAGGCGACGATGTCCTGGTCGATGTCTCTGCGCCGCTGGATGCCGCTAATGCCCCTACCTACGCACAGGAGTTCTGATCTTCATGTCTACTCTCGCTATTCGTGATCTTCACGTTTCGGTCGACACCGAGACCGGTCCGAAGGAGATTCTCAAGGGGGTTGATCTGACGGTCCGCAGCGGTGAGACGCACGCGATCATGGGACCCAATGGTTCGGGCAAGTCGACGTTGGCCTACTCCATCGCCGGGCATCCGAAGTACCACATCACCTCAGGCACCGTGACCCTGGACGGCCAAGATCTCCTCTCGCTCACCATCGATGAGCGGGCGCGCGCGGGTTTGTTCCTGGCCATGCAGTACCCCGTCGAGGTGCCAGGCGTTTCGGTGTCCAACTTCTTGCGTTCGGCGAAGACCGCGCTCGACGGCGAGGCGCCGAAGCTGCGTACCTGGGTGAAGGAAGTCAACGCCGCAATGGAACGGGTACAGATGGACCCCGATTTCGCCAACCGGAGCCTTAACGAGGGCTTCTCGGGTGGGGAGAAGAAGCGGCACGAGATCGTTCAGCTTGAGCTGCTGAATCCCCGGTTCGCGATCTTGGATGAGACTGACTCAGGGCTCGACATCGACGCATTGCGCGTAGTTGCCGCCGGAGTGAACCGCTTCTCCGCGCAAGGCGACCGCGGGGTATTGTTGATCACTCACTACATCCGGATCCTGCGCTACATCAAACCGGATTACGTGCATGTCTTCGTGGCCGGTCGGGTAGCCGAACAAGGCGGTCACGAGCTCGCAGAGCGGCTCGAAGCCGAGGGCTACGACCGCTATGTACGCGCGGCTGCGACGGCTGGGGCGGAGTAGAGAGCATGTCGCTCGATGGCGGGCCGGAGTACCCGGACACCACTAATCTCGCCGATGTGGCGGCCGGCAGCGTGGCGCTGGCCGAGGAGCCGATCGCCTTTGATGTCGACGCCATCCGAGCCGACTTTCCGATCTTGGAACGGACCGTCGGTGGGCGGCCCTTGGCCTACCTCGACAGCGCTAACAGCTCACAGAAGCCACGCGTTGTCGTCGAAGCGATCGAAGATCACTACTTGAACCACAATGCCAATGTCGCCCGCGCTATGCACATGTTGGGTGCGGAAGCCACTGAGGCATTCGAGGGCGCGCGGGCTCAGCTGGCGAAGTTCATCGGCGCAAACCGCACGGAGGAAGTGGTGTTCACCAAGAACGCCTCCGAGGCGTTGAACCTGTGCGCATACACGCTCGGTGCCTCTCTGCGACCGGGCGACGAGATCGTCATCTCGGTTATGGAGCACCATTCCAACATCGTTCCGTGGCAACTGCTCGCCCAGCGCACCGGAGCGGTGCTGCGGTGGTTCGATGTGACCGATGCGGGGCGGCTTGACCTGGACAAGGCGGCAGCCGAGGGTCTGGTGAACGAGCGCACCAAGATCATCTCGGTGGCCTATGTGTCGAATGTGCTCGGCACCATCAACCCGATCAATCAGATTGCCGCACTTGGTCATGGAGCGGGCGCCACTGTGATCGTCGATGCCTCGCAGGCCGTTCCGCAGCTGCCGGTCAACATGGCTTCCCTTGGGGCGGATCTAGTCGCCTTCACCGGCCACAAGATGGTGGGCCCCACGGGTATCGGCGTGCTATGGGGACGCTACGAGATCTTGGCAGCGCTACCGCCCTTCCTCGGTGGCGGCGAGATGATCGAGGTCGTCACCATGGAGGGCTCGACGTACGCCCCGCCGCCGCATCGCTTTGAGGCGGGCACCCCGCCAATTGCCCAGGCGGTGGGACTGGCTACAGCCGCGCAGTACCTGACGGCGATCGGAATGGATCAGATCAGCGCGCACGAACGTGACATCACCGCGTACGCGCTGCGCGGACTGCGTGAGCTGCCGGGCCTCAGAATTCTCGGACCGGACGAGCCGGTGGATCGCGGCGGCGCAGTGTCGTTCACGCTGACGACTCCTGATGGGCAGGAGATCCATCCGCATGATGTCAGCCAGTTGCTCGACTCGAGGGGTATCGCGGTACGAGCTGGGCATCACTGCGCACGGCCGCTCCACGAGCGGTTCGGAGTGCAATCCTCGACCCGCGCGTCCTTTTACCTCTACACGACCTATGCCGAGGTCGACGCGTTGATCGATGGCTTGGACTACACCATCGGTTTCTTCGGGGGACTGCGATGAAGGTCGAGGAGCTCTACCAGGAGATCATTCTTGATCACTATCGCAGCAAGCATCACAGTGGATTACGGGAGCCGTACGAGGCCGAGGTCCGCCATGTCAATCCCACCTGCGGAGACGAGGTGCGGCTACGCGTACACCTCGACGGGGAGACCGTGACTGATGTGTCGTACGAGGCAATGGGCTGTTCGATCTCCCAGGCGTCGACCTCGGTCATGACCGACCTGGTGATCGGCAACGAGGTGGCCTATGGCTTGGACTTGTACGAGGAATTCTTGACCATGATGCAAGGCAAGGGTCAGATCGAGCCCGATGAGGAGCGCCTCGAGGACGGCATCGCCTTTGCCGGCGTGGCGAAGTTCCCGGCGCGTGTGAAGTGCGCCTTGATCGGCTGGTCAGCCTTCAGAGACGCGGTCATGCGAGCGCAGAGCGCGGGCAGTTAAGGAGATGATGCAATGACCGACACTCGCAGCTATGAGGACCTTTCGGCCGATCGTGGAGAGCGGCAGAGTCGGCCGTCCGATCTAGTGGCGGATGATCTTCCCGAGGTTGACCTTGAGGAGCAATCGGAGCGCGATGATCAGGCGCTGTTGGAGGAGATCGAAGAGGCACTCAAGGACGTCGTCGATCCTGAGCTTGGTATCAACGTAGTCGATCTTGGGCTGGTCTACGGCCTGCACTTGGAGGATGACGAATCCCTGACCATCGATATGACGCTGACTTCGGCCGCCTGTCCGCTGACCGACGTGATCGAGGATCAGACTCAGACAGCGCTCGAGGGACTGGTCGATCGGTGGGTGATCAACTGGGTCTGGATGCCCCCGTGGGGCATGGAGATGATCACCGACGACGGTCGCGACCAACTGCGCGCTCTCGGCTTTAACGTCTGAGCGCTTCTCGGGAGCCGGTTCGGGGAAGCTCGGCCAGCAGGTGCAGAAAGTTGATGGTCGGTCTGGGGCGGCGCGTTCGAATTCGTCGTGCCGCAAGTTACAAGCACCTTAGCTTTCTCCGCCTGCTGGCCGAGCTTCCCCGAACCCTTCGCGTCGGGCGCTCAGACGTAGCCGAGTGCGGTTGGTCGCGATCTCGACGGTGATCATCTTCAGCTGGGCGCGGCTGGACGTGGCTGGATGCGGAAACCTACGTGTACGTAGGTTGCATACGGTCTGCACAGGTTGCAACCTATGCAGACCGTATGCAACCTGGGTTTACGCAGCTTTCTTCGCACTGCTTGGTGGAGGCGCACAGCAGGTCCTTGACCCGTTTGGCTCGCTGACAATGAGGTTGTTGTGATGGAGGAGCTCCGAGACTCGGCCGCATTGAGAGCAGCATGCAGTGGCGATCCGCTGCTGCTCTGGGTTGCTCAGGACTTCCGCACTGGCGCTCGGGCTTGGACCACGGGAGCCGCGACGGCGGTGGCCGGGCCGGCAGTCTCGAAGCGCGATCGGCTCGCCATTCAGGGCGAGCCGACGAGCGTGATCACGCTGCTTCGGCAAATCTTGCCGGAGGTCGGTCCGTCCTTCCGCACGATTGGGGACAGGGACCTTGTACATCTCGTGGTCCGCGAACTCGTGGAGCTGGACGTGGTCCTGGAATTCGGCTGGATGGACACCACCGCACCGCCGTCGATCCGAACCCATGACGCCGAGTGGCTTGATGAGGACCATGTGGAGGAGATCGGCAGGCTTCTGGATCGGGCATTTCCCGACAGCTATGCCCGGCCATGTGAGCCCGGGGTGTCGCGATGGGCTGGCTGCAGGGTGAACGGCGGACTGGCGGCCGTAGCCGCGGACGCGTGGTCTTGTGCCGACCTGGGATTCATCGCGGGAGCCGCTACTGATCCCAACTTCCGGAGCCAACGCCTTGCCGAACGCGTCTGCGGTTTGGTTTCGCACACTCTTGTCAGTGAACGCGGACGCGCGGCCTTGATCGCAGATACCTGGAACACCGCGGCAATTGCGCTCTACCAAAGACTCGGACTTGGCTGGCGAGACCTCGCAGCAGCCAGAGTCGGAACGGGCCGTTATTGATCACTGCTTCCCGGAGTACGGCGAAGGGTTTCGTCGAGCCAGTCGAACATGCGTCGCTCGAGCAGTGATCTTGCCAGGGGTTCGCAGTGGCGGTCGGCGCCCTCGTCCGCAGTGAACGCGACCAACTGCTTCGTGCCCTGGAGCTTCTCGAAGAGTTGCCTGGGGCGCCGCTGGCCCGGCTGGAAGGCCGGATTGCATTGCAGACGGTGTTCGAGCGATGGCCGGCAATCCATCAAGCCGGCGAGCTGGTGTACGCGGACAACTTCAACATCCGGATCCTGCGCTCACTCCCTGTGGCCACTTCCTGCGCTCACCGCATCGTCAGAAACCTAGGTTTACGTAGTTTCCTGGCGGTCTGCATAGGTTGCAACCTGCGCAGACCGCCAGCAAGCTACGTGAACGCAGTTTTCTGACAGGCCAATCGGGGCGGTGAGGCCGGTGAAGAACGCAAGAGGCTTGAAACCCTGGGAATTGTAGAGGCAAGTCAAGCGCTGAAGGTGACCGTGGTCGTCCTGAACCGTTCCCTACGGCTCTGTGACCGACCGAGAGTCTGGAAGAGCGATCTTTGGTCGCCACAATTCAGAAAGAGTGGGTCCGATGCTGGTCGCGAGGGATGTGGAGGTACGCGCCGGTGCGCGTCTTCTGCTGGAGCATGCCTCGTTCCAGGTGGCGCCCGGCGACAAGATCGGCTTGGTTGGCCGTAATGGTGCTGGCAAGACCACGCTGACCAGGATCCTGTCCGGCGAGGCACAACCTGTAAGTGGAATGATCACCAGGACTGGTGCTGTCGGCTATTTGCCCCAAGATCCGCGGACTGGTGATCTGGATGTGCTGGCCAAGAACCGCATTTTGTCTGCCCGCGGTTTAGATGCAGTTGTTGATCGACTACGCCGTGCGGAGCTCGCGATGGGTGATGACTCCGCCGCAGTCCGAGACAAGGCCATGACCGCCTACGCGCGAGCCGAGGCCGAGCTCGCGGCTGCGGGTGGCTACGCAGCAGAGTCTGAAGCGGCACGGATCGCCAGTAATCTCGGATTGCCAGAGCGCGTGCTCCACCAGCCGATCGGCACATTATCTGGCGGTCAGCGGCGGCGCGTTGAGCTGGCGAGGATCTTGTTCTCTGGAGCCGAGACCCTGCTGCTGGACGAGCCGACCAACCATCTTGATGCCGATTCGATCGTCTGGTTGCGCGACTTTCTGGCTGCCCATTCCGGTGGGTTGCTGGTGATCAGCCACGATGTGGGACTGCTTGAGCGATGCGTCAACAAGGTGTTCCATCTAGATGCGAATCGCGCCGAGCTGGACATCTACGCGCTGGGCTGGAAGCAATATCTGCAGCAGCGGGAAACCGATGAGAGGCGCAGGCGTCGGGAGCGACTGAACGCGGAGCGTAAGGCGGACCAGCTCTTCAGCCAGGCCGACAAGATGCGTGCCAAGGCGACAAAGGCCATGGCGGCCCACAACATGGTCAGGCGGGCCGAGCGCCTGCTGGCCGAGACGGATGGGGACCGGACTCAGGATCGGGTTGCCAAGATCAAGTTTCCGGACCCGGCGCCGTGCGGTAAGACTCCACTAACGGCGACAGACCTCAGCAAGAGTTATGGGTCTCTTGAGGTATTCACCGATGTTGATCTAGCCATCGACAAAGGTAGCCACGTCGTGGTGCTTGGCCTCAACGGCGCAGGCAAGACCACGTTGCTGCGGATCCTCGCCGGCTTGGATGAGCCAGACACAGGCCAGGTTCTAGCTGGTCACGGTCTGCGCATCGGCTACTACGCACAAGAGCATGAGACCTTGGACATTGGCCGATCCGTGCTGGCAAATATGAAGACCGCTGCACCGCAGCTTGGCGAAACCGATGTCCGCAAGGTGCTCGGCTCGTTCCTGTTCTCTGGTGACGACGTCGACAAGCCGACGAGTGTGCTATCCGGCGGCGAGAAGACGAGGCTGGCATTGGCCATCCTGGTGTGCTCCAGCGCCAATGTGTTATTGCTCGACGAGCCGACCAACAACCTTGATCCTGCGTCACGTACCGAGGTGCTCTCCGCAATCAAGCGTTACGCCGGTGCCGTCGTCTTGGTCACCCACGACGAGGGAGCGGTAGCTGCTCTTGATCCTGATCGGGTGTTGCTGCTGCCGGATGGCGTAGAAGATCTTTGGAGTCCGGAGTATGCGGATCTGGTCGCCTTGGCCTGATCACGCCGGCCTCATGATCAGGTCTTGGGACCGGAGATCAACTGGCCGTCGTTGAGCTGATCAGTCACTTACATCAATTGATCAGTCAGAAAATGCCCAAACGCCTCAGAAACGTGCTAGAAATGGGTGATCATTGATCTTGAAGTGTCGATCAGTGGTCTGAAACACTGCTCTGGCAACGTCGTCGCTCAACCGCGATGACCTCAAGACAAAGGGAGGCGCAGTGGCCAAGGCATTGGCTAAAGGTTCACGCATCACCGGGACGCAGCGGACAGAGCTTGCTTCCCGGTACGCCAAGCGGTACGCCGCGGGCGAGAGCATCCGGAAGATCGCTGACGACGCCGGTCGTTCCTTCGGGTTCGTACATGGTGTCCTGAAGGAAGCCGGAGTTGCGCTGCGCGGTCGCGGAGGCGCAACGCGCGGTGCCAAGAAGGCGGCATCGAGCAGCGCAGCAAAGAAGAGCGCAGCGGGTCCTGCCAAGAAGACAGCTGCGAAGAAGACGACCGCCAAGGCCGCTAAGGCTCCGGCGAAGAAGTCAGCTGCCAAGAAGGCACCTGCGAAGAAGACGACCGCCAAGTCTGCGGCGAAGAAGTCAGCTGCCAAGAAGGCGCCCGCCAAGAAGACGACCGCCAAGGCCGCCAAGGCTCCGGCGAAGAAGTCAGCGGCTAAGAAGGCACCTGCTAAGAAGACGACCGCGAAGAAGGCTCCAGCCAGGAAGCGCTGATCACCAGTCATCACCAATAGGCCCGGACGCAGTTGCGTCCGGGCCTTTGCGCTGCATTCAGGCCGCTTCTTCGTCGCCTTCGGTGAAGCGCAGGCGTTCCCACCCCGGCTAATGGTGGCGAGGCGCTTCGCCGAACGCTCCTGCAGGCGCCGGAGGCGAACCGACGGGATAGCGCGGTGTCCATTGCACTCTGACAGCGTGGTAGCGCTGCCTGTCACTGCCTCCGCATAGCCTGGGAACCAGTGTTTCCAAGCCTCTGGAGTAAACCGTGTCGATGTACATGATGATGCGGCGCATGTCGCAGGATCCTGACATTGCCCAACATCAGCTCAGTCCCGGTGTTGTCTGGCGCATCCTGCGCTTCGCGAAGCCGTATCGGCTCCTGATCACCATTTTTGTCATAACGGTAGTGCTGATGTCGGCTCTCAGTGTTACGCCGCCGCTGCTTTTCAAAGAGATCATCGACAAGGGCATTTTGCAGGGCGATCGACAGATCGTGATCATCCTGAGCGTGACAGTTGCTGGCCTGGCTGTGTTGCAGGCGGTGCTCAACCTGGTTCAGCGCTGGTTTTCCTCAACGATCGGCGAGGGCTTGATCTTCGACATGCGAACACAGGTCTTCGATCATGTGGTCCAGATGCCGATTGCCTTCTACACCAGAACCCAGACCGGAAAGCTGGTATCGCGACTCAACTCAGATGTGATCGGAGCGCAGCAGGCGTTCACATCCACCTTGTCGACGGTCCTGTCTAACTTGATCAGCCTGGTGCTCGTACTAGCAGCCATGATCGTCCTGAGTTGGCAGCTCACCCTTGCTGCTCTGATCATGTTGCCGATCTTCCTGATCCCGGCCAAGATCGTCGGCCGCAAGCTTGCTGATCTGACGCGTACTCAGATGCAACTCAACGGCGACATGTCCGCCACTATGACCGAGCGGTTCAGCGTCAGCGGCGCGCTGCTGGTCAAGCTATTCGGTCGGGTTCTTGAGGAGCACGACCGGTTTGCAGAACGTGCCGGAGCCGTACGCGACGTCTCGGTCAAGATTGCCATGAACGGGCGGTTCTTCTTTACCTCGTTGGGCCTGGTCGCGGCATTGGCCACAGCACTGGTGTATGGCGTGGGTGGATCGCTGGCCATTGACGGCGTTCTGACCGTAGGCACGCTGACAGCCTTGGCTGGGCTGTTGGCTCAGCTGTACGGGCCGCTCACCCAGCTCACCAATCTGCGTATCGACGTCATGAACGCCCTTGTCAGCTTCGACCGAGTCTTCGAAGTTCTCGACCTGGTGCCGATGATCCGCGACGCCGAGGACGCCGAGCCAGTCAAGGGCCCCGCCTCGGTGAGCTTTGATCATGTCTCGTTCAGCTACCCGACCGCCAATGAGGTGTCATTGGCAAGCCTGGAGTCGATTGCCTCACTTGATCAACGGCCCAGCGGGGAGGTGCTGCATGAGGTGACCTTCGATGCCCCGGCCGGCCAAACGGTGGCACTCGTCGGCCGTTCCGGCGGCGGGAAGACCACGATCACCCACTTGATTGCACGGCTTTACGACGCCACGTCCGGAACGGTCTCAGTGGCCGGCACAGATGTCAGGAAGCTCACGCAGCAGTCGTTGCGCGCCAAGGTCGGCTACGTTACGCAGGACGCGCATATGTTCCACGACACGATCCGCGCAAACTTGCAGTACGCCAAGCCTGACGTCACCGACGCGGAGGTGTGGGAGGCGCTCGAGGCGGCACAGCTCAAGACGCTAGTCGAGAGCTTGCCTGACGGCCTGGACACGGTGGTAGGCGAGCGCGGCTATCGGTTGTCGGGTGGGGAGCGGCAGCGCCTTGCCATCGCCCGGCTACTCCTTAAGGCACCGCCAATTGTCGTCCTCGACGAGGCCACTGCCCACCTGGATTCAGAATCCGAAGTCGCCGTGCAGCAAGCACTTGATCTTGCCATGGAGGGCCGCACCAGCATCGTCATCGCGCACCGGTTGTCGACGGTTCGCAACGCCGACTTGATCATCGTCGTTGATCATGGCCGGATCGTGCAGCGCGGTCGGCATGAGGAGCTGCTGCGCGAGGGCGGGCTGTATGCGGAGCTCTACCGGACGCAATTTGATCAAAGTCCGCGTTGGGCGCCGCCCTCGACCGGGATCACCGAGCCGGTCAGATAAGACGCGGCGGGCGAGAGCACGAACGCCGCGACCCGGCCGAATTCCTCGGCTCGACCATACCGGCGCAACGGAATCGCCGCCTCAGCGCTGGCCCGCGCCGCCGCCGGATCGTCCTTGAGCGAGTCAAGGTACTGGACCCGTTCGGTTTCGATGGAGCCGGGCAACAAGCCGATGATGCGCGTGCCCTGAGGGCCGAGTTCGTCGGCGAGCTGCTTGACAAGCATGGCGAGCCCGGGGCGCAGACCGTTCGATGTAGCAAGTCCGGATATCGGCATCTTCGCCGAGATCGACAGCACCCAGGCGATGCAGAGATCATTTGCTGTGCCGTGCCTCACGACGGCCCTGCTGACCCGCAACGCCGCCAAGAAAACGGAGTCGAAGGCGCTGCGCCATTGCTCCTCGCTAGTGCCCAGCACTGATCCGGCCGCTGGGCCACCAACACTGATCAACGCGCCATCCAGCCGGCCGAAAGCGTCTAGCGCCAGCGCGCAGGCCGTCTCGGCCGTGTTGGCGTCGGTCAGGTCAGCAGCGAGCGCAACGGCCCGGTCCGGCCCCATCCGGCTTACGGCTTCGGCCAGCATCTCTGCTCGCCGAGCCACGAGTACGACGCGGGCGCCCTCTGCGACGAGCTGCTCGGCCGCGGCGCGGCCAAGACCGCTGCTGGCAGCCGTAACCACGAACGCACGGTCAGCCAGCCCGAGATCCATGATCAGACTCCTTTACACCGTTACGCGAGCTTCGGCGGCGTCCTCGCGCTCCTCGCGTCTGGCCCGCAGATCACTCCGGATGAACACCACGATGCCCGCCACGGCGACCGCGGTGAACATAAACCACTGCACCGCATACCAGAAATGTGGACCTTCGGAGAGGTCAGGCAGGTGGATCGGCTGAAGGCCCCCTTGCTGCTCCGGCTGCACCGTAAGCAGCCCGATATAGCCCGAAGTAATTGGATACGGCAGCGTGGCTGCGATGGCCTTGGAGTTGATCAGGCGCATCTGATTGTCCACCGGCGTGATGGCGGCTCGCCGACCCTTCTCGTCGCGGCGTACGTGTCCGACAACCGTCACTTCGCCGGTTGGTGGGATTGGAGCTACTGCCGGAATCCGAGCGCCGCGTTCCAGCCGGATAAAACCGCGATCCACCAGCACGGCGCCAGTGGCTGTGCGGAGCGGTGTCACGATCTCGTAGCCATCGGCATCACCATTGCTGCGATAACGCAACACAAACTGATGTTCTGCGTCGAACGTTCCGCGCGCCTCGACACGCCGCCATTGATCAGCATCGGTGATGGGATGAGTGAACACTTGTTCGTACGGCTGAACCGGTTTCTGCTCGTTGGCGATGGTTGTAGCGTTGCGCTCCTTGCGCTGAGCCAACCGGTCGAGCTGCCACTCACCTAAGTTGACGAAGATGACACCGAGCACTGCGACGAACATGATCAGCAGTGCCCAGCGGAGCCACAAGCGGCGCACGGAGCCAGGCTAGTCGGAGGTCTCGCCAACGTTATTGGCGTTCATCAGCAGCGCGGTTGCGGTGGCGGCGGCGCTGCCCAGCGTGGCACCTCGCCCAACGGCGACCCCGACAACGAAGGTCGTTAGCGGCGCGGCCACCCGTTCTATCTCATGTGCGGAGTCTCGCGCCAGGTCCAGAAGGATATGGACTGCATCTTCATCCATGGTGACGTCGCTGGTTTGAAGCTCGCTGGACAGGGTGGTCAACCATTGCTTGAGTTCCATAGCTCGGATGCTCCTGAGAGGGCAAATTGTGTAGCCCTGTTGATCGTATGGGCCAAGATGATGTCATGGGACGAGTAACCCGTCGCCATGCGGTGCTGCGGGTAGGAGCCGAGGGGACGATCCGGCGCAGCGACACCTTGGCGGTCGAGGAGCCGCTGGAGATCCGCCTGAACGGTGAGCCGTACTTGGTGACCATGCGTACGCCCGGCAACGACATCGATCTTGCGCATGGGCTGCTCTACAGCGAGGGCATCATCAGCGAGCGCTCCGACATTGTGCTCGCCCGCTACTGCGCGGGGTCTGGTCCAGACGGGGTCAACACATACAACGTGTTGGACGTCACCCTTGCCCCGCACGTCCCCGCCTCGGCGGTGGTTCGGCGCAATGTTGTGATGAGTGCCGCATGCGGCATATGTGGCACGACGACGATCGAACAGGTCCTCCGCGAGTCGCCATATGGAGTGGCCACGAACGCACGCATCCCTGCTGAGCTGGTGCTGATGGCACCGATACGGCTGCGGCAGCAGCAGCGCGCGTTCGATCAGACGGGCGGACTGCATGCCGCAGGACTGTTGGGTCTGCACTCGGAAATGGTCTGTGTTCGGGAGGATGTCGGCCGCCACAACGCAGTGGACAAGGTCATCGGTTGGGCGATTCGAGAAAAACTGCTCCCGTTGCGCCGGATGATCTTGGCCGTTTCGGGACGGGCGTCGTTTGAGCTGACCCAGAAGGCGGTTCTGGCAGGCATCCCAATGCTTGCGGCAGTGTCTGCTCCCAGCTCGCTGGCGGCAGAGCTCGCTGAGGCGGCTGGGCTGACTCTCGTTGGATTCGTCCGCGGCGAAACCATGAACGTCTACACGCATCCTGAGCGGATCACCTGGTCGCGAGACGGCCAAATTAGACTTCAGGAATGACCACGCTGCTGCCGTTCCCCCGGCTACGATCCACGTTTTCCGCGCGTGCGGAAACAACAGAGCGTGATCAACTCGTGCTTGCGGATGCCTACGGCAGAGTGGCAACTGATCTGCGGGTGTCGTTGACCGATCGCTGCAACCTGCGGTGTGCCTATTGCATGCCGCCGGAAGGATTGGATTGGCTCCCGGGCGCCGACGTTTTGACTGACGACGAGATTGTGCGCTTGATCACCATCGGTGTCGAGCGGCTGGGCATCACGACCGTACGCCTGACCGGTGGCGAACCGCTGCTCCGCAAGAATCTTGAGCTTCTGGTCGCCGATATTGCAGCCCTCTCGCCAACGCCAGAGATTGCTCTGACCACAAACGGGATCGGTCTGGCCGCCCGTGCCGACAAACTGGCCGCGGCGGGCCTGAGGCGGATCAACGTCTCGCTCGACACTCTCGATCCGGACACCTTTGCCAAGATCAGCAGGCGGCGTCGACTGCCCGATGTGCTCGCCGGAATCACGGCGGCACGTGAGGCGGGCCTACAGCCCGTCAAGATCAACACTGTGTTACTGCGCGCTATCAATGATCATGAAGCGTTCGATCTGCTGCAATGGGCAATGGCAGAGCAGGTGCAGCTGCGGTTCATCGAGCAGATGCCACTGGATCCGCAACACGGCTGGAAGCGCGACGAAATGATCACCGCGGCGGAGATCAAGGAGCATCTTGGCCAGCACGTTGAGCTGGTCGAGGACCCCGAGGATGCCCGGGCCCGGGGGAGTGCACCGGCCGAGCTGTTCCGCGTCGCCGGAACCGATTACTCGGTCGGCATCATCGCCTCGGTGACCCAACCGTTCTGCGGCGCCTGCGACCGTGTTCGGCTTACTGCCGACGGCCAAATCCGCAACTGCCTCTTCGCCCGCACCGAGTCCGACCTGCGTACGCCGTTGCGCAGCGGTGCGAGCGACGCAGAGCTTGCCGCAAGGTGGGTTGCTGCGGTCGCCGGTAAAAAGCCCGGCCATGGCATCAACGACCCAAGCTTCCTGCAACCGGACCGGCCTATGTCCGCCATAGGCGGCTAGAGAGGGAGCACCTCTTTCAGGAACCCGCGAGCCGCGAGGAATTGCGCCAGGGACTCGTGGTGATCATCGCAGGCGAGCCAATGCTTGCGCCGGTCGGTGGTATGGATTCTCGGATTGTTCCACTGCAGGTCGTATGCAGCAGGTTGCTGACAGCCCCGAGCCGAGCACACTAAATCATCGGGCCCTTCGGGAAGCGGATCGACGCCGCTACGCGACGCGTTCGTTCGGCCGCTGTTGACTGATGTCCTCCTCTTCGATGACTTCATCATTCGCCCCGTCACCGTAACCGGTTGTCAGTTCCGGGCGGTCGCTTGGCATATCGTGGGTCAGCTTGCGCCGGCGGAAACGCTGGTTGACTTGGTTTGCGGCCATGACTGCGACCAACGGCAATACCACCGCGCCCGCGAACAGGATCCACCGGAGGGTGCCGTGCACAAAGATCATGCTAAGAAAACAGGCTGCCCGGATGCTCATGGTGATGGTGTACTGGCGGATCCGGGCCGACATCTCATCGCTGGTCGCGATGCGAGCATCGGTGATCAGCGGGGCCGAGCCTCGGCGGCCCGGCTCGGCGGTGATGGGTGTCTTCGCACCCGCCTCGCCATCGGTCACCACGTCAGCCTACGCCTGCTCTCCGACGATCTGGAGTACTCGATAGCGTGACCCCCGTGAATCCATCGCGCGTTGTTCTGGTGACCGGTGGCAGCAAGGGAATCGGCCACGGAATTGCTCTTCGGCTGGCCAAAGCTGGGCATCGGGTGGCCGCTACCTACCGCAGCGGCGAGGTACCCGCCGACGTACTCGGCGTGCAGTGCGATGTGACCGATCCGGTCCAGGTGGAGGCAGCGTTTGCTCAAGTCGAGTCGAGCCTGGGAGCCGTCGAAGTGCTGATTGCGAACGCCGGAATCACCCGGGACACCTTGCTCATGCGGATGTCGGATGAGGACTGGGATCAGGTGATTGCCACCAATCTCAGCGGTGCCTTTCGGGTGGCGCGGCGGGCCGCGCGACCGATGATCCGCGGAAAGTTCGGACGGATCGTGTTCGTCTCCTCAGTAGTCGGCATGATGGGCTCCGCCGGACAGGTGAACTACGCGGCTTCGAAGTCGGGTCTGGTCGGAATGGCGCGCTCCCTGGCGCGCGAGCTGGGATCACGCGGCATTACCGCCAATGTGGTCGCTCCGGGCTTCATCGAGACCGATATGACCGCGGAGCTGAGCGACGATCTGATCAAGAAGTATGCCGAGCAGATCCCGCTTGGCCGGTTCGGCTCGGTTGACGACGTTGCAGGGACCATCGAGTTCCTCGCCAGCGACGCGGCCAGCTACATCACCGGTGCAGTAATCGCAGTCGACGGCGGCCTTGGCATGGGCCACTGACTGACGACGGAAACCTTTCACAACAGCACCGGTAGAAGGGATCATTTGTGGGCATTCTCGAGGGCAAGAGCATCCTTGTTGCCGGCGTCACCCTGGACACCTCCATTGGCTTTCATGTCGCCAAGATCGCTCAGGCGGAGGGAGCAACGGTGGTTGTCTCCAACTTCGGCCGAGCCATGAGCCTGACTGGTCGGGTGATCAAAAAGCTCGACCCGGTACCGCTGCTATTGGAAGTGGACGTCACCAACGAAGATCATTTGGAGGGCCTGGCTGCACAGCTGGGCGAGCATCTGGACCATCTCGATGGGCTGGTGCACTCGCTGGCGTTCGCTAATCCTGAGACGGCGCTCGGAGGGAAGTTCTTGAGTACGCCGTGGTCCGATGTCGGCACCGCGCTGCAAGTGTCGGCCTACTCCTTGGCCTCATTGACTATGGCATGCAAGCCTCTGCTAGCTGAGCCGGCCTCGGTGGTCGGTCTGACCTTCGATGCAACAGTGTCCTGGCCGGTCTACGACTGGATGGGTGTAGCGAAGGCGGCTCTAGAGAGCACCTGTCGCTATCTAGCGCGCTACCTGGGACCTGATGGGATACGCGTCAATCTTGTTGCCGCGGGTCCGTTGGAGACGCTTGCGAAGAAGGCGATCGGTGGCGCGGATGCCTTCAACGAAGTGTGGGGGCAACGAGCGCCGCTGGGCTGGGATCCCAAGGACATCACGCCAACCGCTCGGGCGGTAGTGGCTCTGCTCAGCGACTTTTTCCCCAAGACGACCGGCGAGATGATCCACGTCGACGGTGGCCTGCACTCCACCGGTGCCTGACGGGGCCGGATGGTCAGCGCACCTGCTCCGCGCTCACTCGTCGAAGTGCGCCTGCTCGACGGACCCAACCTGTACTTCCCGCGGCCGGCGGCCAAGCTCACGCTCGATCTCAGCGAACTCATAGACCTGTCCGACACCGCAGCTCGCGATCTTGGTACCGAGCTGGGCTTGGGCAGGCCTCGGCCGGGAGCCGCCGGGACGGTTTTCCGGCAACGCTTCTCGATACGACTGCTTACTCAGATCGTCCGACGGATCGCTAACGCTGGAGGTGTGACGCGGCTCGCGGTGCGTACCCGGACCGGACAGTCGGTATACGAACTGGTCGTGGCATTTCCCTGGCACAACGCGGGCCGGGCCGAGGCGTTGGCGTATGGGCTGGCTCGAGTGCTTGACACCGTCGCCGCTGGCCCAGAGGCAGTCGCAGACATGATTACCGCTGAGGGCGCTGCACTTGCCACCGCTCCGCTCGGTTCGGCACCGACATTGATCAGGCCGCGGATTCCCGTTGTAGCGATCACTGGGACCAACGGCAAGACCACCACGGCGCGAATGATCGGCCATGTGGCGCGCAGAGCGGGAAAGTTGGTCGGCTGGTCGAGCACGGATGGGGTCTACATCGACGGGGAATTGGTCGAGGCCGGCGACTTCTCAGGTCCGAGTGGAGCCGGCCGGGTACTCCGTGATCCAGGTGTTGAGCTCGCGGTCACCGAGACGGCACGCGGCGGCATCCTGCGCCGCGGTGTCGGTGTCGCCTACAACGACGTCTCCGTGGTGACCAATATCAGTGCCGACCATCTCGGACTGGGTGGCATTGACACCCTCGACCAGCTCGCGGAGGTGAAGGCGGTAATCACCAAGATCACCAAGCCGGACGGCTGGTGTGTGCTGAACGCCGATGACCCTCGAACGTTTGCTATGCGACTTGGCACCAAAGCTCAGACTTGGGCCTTCACTCGGGACCCCGACTCACCGTCGGGACGCAGCGTGCTTACTGAGGGAGGCCGAGTGACGACGCTGCTCGACGGCTGGGTTTGCGTCCTTAGACCGGGTGCGGACCCGCTTCAGGTCGTCGAGGCGATCAACGTGCCGATGACTTTGGCCGGCTTGAGCAGGGTCAATGTGGAGAACGTACTGGCGGTCACCTCAGCCACTCTGGCGCTTGGCTTTTCTGTTCAGCAGGTCGCCGACGGTCTGCGAACTTTCGATCCGAACGAGTACAACCCGGGGAGGATGAACATCTGGACCGTACCGATCACCAGCGGAACGATCAGCGTGGTAATCGACTTGGCCCACAATGAGGCCGGACTCGAGGCGCTGCTGGAGATTATGAATGGCATTCGGCCCCAGCACAGCCGGCTGCTGCTTGGTGTCGGTACAGCCGGTGATCGGGCCGACGATGTCTTCGTACGCCTCGGCGAGATCGCCGCGCTAGGCGCGGATGTGCTGGAGATCGTCCACAAACAGAACTACCTGCGCGGCCGAAGCGTGGATCAGATCAACGAATTGATCTCCGAAGGTGCGGCGCATGCCGGCATGGAGATCCAAGCTACGCACGACAGCGAGCTGGGCGGCCTGATCTCGCTGGTCGGCCAAGCCCGGGACGGCGACGTGGTGGCGATCATGACCCACCAAGATCGGGAGCTACTGGAGCAGTGGTTGCTCGATCATGGCGCGTCACGGGACAGTGCCGATGCGCTGCGGACCAAAGTGCTCAAGCAGATTTGAGCTGCTCGCGCCTATGGTTCCGCCGACGCTCGCAGCTCAGTGCGAATCGGGATCAGCCACGGCATTGCTGATATCTCCATTGTCTTCAGGCCGCGCCCCTGGCTGCGCGTGATGACCGTAAGACTCCAGATAGGCCATCACAGCTGCGTGCTGTTCAACACAGATCACGACGAGGTCGCTAGGGTTGGAGCGCGACATCGCATGCCGGACGCTTGCCAGCTCGTCCAAAACGATCTCGACCTGCTTGCAGCGCGCCCCCTCCGCAATTGCCTGACGCGCCCCGCTCGCCACTAAGTCGGCCACCTCACCGGGTGCTCGAGCGCGGAGATTCTTGTCCTCCCGCACGATCAGGACATCGAAGTGCTGAGCCGCCTCACGGCCGAGTGCGTGCATGTCATCGTTCCGGCGATCACCAGCGGTGGCGATCACACCAATCCGCGACACTCGGCCTAGATCATTCGTGCTTTCCAGGGCATTGCCGGTCTTGTCAACGAAATCGCCGAGCATGATCATTCCCGGAACGTTGTGGCAATAGTCGACGATGACGGTTCGGCCCTCGACATTGACCTCGTTGAGGCGGCCGGGAGCGAGGTAGTAGTTGGTCGAGAAGGTGCGCAAGCCCTGCCGGATGTCGTGCAGCGAGGCACTCGCCGCGAACGCCGCCGCCGCGGCCGCCATGGCGTTTTGGACGTTCATCGTGGCGCGGCCCCCGAACGTTGCTGGCAGCAGGTGGGTCCAGGCCAACTGCATCGAGCGACGGCCCTCCTTGACCATGATCATCTCACCAAGATCACTATGCTCCAGAACGACAGCCCGTCCGCCGCGGCGGCAGTGATCATCAACGGAATCGCGGATCTCGCTGCCTGGCTCGGCCATGCTGAACCACACGATCCGGCCAGAGCAACGTCGCCGCATCGCCCTGACCAGCGGATCGTCAGCATTGAGTACGGCGAAACCATTACGCGGTACCGCCTCCACAATGACCGCTTTGACATCTGCAAGCTGCTCAAGGGTGTCCACTCCGCGCAGCCCCAGATGATCCGCCTGCACGTTGAGCACTACCCCGACGTCATTGCGCTCATAACCCAGGCCTTCGCGCAGGATGCCGCCGCGCGCCACCTCGAAGACCGCGAAGTCGACTCGCGGATTCTGCAGCACCATCTTCGCCGACCTCGGTCCGGAGGCGTCCGAGCGGATGACCAACCGCTCGTCGATTACCACGCCATCGGTCGATGTCATGCCGACCTTCTTGCCAATGCCCTTGAAGATGTGGGCGATCATCCGTGCCGTCGTGGTCTTGCCGTTTGTGCCGGTGACCGCAACGATCGGTATCCGGCTCGGCGTGCCCGGCGGGAACAGCATGTCGATGACGGGCTTCGCCACGTACTGCGGGTCACCGATCGTGGGGTGGGTATGCATGCGAAAGCCCGGCGCAGCATTCACCTCGCAGATGGCGCCGCCCGTCTCGCGTACCGGCTGGGTGATATCAGGTGCGATGAAGTCGATGCCCGCAATGTCCAAGCCGACGACCTGCGCGGCCTCTTCGGCAATCTCGATGTTCTCCGGATGGGCTTCGAAAGTGCGGTCGATGGAGATGCCGCCGGTGGACATGTTCCCGGTCAGCGTGAGCTTCACCGTGGTGCCCTCTGGTGGCACGTCATCCATGTTGAAGCCCTGCGCCGCCACAAGATCAATTGCGGCCTGGTCGATCTTGATCCTGGTCAGCACCTTCTCATGGCCAACGCCGCGGCGGGGATCGGTATTGGTGTCGGCAACCAGCTCATTGATCGTCAGCACGCCGTCACCGATGACGTGGGCGGGCACCCGCTCCGCGATGGCGGCGATCTTGCCGTCGATCACCAGACATCGGTAGTCACGCCCGGTGACATAGGTCTCGACAATGATCAATCCGCCTCGCGACTCCGATTTGGCAATATCGAACGCGGCGCGGACATCGGCATCACTGCGCAGGTCGAGCATGACCCCACGGCCGTGGTTGCCATCGAGTGGTTTCAGGACCACGGGGTAACCGATGCGGTTTGCCAGCCGGACCGCATCATCGACGGTGCGTACCGACTGCGATCGAGGAACCGGCAGGCCTGCAGCCGAGAGCAGCGAGAGCGTGAGCTCCTTGTTGCTCGCGATGTCTACTGCGACCGAGGGCGTCTCGGATGTCATGGTGGCCCGAATGCGCTTCTGATGGACGCCCTGGCCGAGCTGCACGAGTGAAGCGGTGTTGAGCCGCAGGTAAGGAATGTCGCGGCTCACCGCCTCCTCGACGATCGCCTGAGTGGACGGCCCGAAGGCGGTCCGCTCACCGCGGATGATAAAGCTTTCCAACTCCTTGTCGAAGTCGAAGTCTGGATCTTCAACGATGAGGTCGTTGATCAACCGGACGGCCAATTCGCCTGCGGCAAGCCCAACGGATTCGTCGTAGTAGGCATAGATCACGTTGTAACGGCCGCGCTCGCCCTTCACCTGCCGCGTCTTGCCCCGGCGCATGTCGTGGCCGACGGTCTGTTGCAGCTGCAGTGCCACATGCTCGGCGACATGACCGACCCACGTTCCCTCGTGTAGCCGCTCGACGAAACCGCCGCGGCGGCCCCGGCTGCAGCTGTGGTTCATCAGGCCAGGCAGCCGCTCTACGAGACCGTCGGGGAAGTCCGGCAGCTTGTTGGTTGGGAACTCCTCCAGCACTCCCAGGTCGACTACCAGCTGGATAGCCGGTTCGTAGTGCCAGATGTTCGGACCCCGGAAAACCCTGCTCGAGATGATCTTGAGATCTGGGGCTGGAGTCGGGGTAACGCTCTGGGTCACAAACGCTCCTCATACGATCGGTTTGCTGTGATCCTGCCACTGATGACGTGGCCGGTCATCCGGTGGCGGCTAGGGCCGCCAGCCGAGCTGGCGTAGCGTGCCAAGATCATCCGCAGTCACCCAGATCGCGGAGATCTTGGCGTCGCTGATTGTCAAGACGTCAATGGTGCGGATCTGTACCTTGGACCCGGTTGGCTGGATGATTCCGAATGGGGTCTCGTACGGCCCGGTGTGCCAGCCATGCATGAGGAAGGCGACGGCGACGCTGTCGCTATCGTCAACAACCTGCAGCAGCTCGGCCCGCAGGCCGGAGAACGCTCCATGCAGTGATCGCGCTCTGGCCACCAGAGCTGCCAGTGACGTATCTGTGCCGTTGACGCGTACCGGATCGGTATAGAGGTCGGCGAACCGCTCTTCCAGCTCAGAAAGATCGTCAACATCGGTCCAGGCGTCGAAGAGCCGCTCCAGTAACGAGTTCATGACCCGCAGTCTTCTAGACAACTATTGGGGTTGATATGTGACTAGATGGTCACATATCATCCGTTCGTGGAGGAGAAAGGCGGCGATATCTTTCGGGCCCTCGCCGACCCAACCAGGCGAGCCCTACTGGATCACCTGTTCAGCCGGGACGGACAGACGCTCAATGAGCTGTGCGAGAGGTTTCCGCACATGACTCGGTTCGGTGTCATGAAACATCTCGCAGTGCTGGCCGAGGCCAATCTCGTGATCACAGCACGGCAAGGACGAATAAAGCGGCACTACCTGAATCCCGTGCCGATTGAGCAGGTTGCCAACCGGTGGATCAGCAAGTACGCGGCTCGGTTCACATCAGTTCTGGTGGCGCTGGACGAGCAGGTCACCGCCGATCAGGAAACAGCCTCGAGGAAGGCAGAGTCAGCATGAGCCTCCGCGCTATGACGTCGGTTCGCCTCCGGCGACTGCAGGAGCTTTCGGATACATATTGAGACACCTGCGCGAGCCTTGATCTACCGAAAGCGACGAAGGAGCCGGACTTCAGTGAACCGACGTCAGAGTGCCAATCAA
>DATLQC010000023.1:0-16483 GCA_035535395.1 Propionibacteriaceae bacterium | reverse complement strand
AGGCGTATCATGACGGCACGCGTACGACGAGACCTTTGGGAGGTGGCCAGTGGCCCTCTCAGATGAGGAGCAACGGCTTCTCGAGCAGATGGAAGCCGCGCTTGCGGCCGAGGATCCGAAGCTGGTCAACGCGTTGCGCGGGACCAGCGTACGGCGAGTTCATCGGCGTCGCGCGGCAATTGCCGGTGTGGGGTTCTTTGCCGGCCTCGGCCTCCTCATCGCAGGTATTTCGATCAATCCATTCCTTAGCGTCCTTGGCTTCGTGATCATGGTCGCGGCGGCGGTGACCGCCATCTACTCCTGGCAGCACGTCGGTGGCAATGCGGATGCAGCTCAGGGACGCGATCGAGCGAAGACCGCCCAGGGATCCCGCGCCGACGGGCAGGGCTTCATGGACAAGATGGAGGAACGCTGGCGGCGCCGTCGCGACGAGGGTTTATAAGTCGTCGCTTGCGCCCCGAGGTTTGTTATCTTCGCCTCAGAGTTCACCTAAAAGGATCTGACCTGTTACGGCTCTTTGGGTGTACGCCGGAACAGCGATCGCGGAAACAGCAATGCCGTCGCCTTGTGTCGCCAATCCGTCGGCGCAGCCACGCCGTGCCGGATGCCGGCGGTCATCTTTGGTAGCTCGCCCACGGCACCTCCATCGTCGAAGGTACGGGCATAGCGTGACCGCTCAACCAACGTGGCAACCCGGCTCATCGACTCAGATTCCTCCTCATCAAGCCGGTTCGCCATCTCCTGCCCGATCCCTCGAGGAGAGCCATCAGGCCAGGATCCGCCATAGTCCACGACGGTATCCCTGATCTCGGCCCAGGCAGCTTCTACCTGCTGCTCAGCCGGACCGCTTCCGCGAAGTCGGTTGCTGCGACGTCGCAGCCGGATGGTCGCCGGCCCAGCCAAGATCACCAACAACACAGCAGCGATAGCAGTCCAAATCAACGTCCGACCCCAGCCGGCACCAGCTGCCTGTCCAGGCTCAGCCGGCTGCTCGCTTGGCGCAACCGATGGGTCGGCGCCTGGCGACGCTTCGCTATCGGTCGCCTCGGAGGTCGGGTTGGCCGAAGGATCCGAGCCGGATGACCCAGCGTTCTGCACTGTCCATGGCGGTGCCGAGCCCGTGACGCTGGCGGGGGTGGGCTCGAAGCGCACCCAGCCGTAGTTAGCGAAGTACAGCTCCGGCCAGGCGTGCATATCACGAATGGAGACCTTCCAGCCGTCTTCATCCTGCTCACCCGGCAGGAAGCCGACCGACACCCGGGACGGGATGCCGACCACCCGCGCCATCATCGCCATGGCGGACGCGAACTGCTCGCAGTAGCCCTTTCGATCACTCAGGAGGAAGTTCTGCATTGCCTGGTATCCGGTGCCAGGAAGCGGCTCGGTGCTGTAGGTGAACTGACTGCTACGGAGGTAGGCCTGAATGGCAGCTGCCTTAGCCGCTGCCGTATCGTCTTTCGCCGTTATTCGATTGGCTAGCTGGACCAGTGAGTCAGGCAGATCCGACGGAATGGCCGCCGTGACCGCGGCATCGGCCGGGGTGCCGGCAACAGCATCGTTCAGCTCCTTGGCGTCGGGATCGACGTCAGCGCTCTCGACGGTGTAGGTCAACCGGCGGAGTTCCTGGGCACGGTTGTCGGCGTTCACCACGATCAACGAGTTGGCATCGAATCGCCAATCTCCCGGCGCATCGAAGGCTCGTGGCGCATAGGGCAGTGGGAGATATTGGGATGCGAAGTCCAATACCTTGATCGTGGTCCGGCGCTTGTTGTTCGGCTCGTTGCTCAGTCCCGGAATCGCTGGCAGGTTCTGTCCGCTGTTCAGCCGGATTTGCACATTGCTCCAGCCGTTAGCGGTTAACTGGGGCAACGAGGCCAGTCGCAGGTAGACCCCGCCTGGAACGGTGGTCTGATATTCGATGACGTCGCGATCCTCGGGCTGGTTGAGATTGCGGCGCAGATCCAAGGTGGGATCGGTCAGCTGCAACGGGCCGCTGCCACCCGGCCCGTTGCCGAAACCGATGCCGGGCAAGGACAAGGTTGGCAACGCAAACCCGAGCACAATGGTCCCGACAATCGCTGGCACAGCGAGATAGCCGGCAGCCCGCCAGACCACCGGCGTTGCAGCGCCGAATCCTTCGGCGGAGTCTCGAGATAGCCCACGCGTCCATCGCGCCGTGGAGTTCAGACCCTCCGCGATCAAGATCGCTAGATACCCAACGGCGATGTAGCAGAAGCTGATCACTCCGGTATCAGTGCCCAGGCCGAGTGCTGGTACCAGAAACAGCGTGGCCGGCGGTGCGATCGCCCAAGCTGGCCGATGGACTCCCGAGACCAGCAGATCTGTCATGATCATGATCATGCCGATCACCGTCACGAAGATCAGCTTTACGCCGTTGTCGGGATCCATGGGGGAAGCCTGGGTGCGCATGTGTTCGATGCCGGCTGCCCAGAGTGAGGGATAGTGCTCAAACCATGGGGTGCTGATGTCGCTTATTGGGCTGCTGAGAGTCAGGCTGAGGCCTAGGGAGTAAAGCAACAAGATCACGACCTGAGCCGTGAGCACTGCACTATTGGCCAGCCCGGCGCGGCGTAGTCCCAAGCTGGCAGCGCCAATCGCAATGATCAACACCCAACTGAATGCGATGAAGCTGGAATCCTGAGTCAGCGGAGTAACCGTGAGACACGCCAACATCACCGAGATCATGACGGCGATGGTGCTTCGGTCGGAGGTGCGCATGTCAGGCCGCCGTGTTGAGCTGCTCGAGGGCGGACCAAGCCTCAGCTACGCCCATGCCGCGCGGTACATCGATGACGCGCCACTGGTTGTCACGCAGGATTTGGCCCGCCAGCTCATGTTGTGCACGCTGCTGTTCGCTGACGAGTTCGTCGGTAAAGGTGTCGACATCGAGCAGCATCGCGAGGCCCTGCGCTCGATTACGCCGTACCCGGAGCAGCGAGTTCGCATCCTTGGCGGTCATCCGGCCCATGATCGCGATGGCCAACTGTCCGGGTCGATCGACCGTGGCCGATTCCACCGCGTAGTGAATCATCGTCGTTTGTCGCGGTCTCAGGTCGGTCAGCCGGCTGATCACAAGCTCCTGTGACACCGAACTGTGCTGGCCCATCGTGCCGCTGATGTGCAAGGCTCCATCAGCTTCATAGATCTCGATGGCAAAGCCGTCGTCGAGAAAATGGATGCCGATCGACGCCGCGGCCGAGATGGCCCATTCCAAGGAGTTCTGCATGCCCCGGCCGGCGTGAGCGCTGCCTCGTGAATCCAGCACGATGCTGGCGCTGGGGTCCCACGCCTGCTCCTCACGCCGCACCATGAGATCTCCCCAGCGGGCAGTAGAGCGCCAGTGAATCCGTCGTACGTCATCGCCTTGCCGGTATTCGCGTACCAGTGCATCGTCTTGGCCAACAACACCTATTCGGTGTGGTCGGCTCTCGCCGGTGCTACCGCCACCACCAATGGTTCGGATTGTCGGTAGCGGCACTATTCGAGGGGTCACCATGACTTCGCTGGTGGCGACGAACTGCCGATCAAGCTGCACCAGACCGAACGGATCGACCGTTCGGACCGTCAGCGGGCCGGTGGAGAAACGGCCACGTACGCGTCCCAGCAACGGATACTCCACGACGCGGCGCCACCGCAGATCCGCCCGGTCCACCAGGAATCGCGGTCGGTTGCCTAGCTCACGAGGAACCGAATCCTCCAGCATCAGGATCCCCGCCGGTAGCCGGCCATCTTGGCCGAGAACGATCTGGCCCTTCATCGGGGAGCCCAAAGGCACCTGCGCCGGCTCGACGGAGCGCTCACACGACATGCGCAGCCGAGCACGCGAAACCAGAACGGCGGCAATGACGGGCAAAGACACGAGCAACAGGCCCAGACGCATCACATCACGCTGGCCGGCTGCCATTGCCACCAGCACTATGACGAGGCCGATCACCACGAAGAACCGTCCACGATGGGTGAGCAGCCGCCACGGACGCGTCACGATTTGCTATCTCCGGTCAGGAATGTGCACCGATTGAATGGCCTGTGCTATGACGTCGGTCACCGTACGGCGGGCCAGCTGGGCATCGGTCGACGGCAAGACCCGATGCGCCAGCACTGATACTCCGAGAGCGGCTACATCGTCAGGCGTGACGTAGTCGCGGCCCGACAGCGCCGCAAAAGCACGGCTCGCCCGCAGCAGTTGCAGCGTCGCCCTGGGCGAGGCGCCAAGCCGGAGATCCCGGGAGTTACGGGTGGCATTGACCACCTGAACGATGTAGTGCTTAACCGCGGGGCTGACGTAGACACCTTTGACCGCCTCGATCAGTCCCCGGATGGTGGCGCCGTCAGTCACCGGCTGGAGAGCAGCGAGCGGATCGGATGAGCCATGAGATTCCAGCATATCTAGCTCGGAGTTGGGTGTCGGATAGCCCATCTGGATGCGCGCCATGAAGCGATCTCGCTGCGCTTCGGGCAGCGGGTAAGTGCCCTCCATCTCAATGGGGTTCTGGGTGGCGACCACCATGAACGGCGGCTCCAAGAGATACGTCGTGCCGTCGACGCTCACTTGGCGTTCCTCCATCGATTCCAGGAGAGCTGACTGTGTCTTTGGAGACGCACGGTTGATTTCGTCACCGACCACGATGTTGGCAAAGATGCCGCCTGGCTTGAACTCGAAGTCGCGTGTCTCCTGGTTGAACACCGAGACGCCGGTGATATCTGATGGCAACAGATCCGGGGTGAACTGCACCCGGCGTACCGAACAGGCGATCGAGCGGCCCAATGCCTTGGCGAGCATGGTTTTGCCTACGCCGGGCACGTCCTCGACCAATAGGTGACCTTCAGCCAGCAGCACGACCAACGCAAGATCAATTGAGCTCCGTTTGCCCTCGATCACGTTTTCCATGGCGTGCCGGACCTGGCCCATGACCTGGACAACGTCGCTGAGAGAGTACGCCGGTTCGGGACGTCGCCCAACCTCGGCCGCCTTCTCATAGCCCAGGGACATGAGAAAACCCTACGTGGTCTCCACGCGTCTCCACAGCCGTGCCCACCTCGCGCCAACACGCCGAAACGAGCCGGCAGGCGGATATGGGGTGCGTCGTGGGGGAAAGTGGTTTATAGTGGCGCAAAGTGGAGCCCAATGGAATGACAGCGGACGAAGAGTGGAGTGAGGAGAGTGGTCGGTGTTCCTCGGCACACACACTCCGAAGCTCGACGACAAAGGCCGCTTGATCCTTCCGGCGAAGTTCCGCGACGAACTTGCTGGCGGCCTGGTCATCGCGAAGTTCCAGGAGCATTGCCTGGCGATCTGGCCGATCAGCGTGTTCGTCGAGATGACTAAAACCGTGAGGAGCGCCTCCTCCAGCCAGCAAGGCGTTCGGGACTACCAGCGAATACTCGCCTCGGGAGCATCGAACGAAACCCCGGACAAGCAGGGCCGGATCACGATCCCGCCTGATCTGAGGTTGTACGCAGGCCTAGATAAGGACTGCGTCGTGGTGGGAGCGATCGATCGCGTGGAGGTCTGGAACCCCGCCGCATGGGAGCAGTACTCCGCAGAGAAGGAACCGGCATTTGCCGAACTTAATCAGACCCTCTTCCCCGGAGGCTGAGGAGCACAACAGGCAGACAGGCAAGACGGCTCGTGTAGCGAGGCTTCAACCCGCAGGTTCGACTCCCTGACACAACTTCCCCGGTGCCAGGTAGGACTCCCCGCGGATCTCGGGTTGAAACCCCGCCACACGAGCAGCTCAAAGATCAGAAGGGTCGAGATGTCGGATGAGTGCCCAGCCCGAGCTGCACGTACCCGTCATGCTGGCGGAAATCGTTGCACTGCTGGCTCCTGCGCTGGAAGCACCGCTCACTGAGCCGTCCGGCGGAAAAGACTGCATTCTGGTCGACTGCACTCTTGGCCTTGGCGGCCATGCACATGCCTTACTGACTGCCTGCCCACAAGCCCAGCTGATCGGGCTGGATCGTGACCCGCAGGCCTTGGCGCTGGCCGCCCGGCGGCTGGCCGAGTTTGCCGACCGGATCACCCTCGTGGAGGCAGTCTTCGATGAGCTGCCCCAAGTACTCGCCAGACTTGGCCGAACGAAAGTACAGGGGGTCCTGCTTGATCTCGGCGTGTCCTCACTTCAGATCGATGATCCCGGACGCGGATTCGCGTACGCGCAAGATGCGCCATTGGACATGCGGATGGGACGCCACGAACTGACTGCTGCGCAAATCCTCAATACCTACTCACAGCCGGAGCTAGCGCGGATCCTGCGGACGTACGGCGAGGAACGGTTTGCCGACCGGATCGCTCGGCGGATCGTCGCCGAGCGGGAGCGCGAGCCGTTCACTACCTCGGAACGCTTGGTCCGGCTGCTCTATGACACGGTCCCTGCAGCCTCGCGCAAGAGCGGCGGCCACCCTGCCAAGCGGACCTTCCAGGCCTTGCGGATTGAGGTCAATGGCGAATTGGCAGCGTTGGAGTTGGCATTGCCCCAGGCCATCGCAGCACTAGCGCTGAATGGCCGGATAGCTGTGTTGGCCTATCACTCGCTCGAGGATCGGTTGGTCAAGCAGATTCTGAGCCTCACCGCGCGGGATCGCGCGCCGCGCGACATGCCCGTTGTCCCGGCTGAGCTTCGGCCACAGCTGCGGTTACTGACCCATGGCGCGATGCGACCCAGCGCGGCTGAGCTCGCTCGCAACCCGCGCGCCGCATCCGCGCGGCTTCGTGCAGCCGAACGTATTGCGGAGATGGCGGTGGCAGGGTGAGTGCGCTCTGGGCTCCCATAACGGGCCGTCGTGACGACGCTGCTACGCTCCGTCGGCCGCTTCGTGCGGTGGCCGACCCGACCGCCCGCCTGGCTCGATTCCCCTTTCTTCTGGTGTTGATTGGGATCTTCGGCATTGGTATGTCGGGCCTCTTGATGCTTAACACGACGCTTCAGAATCAGGCCTTCGAGTCGCGCACCCTCAACCGCCAGGCCACCGAGCTCGCGTACGCGCAGGCTGATCTGGCAAATCAGCTGGATGCGCTGGCGGCTCCACAGGAACTTGCCCGACGGGCTTCAGCGCTCGGGATGCGGCCCAATCCATATCCGGCGTTCCTCGTCCTCCCTAGCGGCAAGATTGTGGGCAAGCCGACTCCTGTCGAAGGCGAAGAGGTCCCCGCGCTGATCGTCAAGACGCCTGCGCAGCTCGTGGCGGAGCAGGCGGCCAAGCGTGCTCGTGCCGAGGCCAAGGCGGCGGCAAAGGCCGCCAAGCGAGAGGCAGCGGCGGCTGAAGCTAAGAAGAAGGCCGGCGAACAGGCGGCGACTGATCACATCAAGGCGCAGAAGAAGGCCAACCGCACAGCCGGAACGACAACCAAGAAAGGTGTGAATCGCGGGGGACAGCCCTGATGGAGGAACAGCATCGTCCTCGTCGGTCGGATCATCCTCATCGCGAAGTACGCAAGGTGATCCCGCCACGTCCATTGCGTTCCCAGGCTCCTAGTAATCACAGCCGTAAGTCAGATAGCGAACGTTCCGCTACGCTGCACGCGCGAGGGGTTCGGATACTTCGGGACGGCACAGTAGTCACACCCAAGCCGCGGGTCCGGCAGCCCCTGCGGATCGGACAGCACCCACAGATCCGGCTGGTTCGCCGGCGGCCTCCCGTGCGCTTGCCGCTCGCCTCTGCCCATCGCCGGCTGCACGCACTGCTGATCGTGGTTGCCATGGCCCTGTCGTTGTGTGCCGGTCGGCTGCTGCAACTCCAGGGTTTCGACTCCTCTTCCTATACAACCGATGCGTTGACCCGGACACTGCCATTGCTACCGGCTCGCGGCGAGATCACTGATCGCAACGGTCTGGTCCTCGCATCAACACAGCCGGCCGTCGCTGTAACTGCTGATCCAAAGCTCACGGCGCCCGATGCGGCAGAGATCGCCAACGTCCTCGCCGGCCACCTCAGCATGTCGCAGAGTGAGCTCATGCCGCTGCTGACCAAGCCCGGCACGCGCTTTGTCTACATCAAGAAGAAGGTCCCGGCGCTGACTTATGCCGCGCTGGCCGCTGATTTATCGAGCCGCCACCTGCACGGGATTTTCCGGGAGAGCGATCCGATCCGGACCTATCCCAATGGCTCGGTTGGTGCCTCGGTGGTGGGTTTTGTCGGGGCCGACGGCAAGGGCCTGGCCGGGCTAGAGCGCACGTTGAACGCTCACTTGGCCGGTGTCGAAGGCAACGAAACCTATGAGAGCGCGCCGAATGGAAGCAAGATCCCACTCGGCCGGAGTTCGATCACACCGGCGCGCAACGGGCTTAGCTATCAGCTCACACTCGACTCAGAGGTGCAGTGGGTCGCCGAGCGGCGACTCGCGGAGCAGGTTGCCAAGACTCGAGCCGATTCCGGCTTCGCCGTCGTCTTGGACGTGAAGACGGGTCAAGTGATCGCGCTGGCCAACTCACCGACCTACGATTCCTCCAATCCGCAGGCCGCAAATTCCGATGACCGTGGCAACCGTGCAATTTCTGCTCCGTACGAGCCTGGAAGCGTACAAAAAGTGTTGACCGCGGCGGCCTTGATCGACTCCGGCACAGCCAATCCCCATACTCGGGTTGTCATCCCCAGCCGGATCAGCTCCGGTGGCCGGTCAATCAAGGACTTCTTCTCTCACGGTGTGCTGCACTACAACATGCGCGGGATAATTGCGATGTCATCGAACATCGGCACGACGTTGCTGGCCCGTCAACTCGACAAACACACGCTGCACGACTACCTGGTTAGCTTTGGCCTAGGTCATACCACCAGCATCGAGCTGCCCGGCGAGTCCGCGGGCATCGTCCCCAAGGCGGACATGCAAGACGGTCAACGTGATCGGGTCGCTTTTGGTCAGGCAATTGCGGTGACTGGGATTCAGGAGGCCTCCGCTGTCGCCGGCATTGTGAACGGCGGGATCTACAACCCACCCACAGTGATCAAGAAAGCGACCGACGGCGACGGCAAAGAAGTAGCGGTGCCTCGTACTCCACCGCGGCGCGTCATTTCGGAGAAAAGTTCGGCCGAGGTACGCGACCTCATGGGAGCAGTCGTCGACAGCGTCAATGGTCAGCGGAACTTGAAGCTCGATAGGTACAGCAGCGGCGGCAAAACCGGCACCGCCCAGCGAGCGGATACCAGCTGCGGCTGTTATCGGGGTTACGTAACATCATTCGTGGGCTTTGCGCCCCTCGATGACCCGCAGATCCTGACCTACATCGTGATCAGCAACCCGAGGGTCGGCGACACCGGAACGATCACAGCAGCACCGGCGTACCACGACATCATGAATTTCGCGCTGCCGCGCTACTCCGTCGCTCCTGATGCCAAGCCGCACAAGCCGCTGCCTACCCAGTGGTGAGCAAGCGGAGCAATATCAAACACGGAGCGAACGCAGTGAGCGAAGCAATCGAATCGGGAGGGTATTGGTCCGCACATGCCGAGGAGTCGATAACGTCACCAGCGTGTCTACTGCTCTACGGGGGGGCGTGATTCGGCCGCGCACCAGACACCTGATCGGTCTGACCGAGCTGCTTGGGGATCGCGCCGCGATGAGTGACTCGGTTGTCAGTGGCATCACTATGGATTCCCGGCTGGTACGCCCCGGCGACCTCTACGTCGCATTGTCCGGCGCTCATCATCATGGCGCGGAGTTCGCCCGGCAGGCTGCCGAGGCAGGAGCCGTTGCCATCCTCACCGATCCCGCTGGCGGTCGGATCGCTCAAGGGCTGGCATTGCCAGTCGTCGTTGTCGATCATCCGCGGCAGACCATGGCAGGCGTCGCTGCCACGATCTACGGCCGGCCGGCCGATGCACTCACGATGTGCGCCGTCACCGGCACCAACGGCAAGACCACCACGACGTTCCTCTTAGAGGCCGCGCTTCGGGCTGACGGCGCAAACACTGGCCTGGTCGGCACCGTCGGATTCCGACTGAACGGCGTGGCATTGGACTGCGTTCCCACGACTGTGACGACCCCAGAGTCGACAGACCTGCAGGCTTTGCTGGCTTTTCTGGTCGAGGAGGGAGCCGAGACCGTTGTCATGGAGGTCTCCTCGCATGCGCTGGTGCTCGGTCGCACGGAGGCGATCACCTTTGACGTCGCGGCCTTTACCAACCTCGGTCGAGATCATCTGGATTTCCACGAAGACCTGGAGTCCTACTTCGAAGCCAAGGCCTCACTCTTCAGCCCTGAGCGGACCAAGCATGCAGTGATCAATGTCGATGATCCCCGAGGCCGTGAGCTGGTGCAGCGCATCGGTCGGCACTCCGGAATCGGCCTCACCACGGTAAGCCTTGACGGCGATGCGGCTTGTCGAGCGCTGGCGTACCAGGCCCAACCGGATGGGCGAACTGCCGTTCGAGCCGACATCCGGGGTCGAATGCTTGACTTCAATCTCAATCTCCCCGGCGACTTCAACATTCGCAACGCGTTGACCGCGCTGGCAATGGTCGACGCGATCGGCGGTGACCTGGAACGTGCGGTCATCGGTCTAGGCCAGGCTGAGGTCACAGGCCGAATGCAGCGGGTCGAGCTCGGTGAGCGCTCGCCGCTGGTCTATGTGGATTTCGCACATACGCCACAGGCGATCGCCGCCGCTTTGCAGGCAGTAGGCAACCCCCTCCGACGATCCCAACGTCGCATTGTCGTGCTTGGCTGCGGTGGAGACCGGGACCCCCAAAAGCGGGAGCCGATGGGGGAGTCAGCAGCCCGTAACGCCGACGTGGTGATCGCCACAGACGACAACCCCCGATCCGAAGATCCTCGCGCGATTCGGGCACAGCTGATCAGCGGGGCGCAGGCTGCGGTGCATGGAGAGGCCCTGGACACGGAGGTGATTGATGGCGGTGATCGGCGCTCGGCAATCCGCCTCGCGCTGCAACTTGCCACGCCGGGCGATGTGGTAGCGATTCTCGGCAAGGGTCACGAGCTTGGTCAGGAGCTGGCTGGCACCGTCCTGCCATTCAGCGATCCAGTGGTAGCAGCTGAGGAGTGGGCCATGCTGCATCCGGACCTGGCCCGGCAGGCCAGTCACGGTCAGCAGGGCGCGCCACCGTGATCCCAGTGACGGTCGACGAGATCGCCACGGTGCTAGGTGCCCAGCTGTCTGGTCGCGGCGATACGGCTGCTGTGATCAACGCACTGACCGCCGACTCCCGGACAGTGATTCCTGGCGCTCTGTTCGTGGCGCTGCGCGGCGAGCGTGTCGACGGTCATGACTACGTTGCATCGGCCGCGGCTGCGGGTGCCGCGGCGGCGCTTACCAGGCATCCGGTGGGCGGAGCACTGTGCCTGGTGGTGGCTGATCCGCTGGTCGCTCTTGGACGGTTGTCGCGATATCTGATCGATCGGTCAAGTTCTGAGGGACTACAGGTCGTCGGCATTACGGGCTCGGTCGGTAAGACCTCTACCAAGGATCTGCTGGCGCAGGTGCTCGAGCAGGCGGGTCCAACGGTGGCCGCGGCGGGCAATCTCAACAACGAGCTCGGCGTGCCACTGACTGTTAGCCGCATCGATCCGCAGACTCGATTCCTTGTTGCTGAAATGGGTGCGCGCGGCATTGGACATATTGCCTACCTCTGCGACATCGCGCCGCCGCGGGTTGGGGTCGTGCTTAACGTCGGCCAGGCACATGTGGGGGAGTTCGGCGGGCAGGCGGCGATCGCTCAGGCCAAGGGTGAGCTGGTGGAATCCCTGCCGGCCGATGGTTGGGCGGTGCTGAATATCGACGATCCACTTGTCTGGGCGATGCGTCGCCGTACTCAGGCTCAAGTGCTGCCGTGGTCGACCATCCAGTCCCTTGAGAACGGCGTCTGGGCGTCGGGATTGGTCGGTGACTCGTACGGGCGATACTCCTTCACCCTTCATGAACGCCGCGAAGGTGAGACCGAGCACCGGTTGCCCGTTCGGCTGAAGCTAACCGGGCGGCATCAGGTTGCCAATGCCGTTGCGGCGACTGCTGCGGCGCTCGCGCTCGGACTTGAGATGGACCAGGTTGCGGCTGCACTCGGGGAAGCAGGACCAAGATCGCCCTGGCGGATGGAGCTGCATGATCGTTCCGATGGCGTCACGGTGATCAACGACTCCTACAACGCTAACCCCGACTCTATGCGTGCGGCGTTGACCACACTTGCGGAGCTTGGGCGTGCGGGACGGAACACTTGGGCGGTGCTTGGGGACATGCTCGAGCTCGGGGACCTCGCGCCGGACGAGCATGCCGGGATCGGCAAGTCCGCCGCAGAGCTCGGCCTCGATCATTTGATTGCGGTCGGTGAACATGGACCGCAGATGGTCAGCGCAGCGGTGGCTGCGGGTTTTCCATCTAAGCGGGCGATCGCGGTAGCGGATAAAACTGACGCGGTTGCGCTAGTCACGGCGGGTCTTAGGGCTGGCGACGTCGTCTTGGTCAAGGCATCTCGTCGCTTAGCCTTGGACACCGTGGCCGACGACATCCTCACTGCCGTCGACCTACACCGAGTTGAGGATCCCGGGTGAAGACCATTGTCTTCGCCGGCGGCCTCGCCCTGCTCGGCACTTTGCTCGGCACCCGGCTCGCCATTCATGTGCTGGTCAGGAAGGGTTACGGACAGCTGATCCGCGATGACGGCCCAACCTCCCATCACGTGAAGCGTGGAACCCCCACTATGGGTGGGCTGGTGATCATCGCTGCCGTGCTGTTCGCTTACTTCGGCAGCCACTTGATCGTCTTTACCGCCCCTTCAGCTTCGGCATTGCTGGTGCTGTTTCTGTTCACCGGCCTGGGCGTGGTCGGATTTCTGGACGACTACATCAAGATCAGCAAGCAGCGTTCGCTCGGCTTGCGAAGCAAAGCCAAGATCGGCGGTCAATCCATCATTGCCATCGTCTTCGCGGTGGCGTCCCTGCAGTTCCCCGACGAACGAGGAGTGACACCGGCTTCCCCCGCCATCTCGTTCCTACGCGATATCGAATGGCTACAGCTGCCGCTGCTGCTAGTGATCATCTGGGTGATGTTGTTGATCGCTGCAGCGAGCAACGGTGTCAACCTCACCGATGGGCTCGACGGCCTGGCAGCGGGTGCCTGCGTGATGATCTTCGGCGCGTACACCTTGGTCAACATCTGGCAGTACAACCAGTCGTGTGCCTACACCGCATCGGCCGGGCCGAAGTGCTATGAGGTGCGGGACCCGTACGACCTGGCGGTAGTTGCGGTTGCGCTTGCTGGCGCCTGCTTCGGTTTCCTGTGGTGGAACGCCGAACCAGCGAAGATCTTCATGGGCGACACCGGGTCACTGTCTCTTGGCGGTGCGCTCGCCGGAATGGCGATCATGACACGCACCGAGCTGTTGCTGGTGATCTTGGGCGGCCTGCTGGTCCTCGAGGTCATGTCGGTCATCCTGCAGGTCGGTTTTTTCAGGTTGACGCGTGGCAGGCGACTGTTCAAGATGTCGCCCATTCACCATCACTTCGAGCTGCTGAACTGGGCCCAAGTCACTATCGTGATGCGCTTTTGGATCATTGCCGGGCTCTGCGTCGCCGCGGGGCTCGGCATCTTCTACGCCGAGTGGGTGGCCGGCACGTGATTTATTCGTGGCTTTGTGCGGAGGAACGCGTCCGGTTTCGAGCCTGTGGCGGCACGTTTGTGGCTTTGTGCGGAGGAACGCGTCCGGATCCGGCACCGTACGGCGACGTTTGTGGCCTTGTGCGGAGGAACGCTTCCAGACTCGGCACCGTACGGCGAGGTTTGTGGCCTTGTGCGGAGGAACGCGTTCAGATTCAGCCATTCGCGGCCACATTCGCGACCTTGTGCGGAGAAATGCGAGAGTGCGAGAGGAAGCGATCCGACTCGGAGGTGGATCAGTGACCGCGGCCTGGTTGCCAGACGCGGACCGCCGATCACCCTGGCCAGAAGCGCACGTGGTGGTCGCAGGCATTGGGGTGTCTGGATTCGCTGCTGCGGACGGATTACTGCAGTTCGGTGCGCAGGTGACGATTCTGGACGACGTCCTGGATGAGAAGACGTCCGATAGGGGCAAACTGCTGGAGGTTCTTGGGGCCTCAGTACGCCTTGGTCCAGGTTCAACCGCGACTCTTCCCGACGATGCCGACCTGGTGATCACAACAGGTTGGCCCGCCACAGCGCCGCTGCTGCGGCAAGCTGCCGAGCGCGCCGTGCCGATCTGGAGTGAGGTCGAGCTGGCCTGGCGGCTCAGCCGGCCCGACAAGGTTGTGCCGTGGCTCGGGATCACCGGTACGAACGGCAAAACCACCACCACTCAGATGTTGGAAGCGATCTTGGCCGCGGCCGGCTTGCAAACAGCCGCAGTCGGCAACATTGGTCGTCCGATCATGGAGACCGTTTTGGACCCGCAACAGTACGACGTACTGGCTGTCGAGCTGTCCAGCCATCAGCTGCACTGGTCGAACTCCTTGGCTTTGCACTCGGCCGCGGTTCTCAATGTGCAGCCTGATCACCTGGAATGGCACGGCTCGTACACGGCCTATCGGGACGCCAAGGCGAGGATCTATGAAGGTGTTCAAGCCAGCTGTGTCTATAACGTTGCAGATCCGGTTACCGAGCGGATGGTGGAGGAGGCTGAGGTCGTCGAGGGTGCCCGAGCGATCGGTTTCACATTGGGAACACCGGATTTGTCAATGCTCGGCGTCGTCGATGACCTGTTGGTTGATCGAGCCTTCATCGAGCAGCGTCGCGACTCAGCGCTCGAGCTGGCGAGCGTTAGCGATGTCAGTCCCGCCGCACCACACAATGTGGCCAACGCCTTGGCGGCTGCGGCCCTCGCCCGTTCCTATGGCGTACCTGCAACGGCGGTCCGGGACGGCTTGCGGACCGTCAAGGTAGGGCCACACAAGATTCAGACGGTGCTGGAACGCGACGGAGTCTCCTGGGTCGATGACTCCAAAGCCACCAATCCGCACGCTGCCGATGCCTCATTGCGGGCTTTCAGATCAGTCGTGTGGATCGCTGGAGGGCAGGCTAAAGGCACCACGTTCGATGAGTTGATCACGACTCACCGCGAGAGATTGCGCGGCGCCGTCTTGCTCGGGACCGACCGAAACATCATCGCCGAAGCCCTGGCTCGACACGCGCCCGAAGTCCCCACAGAAGTCATTGAGGCGGTCGACACTAGAGCAATGGCACAAGCCGTTGCGGCGGCTGCTTCCCTGGCCAGACCTGGTGATGCAGTTCTGCTCGCGCCGGGGTGCGCCAGCAAGGACATGTTCACCGATTACGCCGCACGCGGAGATGCCTTCGCTGCGGCCGTCCGTGCGCTCGCAAAGGAGTAGACGTCAGTGGCGACCCTGACCCCGCAGGGCCAGACCGCGTCCGGCCACCGAGCTACTTCACTTCCCTCGTCGCAGGTCGCGCGTGTCCGGCGTTCCCTGTCTGCGGTCGAGGTACTGCGCTGGCTCCGTTCGATGCTGGATCGGCCGCTCACCAGCTATCACCTGGTACTCGGCTCTGTAGCGCTGCTCCTCATCGTCGGAGTCATGATGGTGCTGTCGGCCTCCAGCGTGAATGCCTACCTCACCGTCGGTGACTCCTACTTCTATGTCAAGCGGCAGGTGATTTTCCTCGGCGTCGGCGTCCTCGGCGCATTCACGATCATGAAGCTGCCGCCAGCGACGCTGCGGCTGCTCAGCTGGTTCGGCCTTGCCATGGCCGCCATCTTGTTGATCTTGACCTATACACCGCTTGGCATCTCGGTGAACGGCAACCGGAACTGGCTCTATCTGGGCTCATCGTTGTTCTCCATTCAGCCGGCAGAGTTCGCCAAGCTGGCCATGATCATTTGGGGAGCCGACGTCCTGGCCCGAAAGTATCGCTTGCTTGATCAGCCGAAACACCTGCTGGTGCCGTTCCTACCGGTGAGCGGCATCCTGGTCTTACTGGTGCTGTTTCAGGGCGACGCCGGTACGGCAGTTGTGATGGCAGTCATCGCCGCCGGCATCTTGTGGATCGTCGGCGCACCGCTACGAGTGCTCCTCACTTTGGCATCGGCAGGTGTTGTCGGTGTGATCGCGATCTTCGTTACCTCGTCGGTACGAATGCGCCGCCTCGCCGCCTTTCTGGATCCAACCTTTGATGCCGATGGAGCCAATCACCAGGCCAACGCTGGCATGTTTGCGATCGCGTCCGGCGGCTGGTGGGGAGTCGGACTTGGGGCCAGCCGCCAGAAGTGGGGCAGCCTGCCTGAAGCACACACCGACTTCATCTTCGCTGTGCTAGGGGAGGAGTTCGGGCTGTTTGGCAGCCTGGTGGTACTGGCCATGATCGGCGTCTTGGGCTATGCCGGCATCCGGATCGCGATGCGTTCAGATGATCTTTTCGTACGCTACGCCGCCGGTGGCATTACGACGTGGTTCATGGTGCAAGCATTGATCAACTTGGCGGTAGTCCTGCGGTTACTTCCCATCGCCGGGGTGCCACTGCCATTGCTGTCCTACGGGGGATCGGCA
>DATLQC010000022.1:0-14713 GCA_035535395.1 Propionibacteriaceae bacterium | reverse complement strand
GCCGGCGACGTCAAGCCGAAGGTCTCGTTCAGCCAGTCCGAGAACGCCAGACCACCGAGAGCGGGCGAGGCGGTCAACACCGTAGCCACTGCGCCGGCGACTATCGCGAGGTTGATCAACCGCCGCTGTCGTGCCCGGGCGCGTACCAAATATGCCGCGACCTGACTACGAAAGCGTTCAATATGGGCTGATAAATCGCCGCCCGATGCCCCGCCTTGGCCAGCGACAAACTCTCGATCGGACATCATTGACTCCTCGAGCAACGGATGGCGTAAGAATTTTACCGGCCACCACCGGCTCAGCACGCAGCTCAGTCCATGACGTGGTCGGCCGAGTACGCCGACGCCTGCAGGTGGAACAGCTCGGCATACCGACCACCAAGACCCATCAGCTCATCGTGGGTGCCTTGCTCCACCACTCTCCCATGGTCAAGAACGTAGATCCGGTCCGCGGTCCGTACCGTGGAGAAGCGATGCGAGATGATCAAGGCGGTCCGGCCCCGAAGGACCTCATGCAGCGAGGAGAACAACTCATATTCTGCCCGGGCGTCGAGGGAAGCCGTCGGCTCGTCGATGATCACTAGCGGCGCCCTGCGGTAGAACGCTCGCGCGATCGCCACCTTCTGCCACTGACCGCCGGAGAGCTCATGACCTCCAGCGAAGCGGCGAGACAGCGGTGTCTGGTAGCCCGCCGGCAGTGCAGACAGGAACGAGTCAGCGTCGGCGATCTTGGCTGCCTCGCGGATCGCCGCATGATCAATCTCGTCGTCGGGCCGCGCGATAGCGATGTTCTCCTCGGCCGACAGCGCGTACCGGACGAAGTCCTGGAAGATCATCGCGACCCGCTCCCGAAACAGCTCCGGCCGGAAGGTGCGTACGTCTGTTCCGTCCCACCGCACGGCGCCGCTGCCGGGCTCATACAAGCCAGCGATCACCTTGGCCAGCGTGGTCTTGCCGGAGCCGTTCTCGCCAACCAGAGCCACGACTTCGCCACGGTTGATCTCGATGTTGGTGGCTTGCAGCGCGAGCTGACTGCGACCGGGATAGGAGAAGCTGACAGCATCCGCCCGAATCCGATGGAACTCCGCAGGCGGCGCTATGTGGCGCGAACCGCCCTCAGCTGCGGGGGCCAGAGTGAGGAAGCCATCAAGATCATCGATGAACAGTCCCGACTCGAAGACCGCCTGAACGCCAGTGAAGCCGTGCTGAACCTGACCAGCCAGCAGCCGGATCGCAACCAGTGCTGCGGCTGCTTCGGCGATACCGAGGCGCCCAGTGGAAATCAGCCATACCAGCAACAACAGCGTCAGCGCCAACAGAACTGCTGAGCCCAGGGTGCCGAGTGCGCCGAGCTTGGAACGGCGCAGGAGATGTTGAGCAAGATCACGGAGGTAGTCGGCATATAAGTTGTTGAGGCGCTGGCCGAAGTTACGCGCCAAGCCGAACGCCCGCACCTCCTTGGCCTCATCGCGGCCCGTCTGCACCCACGTCAGGTAGGTCCGCAGTCGCATCGATTGCGTCTGCTGAGCCAGAAAATCGAACTCCAGCTGGCTTTGCTGCCGACTGGTGATTAACACCGGCACGCCGCCGATCAACAACAGCGGCAGTAACGCCGGGTGTATCAGCATGATCGCCACCAGCAAGCCGATGCTCGCCGCGGCGGCACCAAGGGTCGCCACCAAGCCATAGGTGATCTGGTACGGCCGCGTCAGTGCGCTGGCCTGGACACGCTGCAGACGATCGTAGAACCGCGCAGATTCAAACTTGCGCAGGTCGACACGGGTGGCCACATGCAACACCCGCTGCCACATGACAGCTGCGACCAGTTCGCCGGCGTACCGACCGAGCCCGACCTGGACCGACGCAATGACGGCGGTCAATGCCGTAACTCCTGCGAGCAGCAGCACCGGCTTGACCAGACTCCACGACACTCCACCGCTAGCAGGGATATTGAGGACGGCTGCCAATGCGAGCTCAATGGCGATGACCTGGCAAACCAGAGCAATCGCATTCAGAATTTGCAGCCCGACTAGAGCGACAAATGGCCTGCGCGCAGACTGCCAGACCATGGACAGGCTTCGTGCCATGAGACGGGTGAGCCGGCCAACCGACTTCCGCTGGTCCTGCGCTGGAGTCGCGAGGTCCATCGGGTCGATTTCACTCACGGTTGCATCGTAGGGTTGCTGGAACGCGCGCGTGGCGAGTTAGGGGAAGCGGTTTGGCTCGCAGGAGCGCACGGTTGCGCAGCGGCGTAATGGGAAAGGGTGAGGCATGGGCAACGGAGCCGATTCGGGTCGCCAACACGGTCCGCAGTCGCCAGAACAAATCCGCAATGTGGTGCTTGTGGGGCCGGCGGGTGCGGGCAAAAGCACGCTTTTTGAAGCATTGATAACAGCGCGTACGCCGGGCCGGCACGTACGCGGTGAGCAGGCGCCTTCGCTATCGCTAGGTGCGGCCTCGATCGCCAGCGGTGATCTGATGATCAACCTGCTCGATACTCCTGGTAATCCCGACTTCGTCGGCGAGGTACGGGCCGGGCTGCGGGCGGCGGATGCTGTGTTATTCGTCGTGTCGGCCGCCGATGAGATCGATGACGCGACCCGGCTGCTCTGGCGGGAGTGCGAGTCGAGCCAGATGCCGCGAGCGATCGCGGTAACCAAGCTGGAGCAATCCCGCGCTAGCTTCGAGGACTCCATTGCGCGCTGCCGCCGGATCTTCGGCGATGTGCAGCCGGTCGGTGTGCCGCTGATCGAGGATGGCCATGTCGTTGGCGCCATCAACTTGCTGCGTCGTAGCGTCACCGACTATCGCGGCGGCGAAGCCAAGTCACGCGAGCCTGACGAGACTGAAGCCGCGATCATCGAGGAGAACTGGGACCCGTTGATCGAGTCGATCATCGAAGAGTCTGAGGACGAGACCCTGCTGGACAGGCACCTCAGCGGCGAACCGATCGACCTGGACATCGTCTTGCCCGACCTGCGGGCCGCGGTCGCAACAGCCCGCTTCTTCCCGATCATTCCGGCGCATGCGCCGACCGGGATGGGGATCGAAGGGTTGTACGAGCTGTTCGAGCAGGGATTCCGCTCGCCCGCTTCATCGCCGCTGCCTACGGTCTATAAGCCAAGCGGGGAGCCGTTCGGCTCGGTGAGCGCCGACCCGGACGGGCCGCTGGTCGCCGAAGTGGTACGCACCACCAGCGACCCGTTCATCGGCCGGCTCTCCCTGGTCCGGGTCTTCTCCGGCACGCTGAGCCCGGACACTCCGCTGCATGTCTGCGGGCATCTGCAGAAGTTCGCACCGCACCACGTCGACGCGCATCCTGATCATGACAGCGACGACCGAGTTGGTCCGCTGTCGGCGCCGCTCGGCGATGAGAACCGGCCGAAGCCGTACGCGATCGCAGGCGATCTTGTTCTGGTATCGAAGCTGGCGTCCGCGGAAACCACCGACACGCTGTCCAGCAAGGCAAAGCCTGCGCTAGTCGAGCCCTGGGTGCTGCCCGAGCCGTTATTGCCAGTAGCGCTCCACACCACCTCGCGCGGCGATGAAGAAAAGCTCGCATCGGCGTTGCAACGCCTGGTCGCTGAGGACGTCACCATGCGGCTGGAGCACAACGCCGAGACCCATCAGCTGGTGATCTGGGCCATGGGCCAGGCGCACGTCGACAAACTGCTCACCTCGCTGCGGGAGAACTGGCACATTCAGGTCGAGGTGGAGCCGCTGCGTACCTCTCTCCGTGAAACTTTCATCCGCCCCATCACGGCGCAGGGCCGGCTGGTTAAGCAGTCCGGCGGACACGGTCAGTACGCCGTCTGCACGATGGAGATCGAACCGCTGGAACGCGGTGCCGGCTTTGAGTTCACCGAGCGCGTGGTGGGCGGTGCGGTGCCCCGGCAGTTCATTCCGTCGGTCGAGAAGGGCATTCGCAGTCAGCTGCCCAAGGGCGTACTCGCCGGGTACCCGCTTGTTGATCTCAAGGTGACGTTGGTCGATGGCAAGGCACATTCGGTCGACTCTTCGGATATGGCCTTCCAGACGGCAGGCGCCATGGCACTTCGCGACGCGGCGAACGAGTCGACCGTTGCCCTCCTCGAGCCGATCGACAAGGTGGAAATCACGGTTGGCGAGGACTCGGTTGGTGCGGTGCTTGCTGATCTGCGGGGTCGCCGTGGCCAGGTGCACGGCACCGAGACGGCTCCTGATCTACCTGGGTACGCGGTCATTCACGCCGAAGTCCCGGCCCATGAGTTGTCCAGGTATCCGATCGACTTGCGCTCGGTTTCTCATGGCACTGGCACCTTCAAGCGTTCATTTGTGCGCTACGACTACATGCCGGCCGCGCTGGCCCGGGGGGTCACCTCGGCTTGAGCGATGCACTCGCGGACCGGAGAACAGATCGTGATCACTGTTCCCACCAACCCCGCGTTTCCCGTCTCAGGATGGCTAACAAGTGCTTGACCAGCGGATTTGTCCCTCGTTTCCCATCTTTGGACGGCTAACGCGTATCTGATCGGCGGAGACGTACGAAACCGCGGGATCAACAGCAGGCGCTTGATCAGAAACGCTGCTGTGGCGCCGCTTGACAAACGACAGACCGAACACGATCAGCCAAATGATCAACGGATACAGCGCAATGCGTTCCGCCAGACCGCCGCCATGACCGGTCAAGATTACGAGGAAGGGGCCAACCAGCAGCCCTAGGAAGCCGATCACACCCGACAGCACTGAGAACCACGCCAGTTCGATTGCTCCGCTCGCTGCGCTCGCTCCGCGCGGATCGCGCTTTGGAGCTCGCCTACTTCGTCGTCGCTCTGCGACGAAAAGCATGTCGCCTCGCTCCTCCTCAGCACGGCGAGGCGCGATCCGTCGCCCCAAGTGCTCGTGCCAGATGGCCAGTCCGAGCAAGATCATCGCTGCATTGCCGGTCGGGATGTTGAGCGCCCCAATGACATGGAACAGCACATTGACGTTCTCCGGACTCAGTCCGATCAGGATTGTGCCCACCCCGGCGACTCCCAGGAGGATCAACCCCCAGGTCGTCAGGCGGCGGCGCGGCCATATCGAGCGAGTCAAGAACAGCCCGAGAAGGATAAGGACACCAGTTCCGACGAAAGTCGCGTTCATCACCGCGTGAAGCGGTGAACAGATGTAGGCGTTCGCCAGCGTACGGCCGCACTCGGTGTTGCCTAGATCGCTCACCCGGTTGTCGAGCAAGCTGTACGGCGTCTTCCATGCGGCCTGTGCGACGAGCTGACCGATGAAGTACAGCAGCGTCAGGATCCACGAGGCTCCGCCGAGCAGCAAGCCGAGCCGCGACGGCATTCGAGAGCTTTGGTCCATCCCGAGTCACCTCACTTTCTTTAAGCGGTTAAGCGTGTCGTATGCGATATGTCGTGTACGACGTGTCGTGTTGAACATTATCATAGGGCGCGTGACTGACCAATCAAACGCCGATCCAACTGCCGCCGATGAGGCCCGCGAGATTGTCGGATTGTTCCGCTCGCTGCGGCGTCACCTGGTGCGAGGCAGCCGAGCCGAGCTGGCTAGGAGCGGACTGACGGCGGCTCAAGTGAGCGTGATTTCGCTGCTCGGCACGAACCAAGCGATGACGCTGGGCGAGCTGAGTCGCGAGCTTGAGCTGAGCCACAGCACCGTCTCTGGGATCGTGGATCGGCTCCAAGCAAAGGACCTCGTTGTCCGCCTGCCGAGCCCAAACGACCGGCGCTATGTCCAGATCTCCCTCGCTGAGCACGTTGCCAACCAAGCGCCGGCATTGGGTGACGAAGGTCCGATTGGCCGCCTGGAGGCCGTACTCAAGGCCGCGCCCGCTGAAGAGCGGCGCAGGGTCAAGGAGGGTCTGGCCTTACTCGTACGCTTCGCCGACGAAGCCCGCTTATTGCCTTCGGAGTAGGAATCCGCAATCGGTCGATCTTGAAAATTCATCAGCGAAATGCTTGATCAGTGGCTGGCATCCGTGGTTAAGTGCGGATGTGGCCGAGAAGCGCGCCACAATCTATTTTCCATTGTGAAAGGGTGGCGCGCTCATGGCGAACTCGCCTCTTTCAGTCGTCCCTCATCAGCCCACGGCCCGTGAAGAACTGGCCGAACGTACGCGTGAGTTGCTTTTCGAGGCGGAGGCGGCAGGCCCCGTCCGTCGGCAACAAATCCTTGACGAGGTAATCACCTCCCACCTGTGGCTCGCCGAGAGGCTCGCCCGGCAGTTCCTGCATCGGGGAGAGGATGAAGAGGACCTCATCCAGGTTGCGTATACGGGCCTCGTTGAGGCCTGCCTTCGCTTCGATCCGCATCAAGGTTCATTTATCGGCTTTGCGGAGCCGACCATCACGGGCGTGCTCAAGCGGCACTTTCGTGATCATGGCTGGACGGTTCGTCCACCCCGGCCGACTCAGGAGCTCGCTTCGGTCATCTGGCGGCGCTGGCCTACGCTGGTTCAGGAGATGGGGGCGCTCCCCCGCTCCCGAGACCTTGCAGAAGAGCTTGGGGCGCCTGTAACTGCTGTCCAGCAGGCTCGCATGGCAAGCGAAGGCTATAGCGCGCTCTCCATTGAAGCTGCCATGTCGCGAGGAGCTTGCTTCTGCTCGACCGAGACTGACGACGACAAGGACCGCACGGAAGCCCGGTTGATCATTGAGCGAGCGGTGGCACGTTTGGACGAGTCCGAACGCCAGCTGATTCAGTTGCGCTTCTTCGAGCAACGCTCGCAGTCCGACATCGCCAACGAACTCGGCATCAGCCAGATGCAAGTCTCGAGGCTGCTGTCGCGTTTGCTGCTCAAGCTACGCAGCATCATCGGAATGCCGGACAATCTGGCTGCTGCCTCCTAAGCCAGGACCAGCTTGGCCACAAGATCACGCCGGCTTCGCACTCCGGTTTTGTCGAAGATCGACTTGAGATGATCTTTGACTGTGTAGCTGGACAGGTGGAGTTCCGCGCCGATTACCTTGGTGGATGCGCCTCGCAGAACGAGCAGTGCAACCTCGGATTCCCGTGGCGTTAGCCCCAGGGAGCTGAGCATCAAAGGCGCATTGCGGCTTGGATGGGCTGGCTCAATGATCACAGCGATGTCGTCATCGAGTGAGCCGTGTAAATGAGTTGCGTGTACGAGAAGCCATCTGCCGCCAATAGTCCGGACACGCAGTGTCGGGGAGCTTCCAGGCGGGGCGACTCCCCGATCGATGCTTTGCAGACATGCGGCTGCCGCATAGATCGCAGCAGGCAGCCGCGCGGAGTCAGATGACTGATCGTCGATGTCAGCCAGCAAAAGTTCCGCCTCGCCCGTCATCGCTGCCAGCGAGTGATCTGGATGCAGCAGCACGACACCAGGAGCCATTGCAGTGATCCCCTCGACTCCCGGGCCAGTGACACTGAGCCGGAAACCATTGCCGAGGCTGGATGCAAGACGGCCAACAAGACGCACCTCCGACGCCGTAAAGCCGTGCGGCGACTCCGCCCTATGCAGACACAGATATCCCCAGCAGCCGGATGGTGTGACCAGCGCGGCGCGAAGTTCGTCCCCGAGACCGAGCGGCGCCATGATGTCGCGATATCTGGCGCTGCCCAGTCGCTCGCCGCGAGTGACCGAATCCAGAGTCGCCACATGGGGGGAACCGGTAGCCAACGAGTGAAACTTGTTGACATCGTCCTGGCCGAACTCATTGTTGAGGAACTGATCCGCCACGTCGACAAGCGGATCCTCCGCGAATAGGCCGGTGAACAACAATGTCGCCGGATCAGCGGTAGCGATGAAGACTGCGTCGACAGGGAGCAGCGCATGGATGGCCCGAACTACGTCAGCCTGAAACTCGGTGCCGCGCAGCCCCAATGAGCAGCGGCGTACCAGATCATCCGCACGCCACGCGACCGCGCGGCTTCGTTCCACACCGCCATCCTCCTCCCGGACTGCCTCAAGAAACATCCCACCTTGGAGGGGTGGTGCAGCAACTGTCTCGAGCCGACGATGGCGGCATGAATAGCACCAATAACAAGCAGATCGTGGCTGAGTTCATCACAGCCCTGTTCACCAACGGTGACCTGACGGCCGTTGATCGCTATCTCGACCCGCAGTTCATCAATCATGACCCGCCACTGACCAATTCCCCCGACGGGCCAGAGGGCGTGCGTCAGGCGGCTGAGCTATTTCGTCGCGCCTTTCCTGATTGGCGGAGCGACGCAGAGCACATGATCGCTGAGGATGATCTTGTTGTCGAGCACTTCGTTGCCCACGGCACTCACCGCGGTTCGGTGATGGGCGAGACGCCGACGGGCCAGGATGTCGCGCTGCGCGGCATCCACATCTTCCGCATCGCGAACGGCAAGATCGTGGAACGTTGGGGGCGCCTGGACGACCTCGGGTTGCTACAGCAGCTCGGGCTTGCCCCAGCTCCAGCCACAACTGGAGCTCAGACCTGAGATTGCGCGGCACCGCATTCGCCAGGAGGTCGACGCCGAGCTCCGCTCGGCACTGGCTGGCACGGTGTGGCAGGCGGGCTGCACCAGCTGGTACGTCGACGAGAACGGTTACAATCCGATCTGGATCATGTCCACATCAGCCCCCATTCTCGCCTCGTACGCCAGCCGATTGCTAGGCAGGGACCTCGCAGCGCGCGGCCCCAACCGCGCCGTCATCGAGGGCCCCTGACAAGACCACTCCAACGGCGCGCGCTGCTGCCCACTCGGCAGCGCTGGCGAACATCACATCAACCGCCGGCCGGTGCCGATTGACGCGAGGACCAGAGCTCAGCAAGACGCGGCCGTTGCGTGCGATCAGATGCCGACCTCGTGGCGCAATGTAGATCCGGCCCGGTTCCAGCACCTCGCGGTTCTCCGCGAGCGTCGCCCGTAGCGGTCCAGACCTGGGCAGGATCTGTGGCAGGCGGGTCTGCTCGCCGACATGAATAGTCAGCAGCGCCGACGTAGGCAGATCGTCAAGGAGGTCGCGGACGATCTCGATCAGTGGCTGCACGCTGCCGGCCGACCCTCCGACTGCGAGCACAACTGCAGCATTAGGCTGGTGTTCTGTTCCAGGGTGGTTCATTGGTTGTCTTGATCTTGAGTGGAGTTGACCTGCATGGTGCCTCCCAGTCCTGGAACTGCCGGTTATTTTTTCCGTGGGTGATTGAACCCTCCGCAATAGGGCAATGCCCCGCCAGCGACATCCGCCACAATCTTGCGAAGGTATCCCGCTCGTCCCCGGACCAAGGCATCATCGGACGCGGACAACCAGCTGTACAGTGCAAGCAAGGCATCGTTGAGAGGCCGCTCAACTGATGGAGACCATGCATCACCAAGAGTTTGTGAGCCACGACCCCGACGAAGCCCATGAATGGCTTCGCAGGACGTACGCCGATCACGACGTCAAAATCTCAGGAGATAGCAAGGACTTTGCGTTCTCTTGCGACCTTACCCAACTCGATGGGCTGAGCTTCGCGAGCATGACGCACACGATGCCAACCGAGATCGAGGTAATTAACGGATTGCCCGACCTCGCGATTGTCGAGCATCGAGCCGGCGCATCCGAGCTCACAATGGGCTCGGACAGCGTCCGTCTGCGAGCAGGTGAGTGCTTCCTGCTGCCGCCGAATCGGCCGTATGAGGCAACCTTTGACTCAATAGGTGTCGGGCTGACCACGCTGTCTTTCGAGGATCTGCAACGTGACGCGGCCGTGCGAGTCGATCGTGAGGCGGTCGAGGTCGACTTCACCCGACCTGTTACGCCTGCAGCTGGTCGCCATTGGTCCCAGACAATCCAATACGTAGAGAGTCTGGTTAACAGTAGTCCGCTACTAGCGACCGCCCCGCTCGCCCGCCGGGAGTTGGGCTGGCTGGTCAATAGTGCGGTCTTGGCATGCTTTCCGAACTCGACGCTTGATGCAGAGGCACCGAGCTACGCCGGCGACACACCGCAGCCGCTGCGGCGTGCGCTGATCTTCATAGAGGAACGCGCCGGTGACCCGATCACACTCAATGAAATCGCGATGGCCGCGCGGCTAAGCCCCCGTGGCCTGCAGGCTGCATTCCGCAGGCACCTGGATACCACGCCGCTTGCCCATCTGCGCGGTATTCGGATGGAGCGCGCGCATCGCGATCTACAAAGTGCCGACCCGGCCAATGGGGTCAGTGTCGCTGCCACGGCCGCCAAGTGGGGATTCACCCATCTTGGTCGTTTCGCCATCGACTACAGGCGACGGTTCGGGGTCTATCCGAGCCAGACCTTGCGGAGCTGAGTGTTAGCGAGGGACTTCAGTTGGCAGCCAGCCGGTCGATACCAGCCGTTGCGCGACGTCACCGATCTTGGTTTGAGTGTCGCGGGCGGCTCGGCGAAGTCTGTTGAAGGCGGTGAGCGAGTCGACCTGATCCCGCGCCATGAGATAGCCGACGCCACGCTCGATGATCACTCGATAGTCCAGCGCGTACTGCAGCTGGCTGGCCAGCTCACCTGCGTTGTGCGCGGCAACGGCTGCCGCAAGGGTGGATTCGACTACATCGCGGTAACGAGCCAGGGCCTGGCATTCGTCGTCCTGCCAGACGTGCGGGTGGTCGTAGAACACATCCAGAGTGCCGACGGTGACACCGCCCAGGCGTACCGGTAGACCCAGAACCGCCCGTACGCCGTGCGGGCGGAGCGCGGACGCGAGATCGGGCCAGCGCCCCTCGGTGATGACATCGGTGCTGGCCACGACGGCGTTGTTAACGAACGCTTCCGTACAGGGACCCTGCCCAGTGTCGCTTTCGACCACCTCGAGGATACGGCCCGGGCCGTCGGAGGCGGCGACGTAGCGCGGAACGTTTTGCTCATCAGCCAGCATGATGCCGCTGCCACTGACACCGAAGAGATCCGCGCAGGCCTCGGTCACCTGTTGCAGCGCGGCTACCACGCCGGTACCTGGTTCATCTAGCGTGGCCAGCCGCCGCAGGCTGGCTGAGAGGGCATCAGGATCAATCGCCACGGCCCGGCCTTCTCTCGATGCTGTCGCGCGTATGGCCTAGTGAAATCATTGTGGTCATCGTGCTCGATGATGGTCTACCCGAGAGGACGTGTCGAGCCGGTCAGCAAGGTCATTCGCTGGTGGTGTGGTGTCTATCCTTATTGGACGCGATGAGGCGTACGCCGTCGGGCAGATGGGACTCGATCGCACTGATGATGTTTGCCTCGGCGGCCCCGCTAGCGCCGCAGTGTGCGTTGATCAAGACCTGGGCAATGTCGCGGACCTTGACATGGCTGTTCTGGGAAAGGCGGACCAGCAGCGACCACGCCCGATCCGGACTGATGCCGAACCGCTGGGCCAGTAGTCCGGTTGCTACCCCGATTTGCTGCCGGCGAGCCAGCGCTTCTTTGAGATGAGCGATCTCGGCCTCCAACTCCGCCACGCGGGAGCTGGTCTGCAGACTCTCGAACACCAGGCCAACTTCTGTTGGCGGTAGCTGCGAGACCATGCGTCACCTCGATGATGTGACGTCCGCAGACACAGGGCGGAGACCGATAGGGAACCACTGCGAGTGTAGTCGCCAGATGGAACTGTTTCAGCAGGAAGGGCGCACGAGAAATGGCTCAGTAAGACTCAGTGAGAAGGGACGGCCCCGTAGCATGTCTGCTCAGCTACGGGGCCTGAGTGGCGGCAGTTCCTAGGGTCAGTTCGCCACCCTGCTTGCGACTTACCCAATCGGCCGAGAAGCCAACGCCTGAGGCGGGAAGGATCTGCCGCAATTGAAAGCGGCAGCGTATGTGAGCTCGCTGTGCCCGGCATAATCAAATCGCGTTCATGATCATTTATGCTGCTGGATGGCGACTGCGTTCAATGGATAGTCGCAAGTCTTGAGCAATGCTCTTTGTGTGTGCGTGTGACGCACTTTCTCAGCGACTTCTTCGTTTTTGTGGATAGCACAAGGCATTGCTTGGGAAGCGTCAGGAGTGTTTACATCGTGTCGTGGCCGAGAAGCGCGCCACGCCCGTAGTTCAACACGGAGGGTATCGCGCTGATGGCAATTATCGAAACCTCCCTGAATTCTCCTTGCTTGCAGACCTCGCGGGAAGACCTCGCCGAACGTACCCAGAATCTCCTCCTTGAAGCCGAGACCGCAGGTTCCGCCAGGCGTCAACAGATCATTGATGAAGTGGTCTGTTCCCACCTGTGGTTGGCCGAGACGCTCGCCCGGCGCTTCTCGCATCGGGGCGAGGATGAGGAGGACTTAGTCCAGGTCGCATGCACTGGGCTGGTCGAAGCGAGTCAGCGATTTGATCCTCATCAAGGATCGTTCGTCGGCTTTGCCGTACCGACGATCACCGGCGTACTCAAGCGGCACTTTCGTGATCATGGCTGGGTAGTCCGACCGCCGCGCCCAACTCAGGAGCTGGCCTCGACCATCTGGCGGCAGTGGCCAACACTGGTTCAGCAGATGGGGGCCCTGCCGGGGAGCCGAGATCTCGCTGAGGAATTAGGGGAGCCGGTCCGCGCAGTGCGGCAGGCACGCTTCGCCAGTCAGGGGTACAGCGCCTCCTCGATCGATGCGGCAATGTCACGAGGGATTTGCTTCAGCTCCAGTGAGACAGATCAGGATATTGACCGTACGGAAGCCCGGCTGATCATCGACGAGGCTCTGGCGATGCTTGATGACGAAGAAAAGCGCCTGATTGTGCTGCGATTCTATGAACAGCGCTCGCAATCTGAGATTGCCGAGGAGATCGGGACGAGCCAGATGCAGGTCTCGCGGTTGCTGTCGCGGCTGATGATCAAGCTGCGCATGATCATCGGCGCACCGGAAACGCTGGCCGCCGCTTCGTAATTGATCTGGCGCTACTGCTGGCTCGGGATGCGTACGTTTCCCACCACAGGCGCGAAGACGGTTTGCGTAAGGGACGGCAGGGAATACCAGACGCATGACCTTCGATCCCCGCTACGCCATCGTCACAGCTTCCGACTCTGGTATCGGCAAGGCCACCGCCGTCGCCCTGGCCGAGGCCGGCATGGATGTCGGCATCACCTGGCACTCCGATTCCAAGGGAGCAGAGGAAACCGCCGAGGAGGTGCGATCCAAGGGACGCAAGGCCGTGATCAAGCAGCTCGACTACACCGACCTGCCTTCCTGCGCCGTCACCATTGACCTACTGATTGATGCTCTTGGTGGGCTCGACGTCTTCGTCAACAACGCCGGCACCGGAGGTTCCACACTGCTGGTGGACACCTCCTACGACGAGTGGCGGAAGATCATCGCCACCAATCTGGACGGCACCTTCATCTGCATGCGCCAGGCCGCGCAGCACATGGTCAAGGCCGGGAACGGCGGGCGACTGATTGCGGTCACCAGCGTTCATGAGCACCAGCCACGTGTCGGATCGGGGCCGTACGACGCGGCCAAGCATGGCATCGGCGGATTGGTCAAGACCTTCGCTTTGGAACTGGGCCAGCATCAGATCACCGCGAACGCCGTCGCTCCAGGTGAAATCGCTACCCCGATGACCGGGCAAGAAGATCAAGATCCCCACCAAGAAGAACGGCTTGGTATCCCACTCGGTCGGCCTGGCGATGCCCGCGAGATCGCCGCGGTGATCGCCTTCCTCGCCAGTCCTCAAGCTAGTTACGTCACCGGCGCGTCGTGGGTAGTCGACGGCGGCATGCTCCAGATGGGTCCGCAGGCCGGCTCCCATCTGACCAGTGGTGACTGGCGCAAGCCGTGAGACCTTAATGAAGGCCGTTACCTGGCAAGGGTTCCGCAGCGTCTCGGTCGACGAGGTCGAAGACCCGATCATCAAAGAGTCCAACGACGCGATCATCAAGGTGACAAGCACCAACATCTGCGGCTCAGATCTGCATCTGTACGAGACCATGGGCGCCTTCATGAGTTCCGGTGATGTCCTGGGTCATGAGGCGATTGGCATCGTACTCGAGCTCGGGCGTGACATCACCGAACTCCGTCCCGGTGATCGTGTCGTGATCCCGTTCCAGATCTCCTGCGGCCACTGCTGGATGTGTGAACGTTCTCTTTACACCCAATGCGAGACGACCCAAGTACGCGGTGAGAGCAGCGGTGCTGCGCTATTCGGCTATTCCAAGCTGTACGGCCAGGTGCCCGGGGCCCAGGCCGAGTATCTGCGGGTACCGCAGGCCCAGTTCACCCACATCCTGGTGCCTGAGGGACCGCCGGACGACCGCTTCATTTACCTGTCCGATGTGCTGCCAACGGCTTGGCAGGCCGTGGAGTACGCCGGCGTACCGGACGGTGGCTCGCTGCTGATCTTGGGGCTCGGACCAATCGGTGACATGGCGAGTCGGATCGCCCAGCAGAAGTGGATCGACACCATCATTGCCGTGGATCTGGTTGATGAGCGGCTGGCCCGAGCCATTGCCCGCGGCATCCAGGTGATCGATCTTCGAGAGCATGAAGATGATCTTGCCGATGTGGTACGCGGGCTGACCGACCGACGGGGGCCAGATTCGGTGATCGATGCCGTAGGAATGGAGGCGCATGGCTCGCCGACGGCCGCGTTTGCCCAGCGCGTGACGGCTCATCTGCCCGATACGATCACCGAGCCGCTGATGAAGAAGGCGGGCCTTGATCGGCTTGCCGCTGTCTACACCGCGATCGAGACCGTACGCCGTGGCGGCACCGTCTCGTTGTCGGGGTCTATGGCGGCATGGCCGATCCGATGCCGATGATGTCGCTGTTCGACAAGCAGATTCAGCTCCGGATGGGCCAGG
>DATLQC010000021.1:0-8082 GCA_035535395.1 Propionibacteriaceae bacterium | reverse complement strand
CACGACTGTTCCAGTGCTGTTGGATGACGACTCGGACGGAAGCCCACTGGCACGGATCTTGCAGGCCGCGGCCGCGTACGGGCGCACCGTGGGCGGCTTTGCTGGTACGCCTGAAATTGCTGATCGTTTCCGGGAACTGGGAATCAGTTGCGTCGCTGTGGCGACCGACTTGTGGATCAGCGCTGAGGGCGCTCGCCTGGCGCTAGCCGAGCAGGTTGAAGCGAAGAGCTGACCAGACATCGTCAATCGATACCTGACGTACGGCGTCAAGCCCGCGCTCGAAGAAACTATGACCTGCGGTGGTTTGACCCTCTCGGGAGCGGCCGCGTACCCTTGACCCTCGGTGCGCACGCTTCGGCGCGCGCTTGCGTGTGCCCTCAAGTCCTTGTGTTGCACACCAGCCAATCAGACATCGAGAGAGAGCAGGTCAGGCGTGTACGCGATCGTGCGGAGTGGCGGCCGCCAGCACAAGGTTGCCGTCGGCGATGTCCTCGAGGTTGACCGCCTCGAGGGTGCGGTCGGCTCCAGCCTCACCCTGACCCCGCTGTTGCTGGTCGATGGCGACGCTGTCACCTCAGATGCAACCGCCCTCGGTTCGGCATCGGTGACCGCCGAAGTGCTTGGTGAAAGCAAGGGTCCGAAGATCCGCATCCTGAAGTTCAAGAACAAGACCGGTTCCCGCAAGCGTCAGGGTCACCGTCAGCGGTACACCACGATCAAGGTCACTGACATCAAGGGCTGAGGCGACGATATGGCACACAAGAAGGGCGCGTCTTCGACGCGTAACGGTCGGGACTCCAACGCTCAGCGGCTCGGAGTCAAGCGGTTTGGCGGCCAGCTGGTCAATGCTGGCGAAATCATCGTCAGGCAGCGCGGCACCCACTTCCACCCGGGCGATGGCGTGGGCCGCGGCAGCGACGACACATTGTTCGCTCTGGTGGCAGGGCATGTTGAGTTTGGGACTCGGCGGGGCCGCCGGGTCGTCAATGTGACGCCTACTGCATCAGATTCTGCGTCCAATTTTTCTGAGCCAGCCGAGGCCACCTCGGCGAAGTAGAGCAAGCACCACAAGCGCCGGAAGGGTGGCCCACTCGTCTGGGCCGCCCTTTGCGCATTTCTGAGCAGCGAGAGGAGGCTTCCAGATGGCGATCCCCAGCTTCGTGGATCAGGTCACGCTGCACGTCTACGGCGGCCACGGCGGCAACGGCTGCGCCTCCATTCATCGCGAGAAGTTCAAGCCCCTCGGTGGTCCGGATGGGGGCAACGGTGGCGACGGGGGTTCGGTAATACTTCGTGTTGATCATGGTCTGACGACGCTGGTTGCCTACCACCGGCAGGCTCATTGGCGGGCAAGCAATGGCCAGCCGGGTCGAGGTGATCATCAAAACGGCGCACGTAGTGAGGACGTCGTCCTCCTTGTGCCCAACGGCACTGTGGTGATCGATGCCGAGATCGGTGAACAAATCGCAGACTTGACCGGTGAAGGGGCTGAAATCGTGGTTGCCCAGGGTGGCCGCGGCGGGCTTGGAAACGCCGCGCTGGCCTCACCTGCGCGGAAGGCGCCGGGTTTCGCATTGCTGGGCGAGGAGGGCGAGAGCCGGATCATCACCTTGGAGCTGAAGGTTGTCGCCGATATCGGGTTGGTGGGCTTCCCGAGTGCCGGCAAATCCTCCCTGGTGGCTGCCATTTCGCGGGCTCGGCCCAAGATCGCCGACTATCCCTTTACGACCTTGGTGCCCAACCTGGGAGTCGTGGTCGCAGGTGATGTCAGCTTCACCGTTGCCGACGTGCCTGGGCTCATCGCGGGTGCCAGCGAAGGACGTGGCCTCGGCTTCGACTTCCTGCGCCATATCGAACGTTGCACCGCGATCGTGCACGTGATCGACTGCGCCACCTACGAGCCGGGACGTGACCCGATAACCGATCTTGACGTCATTGAGGCTGAACTGAAGGCGCACGGCGGGCTGGAAGATCGGCCGCGGCTGGTCGCGCTGAACAAAATCGATATCCCGGACGCCCAGCAAGTCGCCGAGTTCGCAATGGGTGAGTTGCGAGATCGCGGACTGCAGGTCTTCCCGATCTCGACCAGAAGCGGCCTAGGGCTGCACGAGTTGATCTACGCCATGGCGCGGCTGATCACGGCTCGGCGGGCCGCCGAACCGCCGCCGCCACCGGCGCCCATCATCATCCGGCCGAAGCCGATTGCTGAGCAGGCGGAGTTCACCGTGGAGTGGGAGGGTGAGCTGTGGCAGGTACGCGGTGCCAAGCCGGAACGGTGGGTGCGGCAGACCGACTTCTCCAACGCAGAGGCGGTTGGTTACCTGGCCGACCGGCTGAATCGGATCGGGATCGAAGATCGGCTGCTCGAACTCGGCGCGCAGCCGGGGGATGGTGTTGCCATCGGAGGCGCCAACGCGGTGATCTTCGACTTCGCTCCGCAGGTCGACATCGGAGCGGAGATTCTCAGCGCTCGAGGCGAGGACCAGCGGTTGCTCGAGGAACGACCCGCTGCGCAGCGGCGGCGGGAGAAAGATCGGGCCTATCACGCCGCCGATGAGGCATCCGAAGAACCTGTCGAAGCGCCGAACTATGGCTCTTCGACAAGCTCAGGGCAGGTTGAGCCCGGCGCAGGTCAGCACGATGCGTGAAGAACTGGCGACTGCCCGGCGAGTCGTGGTCAAGGTTGGTTCATCCTCATTGACCACTGCCGAAGGCGGCATTGACCCGCAACGGATCGAGCAACTGGTCGGCGTACTAGCACGCGCCAGGCTGGCTGGACGCGAGATCGTCCTGGTCTCGTCGGGAGCGATCGCTTCCGGTCTCGCTCCGCTTGGACTCAAGGCGCGGCCGCGCGATCTTGCGACTCAGCAGGCGGCTGCCTCGGTCGGTCAGGGACTGCTGATGGGGCACTACACGCGACTGTTCAACGGCTACGGCCTCGGGGTCGGGCAGGTGTTGCTGACAGTTGACGACGTGACGCGCCATTCCCACTACCGCAACGCGTACCGTACGTTCGGGCGCCTGCTGGACTTGGGTGTTGTTCCGATCGTCAATGAGAACGACACTGTCGCCACGCATGAGATCAGGTTCGGCGACAATGATCGGCTGGCTGCGTTGGTGGCCCATTTAGTGCACGCCAATGCGCTTGTGCTGCTCAGTGATGTTGCGGCGCTCTATACGACCAATCCTGTCAATCCGGAGGCGCGCAAGATCAGCGACGTGTGGAACGAGGCTGATCTGGCAGGAATCGACATCGCGTCGCGCGGCACCGCAGTCGGCACCGGGGGGATGGTCACCAAGATCGATGCGGCTCGGATTGCCACCTCGGCTGGGATTCCGGCCGTACTGACTACCGCCGAACAGGCTGACGCAGCACTGGCGGGTGAGGAAGTTGGCACGCTCTTCCATCAGACCGGGCGCCGGCGTCCGACGCGCTTGCTGTGGCTCCGGCACGCGAGCGACACCCGCGGCACCTTGGTTCTTGACGCCGGGGCGGTCCGGGCGCTGACCCAGCGGAACGCATCGCTGCTGCCGGCTGGCATTACCGCCGTATACGGTCAGTTCTCCTCCGGCGAGCCGGTGGAGCTGGTGGGGCCGGACGGGTTGGTTGTGGCCCGCGGGCTGGTGAACTACGACTCCGATGAACTGCCGGCTCTGCTCGGTCGCAGTACTCGCGAGCTGGCTGCCGAGTTGGGTGCCGGTTATGACCGTACGGTGGTGCATCGCGACGCCCTCGTTGTGATTGAGAACGCCGATAGCCCGGCCTGACTAGCTGCGAGCGTCGGGAAATCGCGCGCCGCCGTGCTGAGGAGGAGTGAGCGGAGGCGTTCTTTCCTCTGCGAGTGACAACGAAGTGGGCGGATTCCACGCGCGATTGCTCGAGCAGCTCCAAAGAAATTGTCAGCACCGTGAGGCACGATGGTCAGATCATGACAACGCTCTTCTTTGATCAATTCGATAGCCAAGTGGGTGTGATTGGCGTGCTCGCCGGGCCGGCCGGCGTACGTGAGGTGGGCTGGCGGCTGCGTCCGCAGGGTGCATCAATCGAACCGGACGAAATGGTGCAAATGGCACTTGGCCAGCTGCGGGAATACTTCGCCGGGCAGCGGCGAGAGTTCACCTTGCCGCTTGACCTCCCTCCGATGGAACCGGTACCTCATGCGGTCCTTCAGGCGCTGCGGAGCGTCGGCTACGGAAAGACGATCACCTACGGTGAACTCGCCCAGCTAAGCGGCACCGGAGTACCGGCGCGGGCAATCGGGGAGATTATGGCGGCCAATCCAGTGCCGATCATCATTCCCTGTCATCGCGTGGTTGCCAGCGATGGACTCGGTGGGTATTCCGGCGGTGAGCCGGGCCGGCAGCTGGAAACCAAGCGCTGGCTGCTGGAGAACGAAGGCGCACTGCCACCTGCGCTGGTCTAGATCCGCGCCGCGGATAATTCATCACATGGCGACTTCCGAGATAAAGACAGGCTGCTGTGTTGTCGGTGCCGGTCCGGCCGGCTTGGTACTCGGGCTCATCCTGGCCCGGGCGGGCGTACGAACGACCGTCTTGGAAAAGCATGCGGACTTTCTCCGTGACTTTCGCGGCGACACGGTGCACTCCTCGACTCTCACCCTGCTGGACGAGCTGGGGCTGGGAGAGCAATTCGCGGCGCTCCCGCCTCGCTGGATCGAGAAACTCAGTGTCCAGCTCGATTCCGGCACCTACGGCGTCGCCGACCTGAGCAGGCTGCCGGGCCGTCATCAGCACATTGCTCTGGTACCGCAGTGGGACTTCCTCAATGTGATCGCCGACGCCAGTCGCCAGGAGCCTGACTACCAGCTGATCATGCAGGCGGAGCTCACGGACCTGCTGCAGGACGGCGACCGGGTCACCGGGGTGATCTACCGTCAAGCTGGCCGTGATCATCGACTAGAAGCTGACCTTGTCGTGGGGTGTGACGGGCGATCATCAGTGGTAGCTGAGCGGGCCGGGCTGCGGTTGCGTACTTTCGGTGTTCCGATGGATGTGCTGTGGTTCCGACTGCCGCGGCTGGAGACTGATCCGGAAGGGGTCAGGGGCCGCATCTCCCGATCTAACCTGTTGATCATGATCGATCGTGGCGACTATTACCAGATCGGCCTGGTGATCAGGAAGGGCTCGATTGCGACCCTTCGTGATCATGGCATCGCCGCTTTGCGGGAGCGGTTGCGGGACGTCGTGCCATGGCTTGGAGATCGAGTCGAGCTACTCCAATCCTTTGACGACATCAGGTTGCTCAATGTGGTGCTCAGCCGGCTGCCGCGCTGGTATCGCGACGGAGTTCTATGCATCGGCGACGCTGCTCATGCAATGTCACCTGTCGGTGGCGTAGGGATCAATCTGGCCGTACAGGACGCGGTGGCCGCGGGCCGGATCCTTGCGAAGTCGCTGCGTATCGGGCGAGTAGTCACCGCCAGGTTGCGGGCAGTGCAGCGTCGGCGTTGGCTGCCAACCGTCCTCATTCAGGGCTTTCAGCGGCTGGCGCATCGACTGGTCATAGTGACGACCATTGCCGATGATGAGGCTGGACCGCGTCCAACTACGGCTCCTGCTCCCCTCCGGTTGATGCAGCGCTTTCCTTTACTCCAAACCATTCCCGGCTACTTTCTGGGCATTGGCCTGCTACCGGAGCACGCACCCGACTTCGCCCGACCGCGTGCGTCGCTCGCCTCGTAAGCGGGCGGGTTAGATTTGTCCGGTGACCGTTCAGGAACAAGCTGGGAGAGCACGAACCGCCGCCCTCGCGCTGAGCAGTGCCACACGGGCTACCAAGGATGCGGCTCTGCTTGCCATGGCCGATTCGCTGGCCAAGGCCGAGACCGCGATCTTGGAAGCCAATCAGCGCGATGTCGCCAGCGCGGAAGCCAATGGCACCAGCGGGGCCTTGATCGATCGGCTCCGGCTTACGCCTGATCGGATCGCGGGTATGGTCGAGGGCCTGCGTGAGCTGGCTGCGTTGCCCGATCCGGTGGGCGACGTGGTACGCGGCTGGACCAACGCGAATGGCGTACAGGTTCGCCAGGTTCGAGTGCCCTTCGGTGTGGTCGGCATCATCTATGAAGCACGACCCAATGTCACCGCCGATGCTGGCGGCATCTGCCTAAAATCCGGCAACGCCGCCCTGCTGCGCGGCTCCTCCTCAGCGGCCGACTCGAATGCTGCAATAGTCGAGGCTCTGCAAGCCGGCCTGATCGATGTTGGACTGCCCGCCGACGCCATCCAGCTGGTGTCTGGTCCGCGTGAGATCACCAACGAGCTGATGGCTGCACGTGGGCTGATCGATGTGTTGATTCCTCGGGGTGGCGCCGGCTTGATCGACAATGTGGTGCGCAACAGCCAGGTCCCGGTGATCGAAACCGGCGTAGGCAACTGTCATGTCTTCGTCGACGCAGCAGCCGATCAACAGATGGCGCTCGACATCGTGATCAACGCCAAGACGCAACGGCCCTCGGTCTGCAATGCAGCAGAGACACTTCTGGTACATGCCGACATTGCCGATTCTTTCGTGCCGAAAGCCCTCGAGGCGCTCGCTGCGCATGGGGTCACGGTGCACGGCGATCGGAGTGTCGCGGCGTACGGAGACGTCATCCCGGCAGAGGATCGTGACTTCGCCGAGGAGTACCTGTCGTTGGACATCGCCATGGCGATCGTGGATTCTCTGGACGCGGCGCTGCAGCACATCCGCCGCTACAGCACCGGGCATTCGGAGACGATCATCACCGATTCGCAGACCTCGGCGACTCGATTTGCGACGGAGATCGATGCGGCTGCGGTACTCGTCAATGCCTCCAGCCGGTTCGTCGATGGAGGTGAATTCGGGTTCGGAGCCGAGATCGGAATCTCGACGCAGAAGCTGCATGCCCGTGGCCCGATGGGCCTGCCAGAGATGACATCGACAAAGTACGTGATCACCGGATCAGGTCAAATCCGCGAGTAAGGCGGTAAGGGTCCGTAAGGCCTCGCCACCAGGTTCGGCCACCCATCGGATGCTCTGAGCCGCTACGCTGCGGGTATGACCCTGGCACTGACGCTTCTCCAGACCGAAGCGACCCGCGAACTTCCCATTCCTGCCTGGGCCTTCGGAGTCCTCGCGTTCGGCCTGCTTCTCATCTTGCTGCTGATCACCTGGTCGATCGGCAAGGGCCGCCCGCACAGCTAAGGGCCCGGCGGGAGCGTCGAATAACTTGTGACCCTGCCACCTCGAGCCACGGGCCTGGCCCGACAGCGCAGCTCCGACCCGCATAAGCGACACCGGCTCGGTGTCATGGGTGGCACGTTTGACCCCATCCACCATGGCCACCTAGTCGCGGCGAGCGAGGTCGCTGCTCGCTTCCAGCTCGATGAGGTCGTCTTCGTTCCTACCGGCCAACCATGGCAGAAGACCCATCGCCTGGTGTCAGCTGCCGAGGACCGATACTTGATGACGGTCATCGCTACGGCGTCCAATCCGAGGTTCACCGTCAGCCGCGTCGACATTGACCGGCCAGGGCTGACCTACACCGCCGATACGCTGCGCGATCTACGCGCTGAGCGAGGCGAAGACGTCGATATGTACTTCATCACTGGGGCCGACGCATTGGCCCAGATTCTCACCTGGCGTGACGTGGATTCGATCTTTGATCTTGCCCACTTCGTGGGCTGTACGCGTCCTGGAGTTGATCTTGAGTCGCCGGTGATCGCGCAACTGCCGCAGGACAAAGTCACCCTGATGGAAGTGCCGGCGCTGGCAATCTCCTCGACGGCCTGCCGGCTGCGCGTCCAAGATCATCAGCCGATCTGGTACCTGGTGCCCGACGGCATCGTGCAATACATCGCAAAGCGTGGTCTCTACCAAAGTTGACTCGCGCTGACGCCCCTGCGCCTGCTCAGGTCGAGGGCTGGTCAGCGTTGTCGGTGGGCCTGACTACGGTTTGTGGCATGAGCGAATTTGCATCGGAAGCCAATGAGGCAGCCAACGAGGAAGTCGGCACCATTGGAGCCTCGGGCAGAGGCGACCAAGATCCTGCGCTGCAGAAGGACCCCAGCCATTGGGTCAGCGGCGACGACCCGATGACC
>DATLQC010000020.1:0-5134 GCA_035535395.1 Propionibacteriaceae bacterium | reverse complement strand
TTGGCCAAGATCATGACTGGGTCGGCTGTCGAGTTCGAGGACCACCGCGTACGGCGGGAGGTCGTCTCGTTCGTGCGACGCAGTAACCGAATGCGCGCTAACCAACGTCGCTCCTGGGAGCTCTACCGCGACCGCTTCGTGCTCGAGGTGCCTCGATTGCAGACCTCCACATCTATCCATCCGGCCGCTGCCGTGGATCTTGTCGCGGCATTTGGCCGGGATGCGGAGCTGATCGTGGAGATTGGGCCGGGAACTGGCGAGTCGCTAATCCCTATGGCGGATGCGCGGCCGCATTCCAACGTGCTGGCCTTCGAGGTTTACCGGCCCGCAATCGCACGAATGCTCGGCAACCTCGTACGCGAGGGCCTGGACAATGTCCGGATTGTCGAGGCAGATGCCGTCGCTGGCCTCGAGCGGCTGCTCCCGCCTCGATCTGTCGACGCCATCTGGATGTTTTTTCCAGATCCCTGGCCGAAGCCGCGCCATCACAAGCGTCGGCTCTTGACGCCTGCCTTCGCGGCACTGGCAGCGTCTCGGATGAAGGTTGGCGCGCTGTGGCGTATTGCGACAGACTCCGCGGACTATGCGAGCTGGATGCGTGACGTCCTGGACAACGTCCCCTGCTTTGCCAACGAGCATCCGAGCGGCTGGGCACCGCGTTGGGAGGCCAGGCCGGTCACTCAGTTCGAGCAGCGCGGCCTCGACGCGGGACGTCAGATCTTCGACATGGCCTATCGCTGTGTCGGCTGAGTCGACCGAACCGTCCAAGATCCGCTGGCGGTTCGACATCGCCTACGACGGCACAAACTTCTCCGGATGGGCCGCACAGCTCGGGCGGCGTACGGTGCAGGGCGAACTGGAAACCTGGATCGCCCGGGTGCTGCGGCTGGAGGAGTCGCCGAGAATGGTCTGCGCCGGGCGTACTGATGCCGGAGTCCATGCGCGAGGACAGGTCGCGCACCTTGACCTGGATCCGACAGCGATCACAGACGGCGGGGATGATCTTGCCCGGCGGCTCAGCAGTGTGCTTGGCGGGGATTGTGTGGTGCGAAGGATCTCAGTGGCGCCACCTGGATTTGATGCCCGCTTCGGAGCGATCTGGCGCCGCTACGTCTATCGGCTCAGCGATGCGGGCGTGGCGCCGGATCCGTTGCATCGCTATCAGATCGCCCAGCTGTCTACTGAAGTTGATCTTGCCCGGTTCAATGAAGAGGCGGCGACGCTGCTCGGTCTGAAGGACTTCGGGGCTTTCTGTCGGCGCCGGGAGGGGGCCAGCACAATCCGTACCCTGCTGGAGCTGGCTGGTAGACGTGTGGCAACCGGTCCGATGGCGGGTGTCATCGAGTGCACAGTACGTGCGGACGCGTTCTGCCACTCAATGGTCCGCTCGCTCGTTGGGGCGCTAGTTGCGGTTGCCACTGGTCGGCGTGATCATGAATGGCTCGCTGCGGCAACACAGGGTGGCATACGCGACTCCACGATCATGGTGATGCCGGCAGCCGGGCTGACTCTAGAGGAGGTCGGCTACCCGGCTGATCATGAATTGGCCGCACGTGCCTATGAGGCGCGGGCACTCCGGGATCTCAGCCGATCATGACGGGGCGATCCTCGCAGTACTTCAGCGAGCAGCCCAGCGGTACCGAGGCTCGGCGTACCATCAAGGCGCAGATCTGGGGGCGAGAACTGACCTTGATCACGGCGAGCGGAGTGTTCGCTGCTGATGGCTTGGATCGCGGTACGGCTGTGCTGCTGCGCGCCTCGCCAATACCGCAAGGCAGCCCGCGAATCCTGGACCTCGGTTGCGGCTACGGCCCGATTGCGCTGGCGATTGCTGTGCACTGTCCGGGAGCCTTCGTCGATGCGGTGGACGTCAACGAGCGCGCGCTGGCGTTGTGCCGGGAAAATGCTGAGGCGTTGGGGGTGACCGACCGAGTACGGGTACTGCGGCCGGAGCAGGTCGAGCCTGACGTCCGCTACGACGAGATCTGGTCTAACCCTCCAATCCGAATCGGCAAGCAAAGCTTGCACGAGCTGCTGCTTAGCTGGCTGGCCCGTCTCGCACCAGATGGCGTGGCCCGCCTGGTGGTTGGCAAGAACCTTGGCTCAGACACCTTGCAGCAATGGCTGATCGAGCAGGGCTATGCCTGTGATCGGGCGGCCTCCTCCAAGGGATTCCGCGTGCTGGTGGTACATCCCACCGCGCAATCTCGCTGACGCCCCACCTTCTAGCACCACGCCCCCACAAATAAGTGGGGCGTCAGCTTGGCAGATCGTCCGCTGGATCTGGGAAGACCTGTACCACCCTGAGGAGTTGCGTCGGCGGCTTCAGCGAGCTTTCGAGAGGGCCCTTCGAGCCGCCTGACTCGCTGACGCCTCACCTTCTCACTCGTCGCCCCAGATATTTGTGGGGCGTGGCGCAATAACGTGGGGCGTCAGCGAGAAGGGCCTCAAGGAGGGTGGTCAGCGAGGAAGTGGGGGCGTTCAGGCGGCCTTCTCAGAGACCGCAAGCATGGCCTCTGGCCAGCGCCGGTCGAGGATCCGGCCGCCCTGTGCAATGCCGAGCCGAAGCACTCCGAACCCGCAGACGAGACCGACCGGCAGAGTCAGGTACGCCACCCAGGGCGTAAAGAAGGACCAGATCACCAAGGCAATCGTGGGCAAGGCCAAGATCAAGGTGCCGAACATGGTCAGTGTGAAGGAGAGCAGCGATGGCAGACCGCCGGCGTTGCCACGTGTGAAGGGGTTTGCTCCGGGCGGCGGCGCCGGCCATTGCCAGAGCGTCCCGACCAGGGATCCCACGCCAAGACCGGTGAGCATCAGGGCGAGCGCGAGGCCGACGGCCGGCACGAGCAGATGCCACGCGCCGGTGGTGATCATGGCGACCACGAGCAAGATTACCGTCAGCGGCAGATAGATCGTGATCGTCGACATGACCCGTCCGGCACGATCATCGGCACCAGTGATTCCAGCGGAGATATGAAGCCAGAGCGCGGTTCCGTCGTACGACAAGTCCTGCGCAAGGCTGAATCCCACCAGCAGCCCGAGGAGGCTCGGGGCGAAAGCAGCAACCGCAGCCGTGCCCTCTGGATTGATCACCTGAGTGACGATCAGCACGATCGGCCCGATCAGGAACCCAGCAATTCCTGCCAGATAGCGCGGATCTCGTCGCCAGTAACGCAGGGTTCGAGTTGCTACGGCACCAGCCGGTGTCGCTGGGTAGAGCCGCTCCACAGCGGTTGAGTCACGCACCTTGCTAGCGGTTCCGCGGCCTTCGATCGGCGAGACGAGCCCAGCCGCGAGGAAGTGGCCCCAAGCCATCCAGAGCAGCCCGACGAACGCAGCGGCGAGTATCAGGTGAATTCCCGCGACTGCCCAAGCACCCCGTGAAACGTCGGCCGGAATAGCCCAGGCCCAGCCGAAAGCAGACCAGCCGGCGACCGTCGCAAGATCGGCAAGGCTGCGCCGCAGCTCGTTGAGGTCGGTCCTCACGATGGCGCTGACCAAGTTTCCGGCAATGGCCATTGCGACGCCGAGGAGGGCGACTCCGACAAAGGCAAGATCACGAAACCGCCGTGAGGCGAGGAAAGATGCGAAGGCGGCAGTCGCCGCCCGCGAGAGCAAGAAACAGGTCACCACTCCAAGGACGGCCGCGATCAGCGCTGCCACTGTCAGTGGCACGGTACGAGCCCAGGTGATCACCAGACCGGCGCCAACGAGAACCGTCGCTATACCAGGCGCACTGATCAGCCCGGCGATCAGCAATCCCGGCAACAACTCTCGGGCACGTACCGGAAGCAGAGCGAACTTGGCTGGATCGATCGTCTCATCGACGCCAAAGACCAACATCGACATCAACAACCAGCCCAGTGTCAGTGCCGCGTACCCGATCACTGTGACGTCTGCCGTCAGTGCCGGTGCGGCATATCGCAGGCCTACCAGCGCAGCCAGCACCATGATCACGACACCCAGGGCATAAACCATGGCAATGATCAGCCCGACGGTCCGCCAGACGCTGCGTTTCAGGCTGTTTTTGAGCAGCGTCAGCTTGAGCCTGACGAGGAGCGTAACCACGCCAATGACTCCTCTGCCGCCGCCGTAAAGCCCACCAGATCCAAGAACCGTTGCTGCAGGCTAGAGCCAGCGCGTACCTCATCGAGGGTGCCAGTCGCCAGCACTCTGCCCTGTGCCACGACCGCCAGCTCATCACACAAGCTCTCGACCAGCTCCATGACGTGGCTCGACATGACCACAGTGCCGCCCGCACGCGCGTAGTTGCGCAAGATCGAGCGAATGACCTCGCCGGAGACCGGGTCGACGGCCTCGAAAGGCTCGTCCAAGATCAACAGGCGCGGCGCATGGATCAGCGCGCAGGCGAGCCCGATCTTCTTGGTCATACCGGCCGAGTACTCCACGACCAGCGTGTCTCGATCATTGCTGAGTGCAAGCGAATCGAGCAGCTCGGCAGAACGGCTGGCAATCTGGGCCGGAGGCACCCTGCGCAGCAGTCCCACGTAACGCAGCAACTCTGCACCACTCAACCGATCGAACAGCCGGAGCCCGTCGGGCAGCACTCCCATGATTGCCTTGGCCGCGGCCGGATCAGCCCAAACGTCCTGATCAAGAACCCGAGCTGCGCCGGCGTCGGGCCGCAGCAGCCCAGTGGCCATGGACAGGGTCGTGGTTTTGCCGGCGCCGTTGGGCCCGACCAGGCCGAACATGCAGCCGCGCCGCACCTCAAGATTGAGATGATCAACTGCTCGCTTCAGTCCAAACGACTTGCAGAGCCCGACCAGAGAGAGCGCAGCAGTCACGCCGCAGCTCGCGGCTCAAACAAATGTACTGGCGCGTACCTCACAACGCCCAGTCAAACACAGCACCGAAGTACCGGAGTATTTCCACAATCACAGCCGAGGGTCCCCGCCAGCCCGGCAGCCGATGGTCGTAGCATGAGCGTCAGTTTGACTCCTGATCCGCATCCCCAGCCGAGAGGATTGGAAATGGCTGCCTACGAACTGCCCCCTCTGCCCTACGACTATGCCGCATTGGAGCCCCACATCTCCGGCGAGATCATGGAACTGCACCACGACAAGCACCATGCGACGTACGTCAAGGGCTTGAACACTGCATTGGAGAA
>DATLQC010000019.1:0-6054 GCA_035535395.1 Propionibacteriaceae bacterium | reverse complement strand
AACCTCCAGAAGTTCAGCAAATGTGGCCAGTGAATGTCCCGCGACCATCCGATCAAGGTGAGGCAGACAGGCCTGGATACCGGTCTGGATCGGAGCGTACCCCGCCTTTCCATGATGCGGGTTCATCCAGATCACCGCGTATGCGAGCAGCCGGAGCTGGCGCATCTCCTCAGCGAGCAGTTGCGCATCGCCGCGTTCCCAGCCGTTACTGGCAACCACCACGATCGCGCCACGCGCCAGACCACGCCGTCCCCAGCGGTTGACGAACGCGCCGATCACCTCGCCCAGCCGGGTGCCGCCGGACCAGTCAGGCACTAGCCGCCCAACCGCCGCCAGTGCCTCGTCGGCCTGTCGCACGCGGAGCGCCGTGCTAATCCTGGTGAGCCGGGTGCCGATGGTAAAGACCTCGACCTGATGAGGCATCGCACGAACAATCCGGTGCGCCAGGCGCAGTAGGGAGTCCGCGTAGGGCTGCATCGAGCCGGAGACGTCGATCAACAGCACGACCCGTCGGTGTCGTACCCCGGGCCGTCGGCGCCGAAGCCGAGTCAGCTCGCCAGCCGAACGCAACTGGGCGCGCAACGTACGCCGCAGGTCGACTGAGCCACGATGGTGAGGCCATTGTCGGAGTGCGCGCCGCAACGGTGGTACCACATCCAGACTGTCCAAGAGCATCGCCAGCTGGCGACGCTCCTGCTCGGTAAGGCTTCCAACATCGCGGTGCCGCAGCACCTCCGCTGTACTCGCGCGCGCTGGGAGGAACAGATCGGGGACTTGGTCGCCGGGCCCCGACTCAGCGCTCAAGGAGGCTTGGGGCTGTCGAGGCGCCGGAGCCTTGCTGACAGGCTTGGACTCCAGAGATGTGGCGGCGAACCAGGCGGTGAAGGCCCGGTCGTAAAGCTCGCTGTCGTCGAGCGAGGAGCAGAGGGTGGCGCGGCCGGACCAGTACGTCGCTGCTCGATCATCGAAGCCGGTCAGTGCAACTGCCTCGACAAACGCGCTGGTTCTGTCTGGGGTTACGGCCATCCCTGCCGCTCGGAGTGAATTGGCAAAGCCGACGAGCAGCTCCTCAGGCGCCGGACCTTTTGAGGCAGTCATAGCTGGTTAACGCGCAAGGATCACATCCAGCGCGCGTCGGACGCGCTCGGCGTCCTCTTGATACTTCAGAACTGCACCCAGGGTCGCTGCGGCTGAGGCGACGTCTAACTGTTCATGCCCCAGGTGCTCCAGAGCACGCGCCCAGTCCAGACTTTCGGCAACGCCAGGCGGCTTCAGAATGTCCTCACGAGCTCGAATCCGCTGTACGGCGGAGGCCACCTGGGCCGCCAGCTCGGCACTGACATCGGGCAATCGGGTCCGGATGATCTCGATCTCGCGCGCGAGTTGTGGATGGTCGATCCAGTGGTAGAGACAGCGCCGCTTGAGGGCGTCGTGCAGTTCGCGGGTTCGGTTGGAGGTGAGCACCACCATCGGCGGGATTGCCGCTCGTACCTCCCCATACTCAGGAATCGTGACGGCGAAGGTGGACAGCACCTCGAGCAGAAACGCCTCGAACTCATCGTCGGCGCGGTCGATCTCATCGATCAGCAATACGGCGTTCGGCGACCGCAAGGCCTTCAGGATCGGACGCTCGAGCAAGAACCGCTCGTCGAACAGCGATTCCTCTAACGCCCTGGCATCAAGATCATCTCCGGCTGCCGCCTCGACGGCCCGGATGTGCAGAATCTGCCGGGCGAAGTCCCAGTCGTACAGCGCCTGGCTTGCCTCGATGCCCTCATAGCACTGGAGACGGATCAGTTCGGCTCCGGTGACGGTCGCCCACGCTTCGGCGAGGGAGGTCTTGCCAGTGCCAGGTTCGCCCTCCAGCAAGAGCGGCCGGCTCATCGCCGTCGCGAGGTAGACGACGGTCGACAACCCCTCGCTGGGAAGGTATCCAGTGCTCCGCAGCGCATCGCCGATCGCTGCCGGACTGAGGGTGGTGGAGGTCAACACCACTCGCTTCGCTCCCGCCTTTCGTCACTGCTGCTACGTGTCGCGGTCCTGGCCGGTCGCCAGATCACCACATTCCACACTATGAGCGCCGTGCCGGACGAGATAATCCCTGGCCCCACTGTCTCCGGATAGGCCGGCCATGATCGATTGCAGATGGTCGCGACCGATCAGAACGGGGTGACCGGGTCGAGCGCCGTACGTGGCGCGGGCCAGCGTCGCACTACCAGGCGGTGCTTGTCTGATCAAGCGCCGTACCACCTCAGCTCTGACATCCGGCAGGTCGACGAGGTGCACCAGCGCCGCTCGCCATGACGCCGACTGGGCGGCGAGCAGGCCGGTGCGGAGCGAGGCGCCCATGCCCTGCTCCCAGTCCGGAGCATCGACCACGGTGATGACAGGATCCCCATTGAAGGTTGAACTCGCGATGACCTCTCGGGCGCGATCCGCCTGGCAGCCAAGGACGACAATCACGGGATTACAGCCGCCGTCGCGCAACACCGCGATCGAGCGCAGCAGCCATGACTTGCCATCAGTGTCGAGCCGCAGCGCCTTCGGGCCGCCGGCGCGGCGCCCGGCCCCGGCTGCGAGCAAGATGCCGACGATGCGGCCGCCGGCGGCCCCGGTTGTCGGGTCAGGCTGGGGATGGATCACTGTTGGTCATGATCATCATCATGATCGTCGAAGCCATCGTCGTCTTGCAGCGCCAGCTGCGACAAAACAGCTTCATGCAACCGGCCGTTGGTGGCGTACCCGCCAGTTCCTAGCGGCCCGGGATGACCATCAAGATCAGTGAACTTCCCGCCGGCCTCGGTGACGATGATCGAACATGCCGCCATGTCATGCAGCTGGAGCTCCGGCTCGCAGGCGATGTCGACACCGCCCTCGGCGAGCAACATGTAGGACCAGAAGTCCCCGTAGGCACGCGTCCGCCAGCACCGTCGCAGCAGATCGACGAACTGCTGGCCTTGGTGCGATTCGACCCAGGCAGAGATAGAGGCATAGCTCAGTGACGCATCCTCGATGCTCGCCACATCCGAGACATGAATCGGAGTCGCCGACATCAGCGATTTGCCCGCGTACGCACCACCACCCAGGCTCGCCCACCAGCGCCGGCCGAGCGCCGGCGCGCTGACGACACCGACCGCCGGCTGATCATTGATCATCAAGGCAATCAGCGTGCCCCATACCGGCACGCCGCGTACGAAGTTCTTGGTGCCGTCGATCGGGTCGATGACCCAGCGGCGCGGGCCCCATCCAGTATCGCCCATCTCCTCACCATGCACCGCGTCGCGTGGCCGGGCCCGGCTGAGGGTACGGCGGATGGCCCGTTCGGCCGCAGTGTCGGCATCGGAGACGGGAGTGAGGTCCGGTTTGGAGGTGACATGCAGGTCGAGCGATTTGAAGCGGCTCGTAGTGATCGAGTCGGCGTCATCGGCGAGCAGGTGGGCCAGCCGAAGGTCGTCGGTCAGACCTCGCAGGAGCGCATCGTCGGGCCCTGTTCGCGCGGCGTCGGGGACGGGCATGTGCCTACGCTACTGGCCGGAGCCGAGCATCCGGCGGAAAGACTCAAGCCGGCTGGGTGCGAGCTGACCACTTGCCACGGCAGCGTCCAGCGCGCACTCAGGAGCTGCGTCGTCGTGCCGGCAGCCGCGCGGACAGTTCTCCGCGATGGCCCGGAGGTCATCGAAGGCGGCGATGATTCGCTCTCGGCTGATGTGGCTGAGCCCGAACGACCGCACGCCCGGCGTGTCGATGACCCAGCTGGACTTCGTGGAGTCTGGCAATCGGAGGGCGATGGCGGAAGATGAGACGTGCCGGCCGCGTCCGGTCGCGATACTCACCTCACCGATCGCCCGGCGAGCGCCAGGAATCAAGGCGTTGACCAACGTGGACTTCCCGACGCCGGAGTGGCCGATGAAGACGCTACGGTGCCCGCGCAGCCGATCCCGCAGCGGATCAAGATCGGCATCAGGGTAGGTGACCTGTATCGGCACACCGAGCGGCTCGTATTGCGCGATGAGCTCGTCCGGCGCCGCGAGGTCGGCCTTGGTAAGGCAGAGCAGCGGTTGGATTCCAGCGTCATACGCAGCGACCAGGAGCCGGTCGATCATCCCGACACGTGGCGGCGGATCGGCGAGCGCAGTGGCAATGACGAGCTGGTCGGCGTTGGCAACAATGGGCCGCTCGAAAGGGTCGTCATCATCGGCTGTGCGCCGTAACACCGTCTCTCGCTCGGCGACCTCGACAATGCGTGCCAGCGTTCCTTCGGCGCTGGAGGTGTCGCCGACGACGCGAACCTGATCGCCCACAATGACACCCTTGCGGCCTAGCTGACGCGCCTTGGTAGCGGTAACTTCCCGATCAGAGATCAAAACCCGATACCGACCTCGATCGACGGTGATCACCATGCCCGTCTCGGCATCGGCGTAGTCGGGTCGATCTTTGGTACGCGGCCGGCTGCTGCGACGCCCGGGACGATCGAACGCCTCGTACTCGTCCCCTCGCCGGCCGGCGGAGGTCACTGACGGATCGCCTCGCCTGCCGCCGCCTGCACCGAATCATTGATCATTTTCATCCAGAGCTGTTCAAACTCCGGCATGGTCTTGGCGGTGCAGCCAATGTCGTCCAGGACAATCTCTGGGACGAGCAGGCCGAGCAGAGCTCCGGCCTGGGCCATCCGATGATCAGCGTAGGTATGCCAAAGATCACCACCGAGCAGCTTCGGGTGAATGGTCAGCCCATCGTCGGTCTGTTTCACATGAGACCCGAGCCGATCCAGTTCATTCTCGAGTGCGGCGAGCCGATCGGTTTCGTGGCCGCGGATGTGGGCGATCCCACGAAGGTGGCTGGTGTCATCGGCCAGTGCGGCCACTGCCGCAACTACAGGCGTCAACTCCGCGGACGCGCTCAGATCAAGATCAACTGCGTGGATCTGATCGGTGCCCTCAACTCGAAGCTCGCTGCCGTCGAGATCCACGCGGGCGCCAAAGTCCTGCAGGATGTCTCGGATCGCATCACCGGGTTGCAGGGTCGTCGCGGGCCAATTCGGGACGGTGACCGTGCCGCCGGTGATCGCTGCTGCGGCGAGGAATGGTGCCGCATTGGAAAGATCGGGCTCGATTGTGACGTCAAGCGGCTGGATAACACCGGGAGTCACGATCCAGCGGTCCGGCTCCGTGTCATCGATGTCGACTCCGCGGGCTCGCAGCATCGCCAGGGTCATCTGCACGTGCGGACGCGAGGGGATCTCACCCCCAATGTGTTGGATATCGATGCCTTCTGCGTACCTAGCGCCAGCAAGTAGCAGGCCGCTGAGGAACTGGCTGGAGGCAGACGCGTCCACAGTGATATCCCCGCCTGGGAGTTGCGGATTGCCGGTGAGGTTGAACGGGAGCGAATAGCCGTTGCCGTCGGCCCTGGCGCCCAGGAGTTTGAGGGCACCGAGCAGCGGTGCCATGGGCCGCGCGTACGCCTGCTGGTCGCCGTCGAATCGCACAGTGCCGTCGGCCAGAGCCGCAACTGGAGGAACAAAGCGCATCACGGTTCCGGCAAGACCGCAGTCGATGGTCCCGCCGGCGATAAAAGACTTTGGTGGGGTGACTTGCCACTGTTGGCCGCTTTCGTCGATGCGTACGCCGAGAGTGCGCAACGCATCCCGCATCAGTTGGGTGTCACGGGCTTCGAGGCCGCCAGTGATCACCGACGGCCCACTGGCCAGGGCGGCCAAGATCAACGCCCGATTGGTCTCGGATTTGGAAGCGGGAAGGACGACTGTTGCGGTGATGGGTGCGGGCGCCTCAGGCGCAGCCCATTGTCGAAGTCCAGACACTCCTCAGATCCTAGGTGTACCCCGCACCTGATTTCCGACTTGTCAGCGTCTCAGAGGGCTATAGCACCCTGAGACGCTGACAAGTCGGTGATTGGGAAGTCAGTTTTCGCCGAGCTGAACGTTCTCGCCGAGCTTCTTAGCTTTCTTAGCGATGACCTTTGCCTGCTTCTTCGCTTCCTTCTTGGCCGTCTTAGCTGCCCTGGCTGCGACCTCTTGGGCTTCCTCGGCCGTCT
>DATLQC010000018.1:0-7665 GCA_035535395.1 Propionibacteriaceae bacterium | reverse complement strand
CCGGAGGCATCCCCGTTTGTCGGGCCTGATCAACAGGCACTCGAGGCCCTGCTCGCCACCTTCGAGCCGACCTGAGCACCGCTCACGAATCAGCCGTCACCGGAGCGTGCCGTCAGGGGCTGACGCGCGTGCCGTCTCATCGGGGAAATTCTCCGGGAAGTGGCACGCCACATGATGCTGCGGGAGCAGCTCGACGAGTGGCGGCTCCTGGGTCCGGCAGATCTCCTGCGCCTTCCAACAGCGGGTGTGGAATCGGCACGCCGGCGGGGGCGAGATCGGGCTGGGCACATCACCACTCAGCAGGATCCGCTCACGCTCCTGGCGACGTCGAGTGTCAGGCACGGGAACGGCTGACATCAACGCGACCGTGTAAGGATGCATCGGCGCGCGGTACAGCGCCTCCCGGTCGGCCAGCTCGACGATCTTGCCGAGGTACATGACAGCTACCCGATCGGAGACATGGCGCACCACGGACAGGTCGTGGGCGATGATCACGTACGTCAGATCGAACTCTTTCTGCAAGTCCTCTAGCAAGTTGAGGATCTGCGCCTGAATCGAGACGTCGAGGGCAGAGACAGGCTCGTCGGCCACAATCAGCCGGGGGCGCAACGCCAGCGTGCGGGCGATGCCGATGCGCTGCCGCTGACCCCCGGAGAACTCGTGGGGATAGCGGTTGTAGTGCTCCGGGTTCAGGCCGACGGCAGCGAGCAGGTCCTGCACTGCCTTCTTGACCCCGCCCGGCGGCGTCACCCCTTGCAGGCGGAACGGTGCACCGACGATCTTCCCAACCGTGTGCCGCGGATTCAGCGAGGAGTAGGGGTCTTGGAAGATCATTTGCATGTCGCGCCGTAGCGGACGCAACTGCGAATCCTTCAAATGGGTGATGTCCCGCCCCTCCAACGTGATCTTCCCGCCGGTCGGCTCGAGGAGACGGATCAGCAGACGGGCCGTGGTGCTCTTGCCGCACCCCGACTCGCCGACGATCGAGAACGTTTCGCCACGCTTGACCGCGAAGTTCACCCCATCCACCGCCTGAACAGCTCCTACCTGGCGGCGTAGGATCCCGGCGCGGATCGGGAAGTGCTTGATAAATCCCTCGACGATGATGAGGTTCGAGTGCTGCTCGGCGGCTGCCGCTGCAGGCTGCTGCGCGGGCGCGCTCACAGCATCGGCGCGATCTCGTGTTCCCAGATCTGCTCGCGCTCAATCTGGGTCAGATGGCATGCCACGGTGTGGCCGGGTTCGACGGCAGCCAGCTCCGGACGCACGTCCTCACTCCGACCGTTGTTCCGCGCTGCGTAGCTGCAGCGAGGGTGGAATGGGCAGCCGGGCGGCACATTGATCAGGCTAGGCGGCGTGCCCTTGATCGCGAGCAGCCGCTCACTCTTTTTGCGATCAAAGCGCGGCATCGACCCGAGCAGGCCCCAGGTGTAAGGGTGGGCGGGCCGGTTGAACAGTTGCTCGGCACTGCCGTATTCCATCGCACGGCCGGCGTACATCACCAGCACGTCGTCAGCTAACTCTGCGACCACGCCGAGGTCGTGAGTGATCAGAACGACAGCGGAGTTGAACTCGGACTGCAGGTCGCGGATCAAGTCGAGGATCTGCGCCTGGACAGTCACGTCGAGAGCGGTGGTCGGTTCGTCGGCGATGAGCAAGTCGGGATCGCACGACAGCGCCATGGCGATCATGGCCCGTTGCCGCATCCCGCCCGAGAACTGGTGAGGGTAGGCGTCGACGCGGTGGCTCGGCTCTGGGATTCCCACTCGGCCCAGCAGGTCGATGGCGTGCTTGCGCGCCACCTTCTTGTTCACCGGATTATGGATTCGGTACGCCTCGATGATCTGATGACCGACGGTGTAATAGGGGTTCATCGCCGAAAGCGGATCCTGAAAGATCATGGCCATCCGCTTTCCGCGCAGGCTGCGGACATACTCTGGGCTCTTGGCCAGCAGATCCTCTCCTTCGAGATAGATCTCACCGCTCAGCTTTGCGCCGGGCCGGGTCTGCTCCGAAGCCGGCCTGGTGTGCAGGCCCATGATCGCCAGGCTGGTGACGCTCTTGCCCGATCCGGACTCGCCGACGATGCCGAGGGTCCGCCCGCGGTCGAGGGCGAAGCTCAGCCCGTCGACCGACTTCACCAACCCGTCGTCGGTTGGAAAGTGCACGCGAAGATCAACGACTTCAAGAAACGGCTCTTCGTCAGCTTGCCCCGGATGCCGGATGACCAGGTCACGCAGCGCGGACGTTGTCATTCGAGTCGCACCCTGGGATCGATGACGCCGTAAAGAAGATCAACGATCAAGTTGGCGATGATCACAAAAAAGCCAGCGACGAGGGTGACACCGAGGATCTTCGGCAAGTCGTTGCTGATGATGCCGTCGTAGGCGTACTTGCCCAGCCCATTGAGCGAAAAGGTCTTCTCAGTGATCACCGCACCGCCGAGCAGCAGCCCAACGTCAAGGCCAAAGATGGTAAGGACGGGGGTGAGCGCACCCCGCAGGCCGTGCCTGAGGATGACGGTACGCTCGGGCAGCCCCTTGGCCCGCGCGGTGCGGATGTAGTCCTCAGTCATGGTCTCCAGCATCCCCGCCCTGGTGAGCCGGGCGTACTGGGCAGCGAACAGAAACGCGAGGGTGATCCAGGGCAGCAGCAGCGAATACCCCCATCGCCATGGGCTCTCAGAGAAAGGAACGAACGTGCCGCCGGGCGCGGTGATACGAAGGCGGTAGCTGAAGAATGCCAGCGCTATCAGTCCGGTAAAGAAGATCGGGAGCGATACCCCACCCAGCGCAACGCCCATCGCGCCCCGGTCGAACACCGATCCGCGCCGCAAGGCAGAAATCACTCCCACGCTGACACCAGCAACCAGCCAGATCAGCGACGCCCCGACCACCAATGAGATGGTGACTGGCGCGCGATCAAGCAGTTCGGGCCACACCGGCTGCTTTGTGATGAAGGAGTATCCAAGACAAGGAGCTGGACAATGCTCCACGCCAGCGCCATAGTCGTACTCGGCGCCGACGAAGACTCCCTTGACCCAATGCCAGTACTGAACCGGTACCGGGTCAAATAACCCCAGCCTTTCTGCAGTCAGGTGGACCGTTTCCGGCGTGGCGGCTCGCCCTACGTAACGTCCTGCCAGCGTTTCCGGGGTCGCCCCACCCACTAGCGGTATCAGATAAAAGATCGAGAAGACGACGACGCTGAGTACGGACAGGAGAACGACCGACCACAGCAGCCGCCGCACGATATAGGCGAACACGTCACCTCCTTAGGCGATCGTGCGCGCTGGCCTGTCGAAGCGCCCCTTCGACAGGCTCAGGGCGCAAATCTCGTCACTCGCTCTGATCATGTGCGCTGATCTCGTCACTGCTCTGATCATGTGCGCTGAGCCTGTCGAAGCGCCCTTGAACAGGCTCAGAGCGCAGATGATCATTTCTACTTTGCTACTTCTGGGCACCTAGGCCGAGATAGTCGTACTCGCCGAAAGCGTCCGTGACGAAGATGTTGGTGGCATTCTTCGATCGCACCAGCAGGGCTTTGGAGTACACCCCTGGGTAGATGACGGCCTCCTCCATAACCCGCTTGTCAATCTCGCCCCACATCTGGTTGCGCTTGTCGGTGTCGAGTTCCGTCAGGGCCTTGTCGAGCATCTGATCGACCTCGGGGATGCGGACACTGGTGTTGGAGGAACCACCGGTCGCACGGATGACCCGCGAGTCGACGATCTGGGACAAGAAGCCGAAGCCATCAGGCCAGTCGGCCCCCCAACCGTTGAGGCACAGACCGAGCTTGTTCTTCACTACGTACGGCGGGAGGCCGCAGTAGGCGGCGAAGTAGTCGCCCTGCGGGTACGGCTTCAGCGTGAGCTTGATGCCAACTCGACCCAACGCCTGCTGGAACGCCTCGGCAGTGGCCTTCTCCTTAGGCCGCTCGGTGCGGTAGGCGATGTTGGTCTCAAAGCCGTTCGGCTGCCCGCAGGCCTCGAGTGACTTCTTGGCCGCGTCGAGGTCGCCTTTGTGGTCTGGACCGCTCGGGTAGAGATCGAAATCTGTGTAGCCCGGAACCGACGGCGGCAAGATTGTCGTTGCGATGTCACCACCGGCAATCTGTCCGCCGTAGGCGGTCTGGTAGCCCGTGTGGTCCATGGCGTACATGATCGCCTTGCGGCACTCGATATTGTCGAGCGGCGCAACTGTCGGATTGATGGAGGTGTACCAGTTCCGCACAGCGAGCGGGTTGTCCGCGTTCTCTTTGAGTGTCGGATCCTGTAAGACGCGGCTCTGTGCGGCCGGCTGGACTCCAGTTGCGACGACATCGACATCGAGATCGCCGCTGATGATCCGGTTATCAATGTCGTCGGCGTTGACATTGAGAGTGACCTCGATGCGATCAGGGAGCGCCTTGCGATTCGGATCAGTTGCGGGGTCCCACTGATCGTTGCGGACCAGGTTAAAACTCTTCCCGGGTTGCACATCCTCAAACTTGTACGGACCGGTTGAGACGATCGAGTTGCGGTATTTGGCGCCGGTGTCCTTGTCCTTGGGAACTGGCATCGTGTCGGGTTGCTGACCGAGGTAATCGAAGGCTGCGAACGGCGCCTTTGTGTGGAAGACGATCGTGTACTTGTCCGGCGTCTCAATAGCCGAGTCGGTGTCCATGTTCGGTGTCTTGTACGGACCCTTGTAGCCCTCCGGCAGATCGAGGACCGCCTCCCAGTACGCCGGACCGTTGGGGAATGTTTGCTTGTCGGTCGAGCGCAGTATCGCGTACTTCACGTCGGCCGAGGTCACCTCTGTACCGTCGTCGAACTTCACACCCTGGCGCAGCTTGTAGGTCCAGGTCTTGGCGTCGCTGCTCGCCTCGCCAGGTCCTTCGGCGAGATCGGGCACCAGCTGGTTACCTTCCTTGCCAGGGGCAGATTTGAACATCATCAGCGAGCGACCGTACAGCCGGGCGAAATTCCACGAGTATGCGTAATAGGTCTCGCCTGGGTCGAGGGTGTCCCAGTCACCAAGGTTGGCGAATTTCAGCGTGCCGCCCTTCTTGTCTGAGGAGTTGACAACGCCGGTCGACGCAGCATTGAAGCCGCTCGCGCTGGCCTGGGTCCCTGGCTCTTGCTCGCCACCAGGGCCGCCCCCACCGCAGGCGGCCAGGAACAGCGCCGCCGAAACGCCGGCGGCGGCCAAGCCTCTGGCTCGCCAGGATCTCGATTGGTTCATTCCTGAATCCCTTTCTTGGTTGCCGGGGGTCACCCCCGATGGTGATTTCCTATCGATTGGCTCGTGGATCGAGGGCGTCGCGCAGCCCATCGCCAAACAGGTTGAAGGCCAGGACAGTGACAAAGATCGCCATGCCAGGCCAGAACATGAAGTGCGGCTGCGTGTAGTAGACAACGGCATCGGACAGCATCCCGCCCCAACTCGGGGTGGGCGGACGGATACCGACACCGAGGAAGGACAGTGCCGCTTCGAAGAGGATGTTGGTCGGGATCAACAGCGAGGAGTAGACCAGGATCGGCGCAATGAGGTTGGGCAGCATCTCGGTACGGAGAATGTAGCCGCGGCGGGCCCCAATGCTTTTGGCCGACTCGACGAACTCCCGTTCTCGAAGCGAGAGCGTCTGCCCGCGGATGATCCGTCCGATATAAGGCCAGTTGAAGAACCCGATGATGAAGATCAGCAACGCGATCCGCAATTGGTTGCCCTGGAGGCCGAACGCCTGGTCCGGGAAAACGCCAGCCAGGGCAATCGCGAGAACTAGCAGCGGGAAGGCCAGGAACACGTCCATCAGACGGCTGGTGACGGTGTCCGTCCAGCCGCCGATGAAACCGGAAATGATGCCAAGAGTGGTCCCGAGCGCCACAGATAGGAGGGTGGCCAAGAAGGCGATGAGCAGGGATATCCGGCTGCCGTACACGACCCGGCTGAAGATGTCGCGACCATTCACCGGCTCAACGCCCATCAGGTGATCCCAGCTCATTCCGCCGAAGCGTCCGATCGGCGTCAGCGTGCCTCCCGCTGTGTCAATCAGCTCTTGGTGAAACTCGTTTGGCGGATCGCCGAGGTATTTCACGATCAGCGGCGCGAATATCGCTACCAGGATGAGAAAGACCAAGAAAGCGCCGCCGGCAAGAGCGACCTTGTCTCTCTTGAGCCGCATCCAGGCGATCTGCCCGAGCGAGCGGCCCTCGGTCGTCCCTGCGCCCGCCAGCACAGCCTCCGGGGCGGCGGTCTCAGCCCCAGCGCCGACCTCCGGCGGTACAGTCAACTTTCGCCTCCTACCCAGGAGTAACGTAGCTCGAAAGCTCAGCGGACGCGCGTATTCCCCGATGGTTGTGACCGCAGCGATATCCCGCTCTGCGGTGCAGAAGCTGGGATGCGGTGTCTCCGCAACCAGTTGCATTGCCACCGGGCCATCACCATGATGATCATCAACCCTCAAGTCGTCAGAGACGACAACAGTTGCGGCGATTTTGGTGTCGTTCCTGACCACGTGCGGAGGCGGCAGGATCATGATCATCCCCACCCATTCAGGAGCTTGTCATGTACCTCATGCGCATCGGTCCGAGCGGCTCGGAGCGACCAGTTGTCCGGATTGACGACACCCGCTACATCGACGTCGCCGATGTGGTCAACGACTTCGACGAGGCGTTCTTCGGCAGCGATGGCCTGACCGGCCTGCGCGACATCGTTGGCGAACGGGTCGCGGCCGGACAGACGCGGGAGTTCGCCGCGGAGCGGATCGGTTCCCCGATCGCCCGGCCCCACCAAATCCTCTGCATCGGCTTGAACTACAGCGACCATGCCGCCGAGACCGGACTACCGGTTCCGAGCGAACCGATCCTGTTCACCAAGTCGCCCAACGCGCTCGTAGGCCCGAATGACGACGTCCGCATCCCGCGCGGCTCGACCAAGCTGGACTGGGAGGTCGAGCTTGGTGTCCTCATCGGCAAGCGAACCAGCTATCTCGACTCCGTAGCCGACGCTCGCGCCGCCATCGCCGGTTTCGTTGTCGTCAACGATGTCAGCGAACGCGCGTTCCAGATCGAGCGCGGCGGGCAGTGGTCGAAAGGCAAGTCAGCCGAGACGTTCAACCCGGCAGGACCATGGCTCGTCACGCCGGACGAGATCGACGACGTGCTCGACCTGCGCATGTGGCTCGACGTGAACGGCGTACGCCGCCAGGACGGGTCAACCTCGACTATGATCTTCGATCCCTACGTCATCGTTCACTATCTCAGCCAGTTCCTGGTCCTGGAACCGGGCGATCTGATCAACACCGGCACGCCGCCCGGAGTCGGAATGGGTTTCCAACCGCAGGTGTGGCTGCAGGCCGGTGATGTGATGGAGCTCGGCATCGAGGGCCTGGGACAGCAACGCCAAACCGTAGTCCCCGCCCGATAAGCCAAGCCGCCGCCCGATCAGTCAAAGGAGTCCCATGTCCACGCCCGTTGTCGTCACCGCGTACTTCCGTCCCGCCCCGGGGCAGCATGACCGGGTGATCGAAGCGCTCCGGCCCTCGATCGCCGCTGTCCACTACGAGCCGGGTTGTGAGCTGTACGCCATCCACGACGCGCCCGACGGCACGATCGTGATGATCGAGAAGTGGAGCTCGGTGGAGGAGCTGGACGAGCACGGCAGCGGGGAGGCAGTGCATGCC
>DATLQC010000017.1:0-4979 GCA_035535395.1 Propionibacteriaceae bacterium | reverse complement strand
TCAGCTTCAGTATGTTGCGCAGCTGCTTCCCTCGGGTGCCGCGCGCAACGGCATCCAGCCACGCAAACTGCTCCACGACACTGCTGTGCACCGTGCCGCGGATATTGCTGGTCTTGACCAGCTGGTGCGACTCGAACAACGCGCACACCGTCTCATACCTCACGCCAGGCAGCCTCGACGAGATGGTCAGAAACGGGGCTCGTGGGACCTGGGACTGGATCGGTCCCAGCCGCCGGAACAGCTCTATTACCGCTTCCGGACCGCGCGCCGCGATATCCGGGAATTGCCGACGCAGCGTACGTCGTCGAAGTTCGTCATGACTCAGCCGGCGCACGGCTCTGACGGTAATCGCCGCCTGAGGTGATGCATAACCAGGGGAGCGCCACGACTCATTGCGCTACCCTGACCGTATGCAACGCGTTGTCCTCCTTATGTAGCCGCGTTGGAAACTCCTGCGCGGCAGCCCCTCATGCCCAAGACGGCGAGGGGTTTTTTCATGTCCAGGTCACTGAGCACACGCGATGCACAACCAAGGAGACGAGACAACATCATGACCGAGCAGATCGACCGGGTTGAAGCTCCCGAGGAGGCGGATACCGCGACCCGGGAGCGGGCCGGCTATGACGCGAGGTCTGCCCAGGAGCGTTGGCAGGCGTTCTGGGAGGCCGACAAGACTTTTGTGCCCGCCGACGACGGTTCGCGGGAGCGCAGGTACGTGCTCGACATGTTTCCTTACCCATCGGGCGATCTGCACATGGGCCATGCGGAAGCCTTCGTCATGGGTGACGTCGTCGCGCGCTACCTGCGGCTCAAGGGCTACGACGTGCTCCACCCGATCGGCTGGGACTCCTTCGGACTCAACGCGGAGAATGCCGCCATCGAGCGGAACGCGCACCCGGCCGAGTGGACGTATGCGAACATCGAGACGCAGGCGACCTCGTTTCGGCGCTACGGCCTGAGCTTCGACTGGTCCCGTCGGCTGCATACCTCGGATCCGGAGTATTACCGCTGGACCCAATGGCTGTTCCTGCGATTCCGGGAGCGCGGCCTGGCCTATCGCAAGCCGAGCTGGGTCAACTGGTGCCCCAAGGACCAGACCGTGCTGGCCAATGAGCAGGTGGTTGCCGGGCTGTGTGAGCGCTGCGGTTCCGTGGTCACCAAGCGGCAACTGACTCAGTGGTACTTCAAGATCACCGATTACGCCCAGCGGCTGCTGGACGACATGGATGAGCTGACTGATGGCTGGCCCGAACGTGTGCTGACCATGCAAAGCAACTGGATCGGCCGCTCCGAGGGTGCCTACGTCGACTTCATGATCGAAAATCGAGCTGAGCCGGTGCGGGTGTTCACCACACGCCCGGACACCCTGTACGGAGCGACGTTTTTCGTGATCGCGCCCGATGCCCCGCTGGCCGCTGAGGTCGTCACCGGCGAACAGCGCGCAGCGTTCGAGGAGTATCTGGAGCGGACCAAGCAGGAGACCGAGATCGAGCGACAGTCCACCGAACACCCCAAGACCGGCGTCTTTCTGGGCGTGCATGCCACGAATCCGGTGAACGGCGAGAAGATCCCGGTCTACGCCGCCGACTATGTGCTGGCCGAGTACGGTACCGGCGCGATCATGGCGGTTCCGGCACATGATCAGCGCGACCTGGACTTTGCCCGCACATTCGGGCTGCCCGTACGCGAGGTGGTTGCCACCGGTGGGCCCGATCCGACCACCACAGGTATCGCGACACCGGGTGATGGCACCTACATCAACTCCGACATCTTGAACGGCCTGACCGACAAGGGGGCTGGAGTTCGCGCGATCACCGCAAAGCTGGAGGCTGAGGGCGTTGGCGAGGGCGCGGTGATCTTCCGGCTGCGCGACTGGCTGCTGAGTCGCCAGCGTTACTGGGGGTGCCCCATCCCGATCATCCACTGCGATCAGTGTGGAGAGGTGCCGGTGCCCGATGATCAACTTCCGGTTGAGCTGCCGTATCTGGCGGGTGCCGATCTGCTCCCCAAGGGAACCTCGCCGCTGGCCGCGGCCGCCGATTGGGTCAATGTCGACTGCCCACAATGCGGCGGACCGGCGAAGCGGGACTCCGACACGATGGATACCTTCGTCGACTCGTCGTGGTACTTCTTCCGCTACTGCTCGCCCGGCTACGAGGCTGGCCCGTTCGACCCCGAGGACGTGCGTCGCTGGATGCCGGTAGATCAATATGTCGGCGGTGTAGAGCATGCGATTCTGCATCTGCTGTACATGAGGTTCTTCACGAAGGTGCTGTGCGACATGGGCATGGTCGACTTCGAAGAGCCGATGCGCCGGTTACTGAACCAGGGCCAGGTGATCAACCAGGGCAAGGCCATGAGCAAGACGTTGGGTAACGGTGTCGACCTAGGCGTGCAGATCGATGCATTCGGCGTTGATGCAGTGCGGCTGACTGTGGTCTTCGCGGGGCCGCCTGAGGAGGACATCGATTGGGCCGATGTGTCGCCCGCTGGATCGCTGAAGTTTCTGCAACGCGCGTACCGGCTGGCGGCCCATGTGAACAGCGAGCCCGGCGTCCGACCCAGCGACGGCGACCTGACGCTCCGCAAGGAGACCCATCGATTGCTGGCCGACATCGAGCAATGCATCACGGGTCAGCGATTCAACGTGGCCGTTGCTCGGATCATGGAGCTGGTCAATGCCACCCGTAAAGCTATGGACGGATCTCCTGGTCCAGCTGATCCCGCTGTCCGCGAGGCTGCCGAGGTGGTCACTATCGCTCTAAGTCTGGTGGCGCCGTACGTTGCCGAGGAGATGTGGGAACGACTGGGTCATAGTCCGTCGGTCGCGAACGCCAGCTGGCCGACGGTCGACTCTAGCTTGCTGATCACCCAGGCCGTGACCTGTGTGGTGCAGGTCCAGGGCAAGGTACGCGGTCGGCTGGAGGTGCCCCCGGACATCAGCGAGGATGAACTGCGCTCCCGAGCTCTGGCTGAGGAATCTGTGGTTCGCGCTCTGGCTGGCCGCGAGGTCGTCAAGGTGATCATCCGAGCGCCCAAGCTGGTCAGCGTGGTGGCGCGGTAGCCACTGGCTCAGAGTCATCTCTCCACCGGGCCTGTCGCCCCTCGGACGCAACCTACGTGCACGTAGGTTTCGGTCGCTCTGCACAGGTTGCAACATGTGCAGACCGTCAGGAACCTATGCAGAACACAGGTCAGCGAGTCGGGATGGCGTCGCTCGGCGACGCAGAACGGGATTATTCGGCGCGCACACTACAAGGTTCAGGACCGTGCGCCCGCAAGCGTCGCAAATAGTCCACGGTGGTCAGTGCCGTTGATCGCAAAGCTTGAGATTGACGTAGCAGTCAAGTCACTGTTGATCATGACATGATCGATGGGAAGCAGCGGAGGCAACAGACCGTCGGCAGGATAGGTAGGAATCCAGCCGGCTCCAGCGACATCGGTCGCACTCTTCAAGCCGGCACGGCGCAGTGCCTGCATGGGTCCATGATCGTCAACGGCATTGAAGTCACCGGCTACGATCAACGGCTGATCAAGGTTGTCGATCACTGCGTCCCGAAGCACGTCATGTTCGGCACTCCAACGATTGCGGCCACAGTAGGGGTTGCAGGGGTGCACGGCCATCAGCCGGATGCCGCCAACGTCGGGGACGCGCACTGTCGTCACCCATTGTTGGAAAGAAGTGTCGGCGATGGCGGCGCTATGGCTCAGCGGAAAGCGCGAGTAAACCGCAGTATTGAAAGAACCATCCTTCAGATCACCCAACGAGTAAGGAAAACGCTTATCCCAGCCGAACGGCTTCAAGGCCGTAAGAGCAGCAGGTGTGGTTTCGAGCAAGATCACGATGTCGGCCTGTGCCGCGTGTTTAGCGACAGCGCGCGGGGCTGCCGCACCGTGCAGCGTGTTCAAACTCATAAGCCGGAATTCTGGCGTTACCACGGCTCGATGATCATTGACGAACAGTGGAGCAAGCCACGCCACGTGACAGGCGGTCAACGCCGCAACGCCTAGGGTGATCACTGCGAGCACCAGGCGGCGCCTGGCCCGCACCAGCGCGACCAGCAGGCAGCACAATGCCACAAGGTAGCCAACGAGCCCGTACGGAATGAAGGCCGCTAGCTGAGCCATGGCGTCATCACTAGGTGGGAACAGCCGCATGATTGTCGCCGCCAGTGCCGGCAGCAGTGCCAGTCCTGTGATAGTGAAGAGCACACCTTGAAACCGGGGACGCGATAGTTGGCTGTCCCAGGTGGTGGCAATAGGCCGAGCTCCGATGCGGCGTAGCGGACTGATTGTCACCGCGCCAGCATGCCTGGTGCCCGCAAGCCACTCACCTTGGTCATTTCACCATGGAAGGCGCCACTGGGATTAGAGGCTCCGCCGCGGGGCACGCGGATTCCTGCGCATCATGTGCAGGGATTGGGGATGCGGTGGGTACTCAGAACTCCGCCGTTCGCCAGTCTCTGTCCAGCCAAGGGCTCGATAGAAGGCCCGAGCAACATGATTGTCGGCCAGCACCCAGCAGTACGCCTCGCGAGCACCTCCGGCGTAGATCTCTGCGCATGCGAACTCCAGCAGCTCCGAACCGTAACCACGCCGCGTCTGCTCCGGTACGACGCCGAGATGGTGGACCGTATTAGCGTCGAAGGCAACGTAGCCAATGGGATCATCAGACAGCTCGAGGAGGTAGGCGCGCATGAGTGGATTACGGAGCACATGCCGCCAGCGCCGGACGACTGCGGCAGCAGGATAGGGATACTGCTTGGGCGGAAAGATGTGAACCAGTGCATCTTCGCTCGCCGCGCGTTCCAGCCGCGCGAGTAGTCGGCTTTCGTCGGGTCGCGCCCGGCGGATGAGTAGCCCGCTCTCTTCGATCTCGAATGGAGGATCGTAGAGCTCCACCACGTCAAGGAGCTGATTGGCGATTCGGTCAGCTCGGGTAGCTCGCCCGCGTCGGCTGGCGAAATTGGACTTTTGAA
>DATLQC010000016.1:0-5045 GCA_035535395.1 Propionibacteriaceae bacterium | reverse complement strand
GCCGACCGTAGTGAGCAACCCGCAGCCGGCAAGGGCGATGGCGAACAGACCAATGACGCCCGAGCCGCCAAGCAGGAATGCGCCGTAGACTGCCGCGCCGATAACGATGGCGGTGTAGACCGCCGACTCCAGGCCGACTGAGATGCCGGAGAGCACAACGGTTGCGGCGCCAGTGAGCGAAGTCTTGCCGACGTTGTGAACCGGGCGATCCTCGGTACCGGTGTAGTAGCCGGTCAGACTCAGGATGAGGACTGCCAGCACGATCCCGATGACGACTGCACCGATAGCGACGATCCGCGGATCGTCGATCAGTCCGGGCTGCACGTCAGGCGGCAGGTTAAGTGCTGCAAAGGAGGAGGGCAGGTACGCGAAGGCGGCGATCGCCACGAGCACCGCGGAGATGGCTGCCGAAAGATAGAAGGAGCGGTTGATGGTCCGCAGGCCGTTCTCGCCTGCCCGTGGGCGGGTCAGGAAGACACCGATGATGGCGGTGATGACGCCGATTGCCGGGACGATGAGCGGGAAGACCAGGCCAGCCTCGCCGAAGGCAGCCCTGCCCAGGATCAGCGACGCGACCAGCGTGACGGCGTAGGACTCGAAGAGATCGGCCGCCATGCCGGCACAGTCGCCGACGTTATCGCCGACATTGTCCGCAATCGTGGCGGCGTTGCGGGGGTCGTCTTCGGGAATGTTCTGCTCGACCTTGCCGACCAGGTCGGCGCCGACGTCTGCGGCTTTGGTGAAGATGCCGCCGCCGACACGCATGAACATGGCGAGCATGGCGGCCCCGAAGCCGAAGCCCTCAAGAATGGTCGGGGCATCACTGCGGAAGATAAAAACTACGAGAGCGGCGCCGAACAGCCCCAGCCCCACCGTCGCCATGCCGACATGCGCTCCGGTCCGAAACGCGATCTTCATGGCGGGATCGCGGCCTTCACTGCGGGCGGCGGCGGCCACCCGCACGTTGGCCCGAACCGCCAGCCACATTCCAAGAAAACCGATCAGCGCAGAAAAGACCGCTCCGGCAAGGAAGGCAACGGAGCGGCAGATACGCAATGTCAGGCTGCTGAAATCAGCGCTGGCGTGAACTGGCAGCAGCAGCAGGAGGAAGAAGGCAGCGACCGCGAACACACTCAGGGTGCGGAACTGGCGGCCGAGGTAGGCGCTCGCGCCTTCCTGCACGGCGCGAGCGATGGACTGCATATTGGGGGTGCCGTCATTAGCCGCGAGTACCTCGCGGCGGAAAATCATCGCCATCACAAGGGCGATCATGGCGATAACGCCGACCGCTGCGACGACCGTCAGATTGACTCCCGACAAGCTAATAGAAGTCACTTCCATAGGAACTGGAAGTAGGGACATACATCGTCCTCCTGAGACTTTCGGCACTCGCGGCTACTGCCCTTAGCCGCTCGCGAAGTCTAACCACAAGTGGCACTTGTTTGGTTGTTGAGGCGTGCACGCGGACATCGCGATGGGCCCGGCGGCCAGGCCGATCACCCCGGATTGACCTGCTGAGCCCGCAAGCGACGATTGGGAAGACGCCTCTTTCGCGTCGCTGCCCGTAGAGCGTACCGCAGGGGAATAATGACGCCATGGTTGTGCTCGGTTTGATCCTGCTCGTTTTGGTGGCAGTGCTCGTCGTCGCGATTGTGGTGAGCAATCCCCAGATCTATGAGTTGTCCATCTTCGGAGCCGTCGTCCCGGCGAATAGCGCTGGCATCTTTATTACCGGTGCAGTCGCGATGGCGGTCACCATCTTGGCTTTGCTACTGCTGCGCGGCGGCATGCGGCGGGCGCGAGTGCGGCGCGCCAAGCTCAAGGAGCTGGAAGCCTCCGACGCGGCTACGCCGAGTGCAACCAGTCCGACACCCACCTCTGCGACGACGACTGAGACCACGACGGACTCCGAGACATCAACCAGCTCGGTCACGAACAAGCCGACTGAGCCAGAAGCCTCCGGGGACAAGGCGGCCGCTGATCTGGAGCGCCCGTCCTCGACGACCGCATCCTCCACGACCGCAGCCGAACGGCAGGCAATGCTCGATGAGGCCGATGAGCTGACCCGCGACGAGCCTCAGAAGTGACCTGGTACGGATTTTTCAGCCTCAATCTGCGATGGGCGACTGTTGATGAAACGCCAGCAGCCACCGCCCGTCACCTCGCACAAAGGTGCTGCTGATGATTGCCTCATACGGCTCCTCGCCGGCACGTTGCGCGTTCACGCGATAGACCACGATCCCGCTATCTGGTGATAACTCGACGACCCGAGGTTCTATCAGCTCGAAATTCGACCACGGGGGCGCAGCCTCCATCGCCCCAATCGCTTCCTGTTGTGACAGCACGCCGAATGAGAAAGCCATGACGGCGTTTTCGGCAAGGTGTCGCCTGTAATGCTCAGCACCACGGCCTGATGCCAACGCCCGCCAGCCATCGTGCTCGGCGCGGATCAGCTCTTGTTCAAGATCACTCATTTGCGACTCCCCTCGCGCCATTTCAGCGCACTGGACCGGCATGGGCCTCCGCGGCCACCTTCCTCGGCAACTGAGGAATGCGGGTATGCGTCGCCACTGAGACCCGAACGGTGACCACGAAGTCGATTGCATCGCCCACCACATCGCAATACTCCACTCGCGCACCGTTCTGCCGTGCGGTCTGCCGAACCTCGACACACGCGTCTCGGCTCTGCTGGAATGCCGCTGCCCCGCTCAATGCGCTGAGGTCAGCGGCCGCCCGAGCCCGGTGATAGCCGACGGCGTAGCCCGCGATGAGCAAGGCGGCGCTACTGAGCGCAACGACGACGCCCATGATCCCGGTCATCAGGACCGATGCGCTGCCACGCTCAGACCGCAGCGCCCTCTTCGAGGTCACAGCCCTCACCCGGCCGCCGGTTCTGGGACAACATGCGCACGAGCCTCGAGTGGGACCGCGACGAGCCATCGACCCAGCGGCCGAGCCTTCACCCGCACCGTCACCGTAACCAGACTTGGCCGCTTGTCGATCGTGATCGTGGCGCCCGACGGAGCTCCGGCCATGGCCTTGGCGACGGCAGCACCGTCAGCACGAGCCGCCTGCCTTGCAACAGCGGCCGCCACATCGACACACCGCAGTTGAGTGACCACCAGGTAGATTCCCCAGCACATCATCGTCAGCACCGCGAATGCGGCCAGGGTTGTGACGGCCAGTTCGGCCGTCACCATGCCCCGTTCGTTCCGCATGCTGGTCATCCGCAAAGTCACGACTCGCACTCGCCTCGGCTCGCTGCTTCCTCACTTGATGAAGTCGGAGAACGAGCGGATCACCATCAAGATGAACTCGAGCAGCGCGTCGTGGATCGGTCCGCTTGTCACAATTCCCAACAGCACGCCTGCGATCGCGACCGCGGCAATGATGCCCACAGCCCACTCAGCGCTGACCATGCCGCGCTGGTTCCGGCTGTTTCGCGGTGTGGGTTCGACCGGCGTGACCTCGACTAGCGTCGTCTTGAGTACCGCGACCGTCTCCTCCACCGAAATGTCCTGGGCCATAAATCCTCCTGTGATGTGTCACGCACCATTTCTCGGGTGCGGCATCGGTTCGAATGCGCCTGAAGTCTCCTTACGGATAGCTCGATCGTGCGGCCCAGCAGCAATCTGTTGACAGCACTTGGAGTGCCTGCCGAGCTGTGCATATCTCGAACCTTCATGCCGCTCACCCGAACGCGTTGAAGACAGCGGACACCACAGCCGGCACGATCCCGAGCAGCATGAAGGAGGGAATGAAGCAGATCATCATTGGCAGCACGCTGCGTACGCCGACAGCGCGAGCCCGCGCCTGGAGCGCTCCACGCCGCGCCTCTCGAGCTGCCGCAGCATGGTGTCGCAAGCCCTCGACCATCGAGGTCCCCGAGTCCACAGAGCGCGCCAAGTCCTCAGCTGCCAGTCCGAGCTGGGGATGATCTTGGAGGGCCCTCCAGGCTGAGACCTCACCGACGCCCAACTCCAGCATTGCCAATACCCGACCAAGATCATCAGAAACCGGACCATCGAAGGCTTTTACCACAGCAACGCACGCAGTGCCGGCCGGCAAGCCCGCAGCCAGACAGGCGGCAAGCAATTCCAGCGCCTGAGGCGCCTCCATGATCAACTGTTGCCGACGGCGCCGCGCCGAGCGGGGCTCAAGCCAGCCAAGTGCCAGCACTCCTGCCACAGCGATGATCGGCACCGCGAACCAGATCAAGGCGCCAGGCAAGTTGCTGCGAGCTGCCGCCGTGCCAGCACCGGCCGCGCAGGCGGCGCTCAGGAGCATTCGACGCACCAGCGGGGGTGCGTCCGCCCGCCCTCGGATGAGGCGTACGAGCGAGGCCTCCACAATCGTGACCTTCGACGTACCGCTCCTCATCCGGCGTAGCTGACCGGCGGGATGTCGCAGCGCCAAGAACACTGCCAAGCCCGCCAATGCGGCACAGAGCAGGCCGGTCCAGGACGCCATAGTGCTATGCCTCCCCGGAGGTCTGTCGAGCCAATGCCTCAATCCAGAGCACACCAGCGCACGCCAGCAGCACCCCACCTAACAGGCATGCCCAGCCTGAAGGCCCGGCCAGCAACCACCGCGCCGGATCACCTCCCAGCAAGTAGCCGATCCCGACACCACAGGCCGGTAAGGCAGCCATCACCTTGCCCGTCGCCCGGGCAGCGGCGAGTTCGCTGTTCACCACCCGCGTTAACGCCTGGTCGGCGGCCAAGCTGGCGGCCACTTGATCGAGTGTTGCCGACATCGGCGCACCGGTCTCAACAGAGACTTGCCAGGCCCGTGCTAGCTCGAGAAGGCCCGAATGCCCAGCGCGACGCGCCTGCTGCCGCCAAACCGCAACGACGTCCCCGCCCAGCGCCCAGGCCTGATGGCCTTTGCGAAGCACCTGGCAGTCGGCGGCGGCAATGGCCAATGCCGCAGATGGGACTTGCCCCACCCGAAGATAAGAGACCAGCACTGTGCTGGCTTGCGCAACATCGGCTCGTCCCCGAAGTGTTGATCTTCGTCGCCGGTACTGTGTGATCAACCGGAGA
>DATLQC010000015.1:0-15493 GCA_035535395.1 Propionibacteriaceae bacterium | reverse complement strand
AGTCCATCGGCGTCCTCGTTGGCTGGCCCAGACGACTCCTGAACGCGCTCGATCTTGGGTGCATCCGGGGCCGAGGACGGCGGTCCGGCAGGCCGGCTTGCGGCACGCCGACGGCGCGGAGCGGGCTGGACTGTGGATTCTTCGGTTGTTTCTTGGGTATGCGTATTGGGCTCGTCGGGGTCGAGCATCAAACTCCTCTGTGGCGCATACTGCGCACTTTCTCGTTCGCTGCGCCGGCACAAGGCCGGGCTGCGGAAGCTTGCGGAACCGATGTGGTGAGTTCGACCCTCCCGCGGTCAAGCGCTGGGCTGCGTACTACGAAGCCCTGCTCGTCGCGGTGGAGGATCAGCGTCCACCTGCTGACGCGACCTGTCACGTCGCGAATGTCATCGAGGCTCGACGCACACGGTGTCGGAGCCGCCTCCAGTATCACACAGGTCACATAAGATTCGCGCGTCCAGGCGCGTCGCCTCGGTACTGCGAGCGTCGATCGCGCCAGCAGTGCCCCAATACCTGGCGCACTTAGTGGCCGGGCTCGGTGATATCTCCAGACTCTGGGTCCAGCCGACCCTGGGCCGTTCGAGTCAGGATTGGGGCAGCCGCCGGTGCAAACGCTGGGTTCGCCACTCGGATGCCGGCGAGCACGTCATCGGGCCGTACCAGCGGAGTCTGGTGCGCGAGGGTGACGATCAGCCGGGCCTCCTCCGCATCAAGTGCAATGACCGCTGCCCTGGCGTCGAACTCCCGCATCCCGTTCTTTGTCATCCGGTGCACCGGCACCACGTCGTTCGCAAGGAAGGCTTCGGCGGCAGTACGTAGTCCGGCCGCCGAAAGACCTGGCACGTCCACTTGCCAGCGCGATCCGGTGAGCTCGCTAGCCAAGGCGCCCGGCGGTGCCTCGACAACTTCGACGACATCCAGTCCGAGAGGCAATGCTTCGTCGAGCGCGCCTCGCACCTTGTCCGGATCGCAAGCCGCGGCTAGACCAATCTCGAGATACTCAGCTTCGCTCGCAGCTCCCGTCGGAGCCGCATTCGCGTACGAGATCCGAGGGTGCGGCGAGAAGCCCGAGGAGTACGCCATAGGCACCGCCGCCCTGCGCAGCGCCCGCTCGAAGGCCCGTCCGAAGTCTCGATGGCTGGTGAAGCGGGCGCGGCCGCGCTTGGCGTACTTGACCCGGAGCCACTGCACGGGTGGCGGGTGCTGCTCGGGTTGGGTACGAGACGTCGATGGCGCCGCCACAAATCCAGAGCCTAGCCACCGCCGACTTGTCAGCAGTTAGTACAGGCGGTTGGCGTACTCGGTGCCGTAGTAGGCGGTCAGCTCCTCAAGACTCTGATCCGATCTCTCGAGGGTCTTCGCGATCACCGGCCGGGACGGCACCGGGTCCTGCCAAGTGTCAGGGCGCCACAGCTGCGATCGCAGGAAGGCCTTGGCGCAGTGGTGGAAGATCTCCTCGATTTCGACGATCAAGGCGAGGATCGGTCGGTTGCCCTTGATCATCATGGCGTCAAAGAACGGCGCATCTGAGACCAGCCGCGCCCGGCCGTTGATGCGCAAGGTATCGCCACGACCTGGAATCAGAAAGATCAGGCCCACGTGCGGGTTGCCGAGCACATTCTTGTAGCCGTCGGCGCGGCGGTTTCCCGGCCGTTCCGCCAGCGCGATAGTCCTGTCGTCGATCACATACACCAGCTGTCCAGGCGGATCGCCCTTCGGCGACACGTCGCAGGCTCCCGTCTCGTTGGATGTCGCGACCAAGCAGAACGGCGAAGCGGCAAGCCATTCGCGATCCAGCTCATGGAGTTCGCGGCGTACCTTGTTGGCCACCCGCGGCAGCGGCACTCCAACCAGTGCGACCAGCTCGTCTACGGTCGTGATCTGCTGCTCAGCCATGCGCGCCAGAGTACGAGCAAAGCGGCGCGTAGCCGAGCCGTTTCCGTCGGCCCGCCGTGGCGTTTCTCCGCACCAGGCCAGGAATGGGCCGCCTTTCGGACGAATCTCCCTCATTCGTGGCTTTGTGTCACACGAATCCAGGAGCCTGAAATCGCTATTGCGCGTCAGCTGGTCCTAGACAGATCGGTAACCGGTGTGAGCGGCAGGAGCTTGCGACCGGTCGGGCCGATCTGAATGTTTGTGTCCAGCTCGGGGCAGACCCCGCATTCGAAGCACGGCGTCCAGCGGCAGTCCGGCACCTCGACCTCGTCGAGGGAGTCCTGCCAGTCTTCCCACAACCACTCCCGATCAAGGCCGGCGTCCAGATGATCCCAGGGCAGCACCTCCGCGTACTCGCGCTCCCGAGTGGTGTACCAGTCAAGATCGACGCCGGTCCCGTTGAGAGCTCGCTCGGCGCATGACATCCAGCGCTCGTAGGAGAAGTGCTCGCTCCAGCCATCGAACCGGCCACCATCTCGCCAGACCGCCTCGATGATTGGCGCCACGCGCCGGTCACCCCGACTCAACAACCCTTCAATGATGCTCGGCTTCCCGTCGTGATAGCGGAAACCAATGGCCCGGGCATACTGTCGATCACCACGGATGGCGTCCCGCAGCTTCGTCAGCCGGGCATCAACGGTTTCATGATCACATTGCGCGGTCCACTGGAAGGGCGTATGCGGCTTGGGCACGAAACCCCCGATACTCACCGTGCAACGGATATCCCGCCGCCCGCTGACCTCTCGGCCGGTCGCGATCACTCGCTTGGCAAGGTCAGCGATCGCCAGCACATCCTCATCGGTCTCAGTCGGCAAGCCGCACATGAAATACAGCTTCACCTGCCGCCAGCCCTGCGAGTACGCCGTCGCAACGGTGCGAATCAGGTCATCCTCGGTGACCATCTTGTTGATCACCTTGCGCATCCGCTCGGTACCGCCCTCGGGAGCGAAGGTTAGCCCAGAGCGGCGGCCGTTGCGGGACAGCTCGTTGGCAAGATCAACATTGAACGCATCTACCCGAGTACTTGGCAGGGACAACGAAACGTTGGAGCCCTCGTAACGATCGGCCAGCTGGCTGGTGATCTCAGCAATCTCGGAATGATCACTACTCGACAGGCTGAGCAGCCCGACCTCCTCAAGCCCGGTGGCCTCGATCCCGCGCTGCACCATCTCACCGATCACCTCGATGCTGCGCTCCCGGACCGGTCTAGTGATCATGCCAGCCTGACAGAATCGGCAGCCACGAGTGCAGCCTCGGAAGATCTCAACGGCGTAGCGCTCGTGCACCGTCTCGGCGAGTGGCACCAGCGGGTTCTTCGGATACGGCCACTTGTCGAGGTCCATCAGCGTGTGCTTGGCAACTCGGTACGGCACCCCAGAGCGATTCGGTGCCACTCTGCGAATCCGTCCGTCCGGTAGGTACTCGACGTCGTAGAACTTCGGCACGTAAACGCCGCCACCCGCTGCTAGCCGCAGCAGCAGTCCATCGCGGCCACCAGGCCGGCCCTCGGCCTTCCATTCCCGGATCACCGCAGAGATCGTCAACGCGATCTCTTCGCCGTCACCCAGCACGGCAGCATCAAGAAAGTCCGCGATCGGCTCGGGGTTAAATGCCGCATGCCCGCCAGCTATGACTAGCGGGTCGTGCTCGCGGCGATCTCGCGAGTAGATCGGGATTCCGGCGAGATCGAGCTCGGTAAGCATGTTGGTGTAGCCGAGTTCGGTGGCAAAGCTCAATCCGAAGACGTCAAACGCTGCGACCGGTCGGTGTGCGTCCAAGGTGAACTGCGGTACGCCGTGCGCGCGCATCAGCGCTTCCAGATCTGGCCAAACTGCGTACGTCCGCTCGGCAAGGATCCAGTCCTGCTCATTGAGGACCTCGTACAAGATCGCAACACCCTGATTGGGCAAGCCCACCTCGTACGCGTCCGGATAGCTAAGGCACCAACGGACCTCGACCGATTCCCAGGCCTTGGTGACACTGTTCAGCTCGCCTCCGACATATTGGATGGGCTTACTGACTTGCGGAAGCAGCGGTTCGAGGCGAGGAAATACCGAAGCGGGGCCGGTCGCGATCGTCATGGCCGTTCCAGCCTAACGGCGACCCTGTGATCAGCTGCGAGTCAGGCGAGATCGGGAAACCAGAGCGCGATCTCGCGCTTGGCCGATTCCAAGGAGTCGGAACCGTGCACCAGGTTCTCGCGGTTCGACAAGGCGAAGTCACCTCGGATGGTTCCGGGCGCGGCCTTGCGACCATCGGTCGCACCGTTCAGGGCGCGAACGACGTCAATGGCCTCGTCACCTTCCACAACCATCGCCACCGAGGGGCCTGAGGTGACGAACAGCCGCAGCGGTGGGTAGAACGGCCGCTCGACGTGTTCGGCGTATAGCTGGTCGGCAAGATCACCTGTCATTTGCCGGAGCTCCATTGCCACAATCGTCAAGCCCTTGGACTCAAAGCGGCCGATGATGGCCCCCGCAAGGCCTCGGCGCACGGCGTCGGGCTTGATCAACACAAAGGAACGCTGGGTTGGCACAGGCGGCGCGGCGTACGTCATGCCAGCACCTTAGGGGATATCGCCGCCCTCCGGCGAAGTCTCCATCCGCGAATCCAGCCGCTTGCCCAGCACGAATGCCAGCAGCCACACGCCCGCAAGTATCGCCCCGACAATGAACATCGAGGTCGTTAACAGGCCCAATGCCAGCCCCGCCAGTTGGACGAGCCAGCCGAGCACGTAGCCGACGCGGGAGCGAAGCAGGCCGGCGGCGACCAGAGCAAGTACCGCCGCCCCGCCGGCGAATCCAGCGGCCGCGGCAGCAGGCACGTTAGAGACAGAGATCATGACCGGAATCGCGAGCCCGAAGACGATCACCTCGAAGATCAGCACAATCATCAGCACTACCCGCATGGGATTGCCCGGACTGAGAATGATCACTGCCAGTCCCGGCCGGCCTCGTGTCCGTCTTCGGAGTAGTCGGTGTCCCAGACGTCGTCGAGGTCCTCCTTTGCGGCGGAAACTACTACGGGCTCGTCTCTGACAAGCAGCGTGCGCGCCTCCCCGATAGCAACCACAGACCCGGTGATCAAGACTCCCGCGGATCCGACGACGTCCTCCTCAGCCAGCGCCACTGCCTGATCAATCGCATCATCTAGGCGGGGAACCACCGTTACTCGAGATGCGCCAAAGATCTCCCTAGCCAGCTCGCCGAGCACGTCGGCCGGCATGCCGCGCGAGGTCGAGGCTACCTGGGTGATGACGACCTGGTTCATGATCTCTTCGAAGACCTCGAGGATGCCCCGCGCATCCTTGTCACCCATCACCGCGACGACGCCGATCAGCGGGGCGAACGCAAAGGCTTCAGTGATGGCGGCGGCTGCCGCTCGCGCTCCGTGCGGATTGTGGGCGGCGTCGAGTACCACCGCAGGCGTGCGGCGTACGAGCTCGAGCCTGCCCGGGAAATGCACCTGGGCGAATCCTTCCCGAACGACATCGGGGTTCAGCGCCTTGAGTCCAAGAAAAGCCTCGACCGCGGCGAGCGCCTGTCCAGCATTGGCAGCCTGGTGTGCGCCATAGAGGGGAAGGAAGATGTCATCGACCGGCCCATCGGCGGCGCTGAGCCGAATGAGCTGCCCGGAGACGGCGAGCTTGCGGTCGATCACGCCAAAGTCGACGCCCTCGCGCTGTGGCAGTGCACCGACTTCAGCGCAGCGAGCAAGCAAGATCTCTGCAGCCTCGACGCTCTGGCCAGCCAGGATGGCATGTGCGCCGGGTTTGATGATCCCGGCCTTCTCTCTTGTGATCTCGCTGATCGTGCGACCCAACAAGTGGGTGTGATCAAGATCGATTGGGGTCACGACGGCGACATCAGCATCAGCCACATTGGTGGCATCCCAGGCACCACCCATGCCGACTTCCACGACCGCAACATCAACCGGCGCATCGGCGAATGCTGCGTACGCCATGGCTGTGATGATCTCGAAGAACGTCATGTGGACGCCGTCGATCTCTTGTTGATCGACGAGTGCCACATACGGCTCGATCTCTCGCCATAGATCATCGAAGCGCTCGTCGCTGATCGGCTGCCCGTCGATCGTGATTCGCTCAGTGACACTCATGACGTGGGGGCTGGTGAATCGGCCGGTGCGAAGGCCATCGGCGCGCAGCAGCGATTCGATCATGGCTGCGGTGCTGCCCTTGCCATTGGTCCCGGTCAAATGGATCACCGGATACGCCCGCTGTGGATCGCCGAGCAGCTCGGTCAGCGCGCGGATCCTGCCGAGGCTGGGTGCCACGCGGTGTTCGGGCCACCGGCTGGTGAGCGCGGCGACGATCTCCGCGTGAGATTGCTCGGCAGGCATAACGTTCCAAAGTCTAGGAGTTAATGCAGGCTGAGCTTGACGAAGCCCAAGGATCTGCCGTTCACAACGCTGCGGGAACCGCACGCCGCGTGGAATGTTCGCCTCATGGAGTGAAAGGTTGGATATGGGTGTATGGGTCAGCTGCTATGGTAAGCCATATGAAGACCACGGTTGAGATCAATGACTCGCTGATGATTGAGGCACGGCGCCTGGCTGAGATGCGGGGCGAAACCATGCGCAGCTTCCTTGAGGAGGCGCTGCGTCGGTTGATAGATGCCTACGAAGCCCAGGAACCAGCCCCGCCACGATTCGAGTTGACCGTTGTTGATGGCGACGGGCTCATTGAGGGCGTCACACCGGCTTCGTGGCTGGAGATTGCCAACGATAGAGGCTCGTTTACGCCGCGGGCGGCGGGATGATCGCCCTCGATACCAACATTCTGGTCTACGCCCATCGTCGTGACCTGCCGCAGCACTTACTCGCCCTGGGAGCAATCCAGCGATTGGTTGCAGAAGGCCGAACCTGGGCGGTGCCTTGGCCCTGCGTCCATGAATTCTTCGCCGTTGTGACGAATCCACGCATCTTTAAGACGCCTACCTCGACAGATACAGCGTTCAGCGTGGTCAGAGAACTTGATACCCGACCGCAAGCCCGCCTGCTCGGGGAATCACAACGCCATCTCGACATTCTTCATCAGCTGTGCCGGAGTGCACCGATCATCGGCTCCAAGTTTCACGACGCCCGGATCGCTGCTATCTGCATTGGTCACGGCGTCTCCGAGCTTTGGACAGCCGATCGCGACTTCGGCTATTTTCCCCAACTGAAAACTGCAAATCCCCTGGTTACTCCGTGACCCCGAAAACCACGGCGCGAAACTCAGGTACTCCGTACAGACTCGTTCTCTAGGATCTCGATCATGACCACTTTTGCTGAGCCCCGACCCGACGCGCGGACTACGGCCGGCGCGCGCGTACCGGAGAAGCCGGCGCTGGAAGGTCTGGAAGATAAGTGGATCGAGCGGTGGAAAGCCGACGACACCTACGCATTCGTACGGCCTGAGACGCGGGCGCAGGTGTACAGCATTGACACTCCCCCGCCGACGGTTTCCGGGTCGCTGCACGTCGGCCATGTCTTCTCCTACACCCACACCGATTTGATCGCGCGCTTCCAGCGGATGATTGGCAAGCACGTGTTTTATCCGATCGGCTGGGACGACAACGGTCTCCCAACCGAGCGCCGGGTACAGAACTTTTACGGCGTGCGCTGCGATCCGGCGGTGCCTTACGACCCCAACTTCGCCCCGCCCGAGAAGCCGGACCCGAAGCATGAGCTGCGCATCAGCCGCCGCAACTTCGTGGAACTTTGCCACGCGCTCACCCACGTGGACGAGAAGGCGTTCGAGGATCTGTGGCGCAGGGTCGGCCTCAGCGTGGACTGGTCCAGCCTCTACACCACGATTGGGGACGAGTCCATCACGATTGCGCAGAAGGCCTTCCTTCGCAATGTGGCTCGCGACGAGGCCTACCTGGCCGAGGCTCCAACGCTGTGGGATGTCAGCTTTCAGACTGCAGTCGCTCAGGCGGAGCTCGACGCCCGCGACTACCCCGGCGCATATCACCGGGTGGCATTCCACGGCGCCGACGGTCCGGTTTATGTCGAAACCACCCGGCCCGAGCTCATTGCCGCCTGTGTGGCGCTGATTGCCCATCCCGACGACGAGCGCTACGGCCCGCTGTTCGGTAGGACCGTGAGCAGTCCGCTCTACGGGGTGGAACTCCCGGTCGTCGCCCATCCGGCCGCCGAACCGGAGAAGGGCGCCGGGATCGCGATGTGCTGCACCTTTGGGGATCTGATGGATGTCACCTGGTGGCGCGAACTGCAGCTGCCCGCTCGAGTGATCATCGGACGGGACGGTCGGATCCTCCGCGACAAACCTGAGTGGATCAAGGATGAGGATGCCTGGAACGCCATAGCCGGCAAGACGATCTTGACAGCACGGGAGGTAGTGGTGGATGCGCTGCGCACCTCCGGTGATCTTGATGGGGAGCCGACGCCAACCCTGCGCAAGGCCAACTTCTACGAGAAGGGCGACAAGCCGCTGGAGATCGTCTCGACCCGCCAGTGGTATATCCGCAACGGCGGCCGCGACGATGATCTTAAGCTCCAGATGCTGAAACGCGGCGAAGAGCTGGAATGGATACCGCCGCACATGAGGTACCGCTACGACAACTGGGTAAGCGGGCTGAATGGGGACTGGCTAATCTCTCGGCAGCGGTTCTTCGGGGTGCCGTTCCCGGTCTGGTACGTCCTTGACGCTGACGGTGATCCTGACTACGACCGCCCGATTTTCGCCAGTGAAGAGACCCTGCCGGTTGATCCGAGTTCAGATCTTCCGCCCGGCTTCAGCGAGTCCGAGCGCGGCAAGGCAGGCGGATTCATTGCCGATCCGGATGTCATGGACACCTGGGCGACGTCTTCACTCACTCCGCAGATCGTGTGCGGATGGGAACGCGACCCGGAGTTGTTCCGCATCACATTCCCCATGGATCTCAATACCCATGCTCACGAGATCATTCGCACCTGGCTGTTCTCTCGGGTAGTGCGCGCCCACTTCGAAAACCACTCGCTGCCGTGGTACCGCTCCATGATCAGCGGGTTCGTCATGGATCCAGACCGCAAGAAGATGAGCAAGTCCCGGGGCAACACGGTGGTGCCAACCGACGTGCTGGAACGCTACGGTTCCGACGCCGTACGCTGGCGCGCCGCCAAGATCCGGCCCGGCCTGGATTCGCCATTCGATCAGCGGGAAATGAAGGTTGGCCGGCGACTCGCATTGAAGATCTTGAATGCCAGTAAGTTCGTCCTGGGCGCAGGGGCCGTCAGCGACTCGGCGAAGATCACCGAGCCGGCGGACTTGTCGCTGCTCGCCCAGCTCGATGCCTTGATCACCGATGCGACCAGATCCTTCGAGGCGTACGACTACACCGGTGCCCTGGAGAGCACCGAGCAGTTCTTCTGGCAGTTCTGTGACGACTATCTGGAGCTAGTCAAGGAGCGGGCGTACGGCCCTGACGATGATCCTGGGGCGGCGTCAGCCCGAGCCACCTTGAGATTCACCTTGGACATCGTGCTGCGATTGTTCGCACCGATCATGCCGTACGTCACCGAGGAGGTGTGGTCATGGTGGAAGACCGGCTCTATTCATCGGACCAACTGGCCCGTTGTTTCCGAGATTGCTGTCAGCGGTGATCCCGCGCTGCTCAGTGATGTGTCGGCCGCGCTGATACAGATTCGGGGAGCGAAATCGCAAGCCAGCGTGTCGATGAAGACCGAGATCAGTCTCGCCAAGTTGTATGGCACCGCCGATGCGCTCGCGCATCTGCAGGCGGTCGAGTCCGATCTGCGGGCCGTCGGCCGGATCACCGGTGAGATCAGCTGGGTGGAAAGCCACGGACCTGTTGCAGTCGACGTAACTCTGGTGGCGCCAGCCCAGTAGCGTCAGGCGCTCTTCTCGCGCCGCTCCCGCTTCGCGAGCTTTTCGCGTGGCACCAGAGTCGGCAAGACCGAGTCCCTGACGACCTCGGCGGTGATGATCACCTGGGCGATGTCATCGCGACTCGGCACGTCGTACATAACATTCAGCAAGACCTCTTCGAGAATCGCCCGCAGACCTCTGGCCCCCGTACCGCGTAACAGCGCAAGATCGGCAATCGCCTCGACGGCATCCGGAGTGAACTCAAGATCAACTCCGTCAAGCTCGAAGAGCTTGCGGAACTGCTTGACCAACGCATTGCGCGGCTCGACCAGAATGCGGATAAGCGAGTCGCGGTCCAGCGGGCTGACCGAGGAGATCATCGGCAACCGGCCCACGAACTCCGGGATCAAGCCGTACTTGACCAGATCTTCTGGGCGTACGTCGCGGAAGGGATCATCTGATTCTGGCCGGCGAGAGACGATGTCATTGTTGAAGCCCAAGGGGCGTTTGCCGATGCGCTGAGCGATGATGTGATCAAGTCCGGCGAATGCGCCGCCGACAATGAACAACACGTTGGTGGTGTCGATCTGGATGAAGTCCTGGTGCGGATGCTTCCGACCGCCTTGGGGCGGCACCGACGCCGAGGTTCCTTCCAAGATCTTCAGCAGAGCTTGCTGGACGCCTTCGCCTGAGACATCGCGGGTGATCGACGGGTTCTCACTCTTCCGGGCGATCTTGTCGACCTCATCGATGTAGATGATTCCGGTCTCGGCCTTCTTGACGTCGAAGTCGGCCGCCTGGATCAGCTTGAGCAGGATGTTCTCGACGTCCTCGCCGACATAGCCCGCTTCGGTCAGCGCCGTGGCATCCGCGATTGCGAACGGCACATTGAGCATCCTCGCCAGCGTCTGGGCAAGGTAGGTCTTGCCGCAACCGGTGGGACCGATCAGCAAAATGTTGGACTTGGCAAGCTCGACGCCGTCGTCCTCGACGCGGCGACCCGGATTGGCTGCCTGCGCTTGCACGCGCTTGTAGTGGTTATAGACGGCAACGGCCAGGGCCTTCTTCGCGTTGCTCTGGCCGATGACGTAGCTATCAAGAAATTGGCGGATCTGATGTGGCTTGGGTAGCTCATCGAGTAGGCCGACCTCGCCGCCCTCGGAGAATTCTTCCTCGATGATCTCGTTGCAGAGGTCTATGCACTCGTCACAGATGTAGACCCCGGGACCGGCGATCAGCTTCTTGACTTGCTTCTGGCTCTTCCCGCAGAAAGAGCACTTCAGCAAGTCGCCGCTCTCTCCGATGCGCGCCACACCGCCTCCTCTCTGTGCCCGATCGTGGGGCTGGCGCCCGATCGTGTGGCCGGTTTTCCCACCCTAGCCTGACCTATCCATGAAGTGGAGCACATTTGGTCCACTGGTCAGGCAGGCGGTGCCCCTAGACCGGAACAGCCTTAAGCGAGGTCAAGACCTCATCGATGATGCCGTAATCGCGTGCCTGCTCTGCCGTCAGGTACTTGTCTCGCTCGATGTCTCGACTGACCTCTTCTGTCGTCCTGCCGCTGTCCTCGGCCAGCATCTGCTCCATCAGCGCTCGGATTCGCAAGACTTCCTTGGCCTGGATCTCGATGTCGGAGGACTGACCGTAACCGCCTTCCATTGCCGGCTGGTGAATCAGGATCCGGCTGTTCGGAAGTGCCAGCCGTTTGCCTTTGGTGCCTGCTGCCAAGATCACGGCGGCGGCCGAGGCGGCCTGCCCGAGGCACACCGTGCGTACGTCTGGCTTGATGTATCGCATGGTGTCATAGATCGCGGTGAGAGCTGTGAAAGAACCGCCTGGTGAGTTGATGTAGATCTCAATATCGCGCTCGGCGTCCATCTGCTGCAGGCACAGCAGCTGAGCCATCACGGCATTGGCGATGTCGTCCGAGATCGGGGTGCCCAGGAAGATGATGCGGTCCTCGAAGAGCTTGGTGTACGGGTCGATGCGGCGCATGCCGTACGACGTACGCTCCTCCCACTGCGGGATGTAGTAGTCCATCGTCGGAGAGAAAGGCTGACCCAATGCGAGCTGATTCAAAGCGAAGGGCGAGCCAAATGCGCTGCTCATCTCGATTCCCTCCTTCACTGGTTCGGGGCCTGAGCTGACGGGATCTGGGCAGCAGTGGCAAAGACGTGGTCAATGAAGCCGTACACCAATGCCTGCTCCGCGGTGAACCACCGGTCACGGTCGGAATCTGCCTCGATTTGGTCGAGGGTTTGACCGGTGTGCTCAGCAATCAGTCGCTGCATGGTCGACTTGATGTGCAGGGACTGCTCCGCCTGGATGCGGATATCGCTGGCCGTGCCGCCGAGGCCACCGGACGGCTGGTGCATCATGATCCGGCTATGCGGCAGCGCATACCGTTTGCCTTTCTCGCCCGCGCAAAGCAGGAACTGACCCATGGATGCAGCCAAACCGATGGCCACAGTCGCTACATCGTTGGAAATCCACTTCATGGTGTCGTAGATCGCCATACCGGAGTCGACCGACCCGCCAGGTGAGTTGATGTAGAGGTAGATGTCCTTATGTGGATCCTCTGCGTTCAACAACAGCATTTGAGCGCAGATGGCATTGGCGTTTTCGTCTTTGACCTCAGAGCCAAGGAAGATGATGCGGTTCTGGAGCAGGGATTGGTAGACGTTGTCGTCAAGTCCAAAGCCGTTGCGGTTGCCGGAGTTGTAGTCGGTGGGACGTACTGCCCAGGGCTGATTGGAGGCGCTGAAGAATTCAGATCCGGGAGTGGGGTTCACGTTGACGAACCTACCCCGGAGCGTCTTGGGAGTCGCGCGGAAATCAGCTCTGTTCGCTGTGGGCGCAGAAGGGTGAAGATCACCGATGCGATGGAATCAAGCGCTTGGATTCTGCGCTGGTTCGGCAGACTCCTCATCATCCTCGGCAACATCATCCTCGGCAGGTTCGGCTTCCGGCTCGGTGTAGCTGCCGTCTTCGTGGAGGTTCGCCAGCGGCACGACCGAGCCGTTGGAATCGGTGACAGTTGCTGACTCGACGATCATCGCCAGCGCCTTACCGCGGCGAATCTCGAGCACGTACTCCTCGATGTGATGGGGATGTTCTTGAAGGTGATCGGCAATCTGCTGCGGCGCCACGCCCTCGCTCTGCGCCTTACGCAGGATGTGTTGAGTGAGATCATTCTGGTCCACATCGATTGCGCGTTCCTCGGCCACCTTGTCCAGGATGATCTGCGCCCTGAGGGCTTGCTCGCCCCGGCTCTCCAGGTCCGCCCAGAATTCGTCCTCGGTCTGATCTTCAACAATGTCGGCGAGATACTGCTCGACGGTCATCCCGGCCTGCGCGAGCTGTTCGGTGATCTGTTTCCGCCGAGCATCGATTTCTGAGTTGAGCAGATGCTCGGGCACCTCAACATCAACCTGCCCAATCAGGGTCTCCAGCACGGCGTCGCGTGCCTGACTTGCCTGCTCGAGCCGGGCCATCCGAGTGAGGCGCTCCTTGATGTTGTCACGTAGCTCCTCCATGGTGTCGAACTCTGAAGCCTCTTGGGCGAACGCATCGTCGACCGCAGGGAGTTCAGCTTTTTGCACCTTGCTCACCGTGACTTCGATATCGGCCTCCTCGTCCTTCAGAGGTCCGCTGACCAAGGTCGAGGAGAAGGTCGCCGACTCGCTGCCGGACAGCCCGATCACCGCCTCGTCGAGTCCATCGAGCATCTGTCCGGACCCGATGGTGTACTCCACATCGGTGGCAGTCGCGTCGGCTAGCGGCTCGCCGTCCCTGCTCGCTACAAGGCTGATCGTGACGATGTCGCCATCAGCAGCCGGGCGCTCTACCGTCTCACGAGATCCGAAACGATTGCGTAGTACGTCGACTTGGCTGTCGACCAACGTGTCCGGTACGTCAAGCGCGTCCACCTGCGCCTGTAGCGTGGAGAAGTCGGGAAGATCAAATTCTGGGCGTACGTCGACCTCTGCGACGAACTCGATGACGTCGCCGTCCTCAAGTTTGGTGACTTCTACGTCGGGCTGGGCCAGTGGCGACAGCTTGTTCTCCGTTACCGCCGCCCCATAGAAGTTCTGCCATGAGTTGTTGAACGCCTCTTGGATGATCACGCCACGACCGAAGCGCTGGTCGATCACTACCGGCGGCACCTTTCCGCGCCGGAACCCTGGGATGTTGACCGACTTGGCGACCTCTGCGTACGCCTGGTCCATGCTGGGTTTGAGATCCGCGAAGGGCACCTCAACGGTGATCTTGACCCGAGTAGGGCTCAACTGCTCGACGGTGCTGGGCACGCTGGTTACTCCTGATAATCGTGGCGCCGGACGTAGTGAGAGACCGCCCAGATGGCTCACGCTGAGCCGCGGCAATCCTACGAGGCTTGCTCAGGCCGACCAAACCTCCACCAGGTGGTTCCCCGGCAATCGGATTTGTCGGCTAGCCAGCGTGTCCTACACTCGTCCGCGAGCGTTCGGCCGAGCCGGACGGCCGGGGCGTAGCGTAGCGGCTAGCGCGTCTGCTTTGGGAGCAGAAGATCGCAGGTTCGAGTCCTGTCGCCCCGACTCCGTGATATCGATGGACGGCCCTGGCGTTTTCAAGATCATCACGGAAACGCGGGTGTAGCTCAATGGCAGAGCCCCAGCCTTCCAAGCTGGTCATGCGAGTTCGATTCTCGTCACCCGCTCTAAGCGACGTCCCTAGCCAGGGCAGCTTTCGCCATGCCGCCGTGCGCCTTCACCAGAGTGCACTGGGCCCGGGCCATTACGTGGGCCCTTAGTTTCTGGGCCATCGACCGGCCGTCTGAGCCCCAGCTTTCCAGCTGGTCATGCGAACTCGATTCTGGTCACAAGCTCCACAGCAGCATCCTGGTGGTTGCTTTGAGCGGTCTCGCCGCTTCCTCCGCTCCCGCGTTCTCGATTTCGCGCCAGATACGGGCTACTTTTGCCCGCTCTCCGCTTGATCGGGGCATCCAAGGCAGCCGTCGGTGATGAGGTAGTTGCCTTCTACGACGAGGAATTTGCAAGATCGACGTTCAGCGGGCACCGGCGAGCGCTGAACTACGGTGATTTTCAGGCCGCCTATCGGGTGGCCGCGGTGCGCCTCTTGTTGCTGCCCTTCGCTTCCTTGGCTTGTTTGTGTTGCCCGTGCGGGGTGAGGCCGCGGGGTTTGTGCACGTTCAGCACGGCCACCCGGTATTCCTGTGCGGTATGGACATAGTTGATAAGCAGCAGGTCACGCCTAAGCTGCGCTCCTCCGCTGTGCCGCGAGCGCCGCTTGCGTCAGCCGAGACTGCCCAGCAGGTCGGCGCAGGCCTGCTCGCAACGGCGGCAGGCTTCGGCGCAGATGCGGCAATGCTCATGCATGCCGGCGTGGGCTTCGCATTCTGTGGCGCAGCTTGCGCAGGCGACACGGCAGGCCTCCAGGAGGGCTCTGGTGATGTTGGCGTCGTAGCCGGTGTGCCGGGACAGCACCGTGCCGGTCGTGGTGCAGATGTCAGCGCAGTCCAGGTTGGTCCGGATGCACTTCGTCAACTCGGCGACCATGTCCTCGCTGAGGCAGGCGTCGGCGCACGCCGTACAGGTTTCGCCGCAAGCGAAGCAGGCATGGATACAGTCAGCCAGCTTCTGTCGATCAATGTTGCCAAGATCCTTCGGGTAGGCATCCAACATGGCCGTGACGTGTGACATGGTTGCCGCTCCTCTCGCTCTC
>DATLQC010000014.1:0-7811 GCA_035535395.1 Propionibacteriaceae bacterium | reverse complement strand
AGCTATCCGGCTGATGCGTTCGACGACCTCATGCACACGATGGCGCTCGATAAGAAGACCCGGGGTTCAGTGTTGCGATTTGTCATCTTGAACGGGCTGGCCAGCGCGGAGATTCTCGCGGCACCAGAGAAGGACCTGTTGGGTGCCGCGTACGCCGCCGTTGCAGCCTAGGCGATGATTCCGCCATGAACGAAGCCTGGGGCGAGCTCAATGTTCGGGAAACCTTCGCGGAGGCAGCGCGGACCTTCGCCGACCTGGTACGCCGTATCCCGGCAGACCGCTGGGACGGTCCTGGACTAGGGGAGTGTGACCTGCGGTCCTTGGTCGGGCACACCTCGCGATCACTCATCACAGTCGAGACGTACCTTGGTCAGCCTGCTGACGCCGAAGTAGCGCCGACCCCAGCGGCCTACTACGTGGCGGTGGCCGGGCTCGACACTGAGGGCGTGGTTGGCCGCGGTGTGGCGGCGGGAAAGGCGCTCGGAGTCAATCCGGCCGAGATTATCGATGCCCTCGCCGAACGCGTACCTGCGCTGGCCGAAACCGCTGGCAATCCGCTGATCAACACTGCAGCTGGAGGGATGCTGCTGGAAAACTACCTGCCCACCCGAAGCTTCGAGCTGGTGGTGCACAGCCTCGATATCGCGGCGGCGGTACCCGACATCGAAGCCCCAGAGTTCAGTGACCAGTTGCTGAGCCAGGTCGCCAGAGTCGCCGCCACCGCAGCCGTGTTGTTCGGTCGCGGCGCCGAGATGATGCTGGCGCTTACCGGCAGAGCTACTCTCAGCCCGGGTTTCAGCGTGGTCTGACCACGTACAGCTTGGGTCTACACTGGGCGGCTGCCAGTGGGGGCGGCAGCAGCTCAAAAAGAAGGGTGACGAGCGTGGCGTCGACGAACGATTTAAAGAACGGCATGGTGTTGGACCTGGACGGGCAATTGTGGTCCGTGGTCTGGTTTCAGCACCACAAGCCCGGCAAGGGCAACACGGTGGTACGCACCAAGCTGAAGCATGTGCTGTCCGGCAAGGTCGTCGACAAGACGTTCAACGCTGACACCAAGGTCGACACGGCCAATGTTGACCGCCGCGACATGCAGTACCTCTACCACGACGGTTCGGGCTTCGTGTTCATGGACACCAGCACCTACGACCAGCTGACGATCCCGGACGAGACAGTCGGTGAGGCGAAGAACTACCTGCTCGAAGAGCAGGTGGCAACCGTGGCACTGCACAATGGCACGCCGCTCTACATTGAGCTGCCCGCCTCAGTCGAACTGGTGGTCAGCTACACCGAACCCGGCTTGCAGGGTGACCGGAGCACCGGCGGCACCAAGCCGGCAACCGTCGAAACCGGACTGCAGATCCAGGTTCCGCTCTTTTTGACCACCGGCGAGAAGGTCAAGGTAGACACCCGAAGCGGTGAGTACCTGGGACGCGTCGGCAGCTGATCATGGCTGCCGGCTCGTCGCGTAGTAAAGCCCGGAAGCGGGCGCTAGACATCTTGTTCGAGGCAGAGCTGCGTGGCACAGATCCGGTCGCGACCTTGGAGGAGCGGGCGGCCGCAGCCAGCCCGCCGGTGCGCGAGTACACAGCTGAGCTGGTCCGGAGTGTTGCTGCCCATGCGACAGAGATCGACGCCCGGATCAGCGCCTGCTTGGCTCCCGGCTGGACGTTGCCGCGGATGCCTCGGGTAGATCGCAATGTGCTGCGAATTGCGGTGTACGAAATCGACTACGGTGACGTGCCCGATGCAGTCGCGGTCGCGGAAGCAGTCCAGCTCGTCTCGGACCTCTCCACTAACGAATCGCCGGCGTTCGTGAACGGTGTGCTGCGGGCGATCTCGGCCTCAACGGTTTCCTGAGATACGGCTAGCGTTGCTCGATACTGCCGAGGACCGGCTTGAGGTCGAGGATCGGAGTTCCATCGATCGCTTCGAGACCGCTCACGTGCACGCGTACGCCGTCTATGTCGAGGACGCGTACCCGATGCAAGCCGATCGGGTTGGGCCGGCTTGCGGATCGAGTGTTGAACACTCCTTCCTCGGGTCGACTTAGGTCTCCGCGGGGATGCACTCGCAAGATGCTGCGGTCGGCCTCATGCAGCCAGCTCAGCACGATGATTTCGTCACCGACTGCAATGCCATCCAGGCCCGCCCGGATCTCAGAGTCCAAGATCAAGTAGGCGTCTGGTGCGCCTTCGTCACCCTGACGCGGCGCGTCGGCCGCCGAAGTCAGCGGGCTTCCGACGCGTCCGATGGGGCGCAGCGTGAAGTCGTTGGCGGACGAGTCGGTCATGGCAGCTATCGCGGCGACACCGGAGCAGGCTGCCGGAGCTCGAGCCGGCACCGTACTGGAATGGCAGGTCGTAGCGTGATGTCGGTGCTCAACGGGATCTCTGGCAACTCGGAGGTCACCGAAAATCGTGCCAGCAGAGTGGCGATGGCGATGACCGCCTCAGTCATCGCGAAATGACCACCGATGCAGCCGCGGAGGCCGCCGGCGAAGGGGAAGTAGGCGTACCGCGGGCGGGCGCGCTCAGCGGCCGGCTCGAAGCGTGCAGGATCAAACCGTTGCGGATCGGGCCAGAGGTCTGGACGTCGTTGGGTAGCCCACGGACTGAGCAGGATGAGGGATCCGGCTGGGATACGCCGGCCACCGATGGTCACCTCATGTTCGGCTACCCGGCCGAACGAGTACGCCGGTGGATAGAGCCGCATGGCTTCCTTTATCGCCATAGCGGTGAGGTTCAGCCGGGGAATATCGTCGACGCGCGGCGCGTGGCCGGCAAGCACGTCGGTGATCTCCCGGTGCACCGCCGCCTGCACGTCGGGATGCCGGCCCAGCAAGTGCATCGTGAACGTCAGCGCCGTCGATGTCGTCTCATGCCCAGCCAGCAGGAAGATCAAGACTTGGTCGCGTACCTCTTGATTGCTCATTGGGGCGCCGGTCTCGGGGTCGCGGGCAGTGAGTAGTAGCGAGATCAGGTCTGGCCCGGATCGCGCCGCGCCGTGCTGAGGAGGAGCGAGCGAAGGGAGCGGAGCAATCAAATCGTCCGTCGCCCCAGCCCGATGATCGATGATGTCGTCCACGACGCCGTACAGCGCTCGCTGGGCCCTGGCCGCGCGGACCTGCACGGGCGTCGGCCAACGCCGGGGAAGCCGAAGCGGGGTCACGCCTCGGCGGCGTACGTGCTCGTTCAGCACCGGGAACGTCGCCCGGATCACCGGTATTGCGTCGTCGACGTCGGCACCGAAGAGAATGCGGCCCACTGTACGAAGCGTGTATTCGACCATGGCGGCGTTCACGTCGACGGATATGCCAGCGGCAGCGGCGACGCCACAGCGATCTGCTAAGCGCTCGGCCTCGTCGGCCATCACGTCGACATAGCCGTTGATGCGCCGGTGGGAAAACAGCGGCGCGACTGTGCGGCGTTGCTGCCGCCAGTGCGATCCACCGCTGGTAAGCAGGCCGTTGCCAAGGTAGGCGGCGATCTCTTCGTAAAAGGGCGTGTTTTTCGAGTAGCCGTCCGGGTCGCCCGCCAGGACTTGTTCGACGCCGTCTGGGTGAGTCACGAGATATAGCTCGCGGCGCAGTCCCGGTGGGCCCACGACGAGTCGTACCACATCGCCGTACTCGGCCACTGCCCGCTCGTAGGTACCGAGCTGGTCGCGTTGCAGTTGCGGCGCCAAGCCCATCCAACGCGACCCGCGCGGGCCTGGCACTGCAGCCGATTTACCCACGCCGAGATCGTACCTGTGGGCAAACTCTGGTCCATGGGAAAGCGCCTGGCCACGAGCGTGATCACCATCGATGGGTCGCGTGATTTTCGAGCACCGACCAACATGGCCGCAGCGAGCCGCTCCTTAGTCAAGCTGTAAACGGCCCACTACCAGGGCTTGACCATCCCATGGGATGGTGAGAGGATGGTGACAGGATGTCAGAAGCAGAGAAGACCGAGAAGATCACACTCAATCTTGGGTTGGTGGATCTGGGCCAGATCGACCTGCTCGTGCAGGAGGGGTTCTATGCGAATCGAACCGACTTTCTTCGCACCGCAGTTCGCGCTCAGCTCGCCGTGCATGCTGATGCCCTGCACCGGACTGTCGAACGCAAGACGATGGTGCTGGGCTTGGAAAACTACACACGTCAGCAGCTTGAAGAGGTTCGCACCGCTGGCCGTCGGCTGCAGATTCGAGTTCTCGGCCTGGCGACGATTGCTGATGACGTCACTCCGGAGCTGGCGCTCGCGACGATCGAATCGGTCGAGGTCTTGGGTGCCTTTCGCGCAAGTCCCGAAGTGAAGGCCGCATTACGGCATCGCATCCAATAACCGCAGTAGTACGCAGTAGTAAGGAGTACGCCCGTGACGGGTCTCGATCAGCACGAAATGGTGCAAGCGCTCAACCTCACCAGAGCCGGGCGACTTGCCGAGGCGACCGAACGTATCCAGCGGACGCTCGGGTTAGCCTCGATGCGGAGTCCAATGCAAAGCCCGGTCCCATCCTCGTCGCCATCTCCGGTTGCTCAGTCGGCTTCACCAGACAAGATCATTGGAGGGAACCCGTTGAGAAGCGTTCCAACGGCTCTTCGTCGGTCGTTCGGCGGCCCGCAGGACTTCAAGATGCCCCTGCAGAATTCAGCCGTGCTACCGGGTCAAGCACCGCCGCAAGGCAGCCTCGGGGCGGGTGTGCTTCTCGATGGAATGTATTCAAGCGGTTCGGGCGCCAGGCGATACAAGGTCTACGTTCCGCCTGATTGCCCCAACCAAGGCGTACCGGTCATTGTCATGCTCCACGGCGGTACGCAAGCGGTGCTCGACTATGCCGCCGGGACGGGCATGAATGTGCTTGCAGATCTGCATCACTTCCTCGTGGTCTATCCCGAGCAGGATGCCCGGGCAAATCCCATGCGGTACTGGAATTGGTTCCGCCCGCAGGACCAGCAGGCTGGCCACGGCGAGCCCGCTCTGATTGCAGGTATCACCGAACAGGTCATGAGTGACTACGACGCCGATCCAGACCGAGTTTTTATTGTCGGCTTTTCCGCTGGCGCGGCTATGGCAGTAGTCATGGCCGCCACCTATCCGCATCTATACGCTGCCGCGGGCGTGCACTCCGGATTGCCGTACGGCGCTGCGCACGACGTGCCATCTGCATTCGCCTCGATGCGAGGAGCGAGTTCGGCGTCGGGGCAAGACGCATTGAGAATTCCTCTCGTCGTCTTTCATGGCGATCATGACGAGATCGTCAACGTAGTCAACGCAAGCCACATCCGTCAGCAGCGACTCGGCGTTGGTACGGCGTTCACGGCGGGTGACGGCCTCAATGTGACCCGCGGAGAGGTACCCGGTGGCCACGGGTATACGCGGACGACCTACTCAGATGACACCCGGGTGCTCCTGGAGCAGTGGATCGTCCACGGGGCTGGTCATGCCTGGTTCGGCGGTACCGCCGGCTGCTCGTACACCGATCCCCTCGGCCCGGACGCCAGCGCTGAGATGGTGCGCTTCTTCTCCGAACACGCCCGTCAACAATGACTGGGATTGCTGAGTCGGTCGAGAAATGGCGTACCCGTTCGTCAGTAGGGTGAGAGGGCGGAGAGGGCCGCTCGTGACAAAGGAGGGCGAATGAAGTACCTGCTGCTGATCTACAACGACGAGGCAGCTGCGGCTGAGGCGATGGCGAATACCCAACCTGAGGAACAAGCCGCGCAGATCAAGCCCTGGTACGACTACGGCGACTGGCTTACCGAAAAGGGCTGGTTTGTGGCGGGCGATGCATTGCAGCCAACCTCCACAGCAACGTCGGTCCGGGCCGCCGACGGCAAGCCCGTCGTCACAGACGGACCCTTTGCAGAGACGAAGGAACAGCTTGGCGGTTACTACGTGCTCGATGTCGCCAACGTCGACGAGGCGATCGAGGCGGGAGCCCGCTGTCCTGGTGCCATGTACGGCACGATCGAGCTGCGTCCCATCCAGGAGTTCCCCGCGCAACAACAGGGCTGACGCTACGGCCGATACACGTGGAGACATCGACCTCCTGTTCCGCCGTGAGGCGGGACGGGCGGTCGCGTCTCTAATCCGAGCGACCGGCAACTTCGACCTCGCGGAAGAGGCGGTCCAAGACGCATTCCTGCAGGCGGTGCGAACCTGGCCAGAGCGGGGAGTTCCTAACAATCCGGCCGCGTGGATCATTCTCACCGCTCGCAACAAGGCGATCGATCGAGTCCGACGCGAACGCCTAGGAGCCGTCAAGGCCGAGCAGGCTGAGGAGCTGCGCGGGCTTGAGGGCTTGGGAGACGACGTGGCGGAGATCCCAGACGAACGTCTCCGGCTGATCTTCACCTGCTGTCATCCCGCCCTTCCGATGGAGGCGCGGGTCGCGCTGACCCTTCGCACAGTCGGCGGACTGTCGTCCCGCGAGATCGCTCGGGCGTTTCTGATCACCGAGCCGACGGTCCAGCAGCGTCTGGTTCGAGCCAAGCGCAAGATCAAAGCTGCGGGCATCCCATATCGCATACCGCCGCGTGAGCTCTTGCCCGAACGGCTGAGCGGCGTACTCGCGGTCCTGTATCTGGTGTTCAACGAGGGGTACACCGCGACTGAGGGCGAGCTCCTTCGTGCGGAGCTCTGTGAGGAAGCTATCTGGCTGGTACGCGTCGTAGACCGGCTGATGCCACGAGAACCCGAGGCGATGGGCTTGCTTGCGCTGATGCTGCTGCAACACTCTCGACGTCATGCCCGCGTGGATGAACAAGGCGATATGGTGCTGCTGGAAGATCAGGACCGCGCTCGCTGGGACCAGGAGATGATCGACGAGGGGCTCGCGGTGATCGATGCGGCGGTGGAGCTGCGGCGGCCTGGTCCCTATCAGGTGCAGGCGGCGATCGCCGCCCTGCATGCCCGCGCGCCGCGACCCGAGGACACCGATTGGCCACAGATCGCGACGCTGTACCGCGGCCTGAAAGCGATGTGGCCGTCACCGGTGATCGAGCTGAACAGGGCCGTCGCGGTCGCGATGGCCGACGGCCCGGATGCGGGCCTGGCCCTGATGGAACCGCTTGCCGATGACCTCGAGCGCTACCACCTCTTCCACGCAGCTCGTGCTGACCTCCTTCGGCGCACCGGGCGTACCGGCGAGGCGGACGTTGCATATCGACGAGCTCTCGATCTGGCGACGAACCCTGTCGAGCGCCGCTACCTCCTTCGGCGGGTGTCGCAGACCTGACGCCGGTGTAGGGGCCGATGTGACCGATCGTCGTTAGGTGTGGCGTTCTGGCAGTGCTCTCGCAGTTTTCACTGCATTCCTCGCTCCATGCCAGATGGCGGTCGGCAAGTTTGTCATCTTGGCTTCACTAATGATGGAGATGATGTTGAGCGCTGCGTGAGCTAGCCGCTCATCACCGTTGTTTGTATTTGCCTTCTCGCTTCGGGTCCGGGACAGCAGGCGAACACATAATCGCCACCATATGTGGGCGTCGCTGATGAGTGCAGTTGTTGAGTAGGAGAGCTCTTGTGTCGCGGCCAGCGGCCGGTGGTGCGCAACCAGCGCCAGCTGAGTCACGGTCGGTGAGGTCTTGCTGGTCCAGGGTGGGATTCATGGCGTGCCTGAACGTATCGATGACGGCGTGCAGGTCGACGACGGCTGCGGAGAGGCCTGGCCGACCTTCGTCTTCGACTCGAGGCCTGGCTTAAATTTCTGCAAGCAGGATCGTCTAATGCCTGCCGGCACCAGAACGGACGAGGAAGTGTTGTCCGGATCGCCGAGGTGTTGTCCGCTGCTCCGTGGTCTGTCGAGCCTGCGAGGAATGTCGG
>DATLQC010000013.1:0-3163 GCA_035535395.1 Propionibacteriaceae bacterium | reverse complement strand
TCTAGTACCGATACGGGTCGGCCAGGCCGTCCAGTGGCGGATCTTCAGCGCAGAGCGACCACTTGCCCCGAGCAGTCCGTCTGAGGCCGAACGAGCCTTGAACGAGGTGGTTATCGATGCCGCTGCCACCCTGTCCCGACTGGACGTCGCATCGGGGACTTGGCCTGAACCACCGGCGGCAGCCGCGCTGCCGCCCGGCTACACGTCGCGCCAGCGAGCGACAGTCCAGCGAGCGGCCCGGCTGCTCGCCGCTTGCGACGCAGCCTTGCTGAACGACGGCGCCAGCATCTCCTCATTCGAGGCCAACCGCCGTGCCCAGGAGCTGCGCGGGCTACGCGCCAAGGCTGGCGATGCGCTCGGTTCGGCCGTCAGCTGGCTCGGGTGAGCGGAGCGAGCAGCACCCTCTACTACGCTGCCCACATGTCCCTGCTCCCCGCATTGACGGGCTCGTTTTCCACTCCTGCAGCCGGAAACCCCACCGTCGCCATCATGGAGGCGGCGTACGCACACCATGGCATCGACGCCCGATACATCAACTGTGACGTCGCTGCTGAGAACTTGGCAGATGCGATACGGGGCGCAACTGCCATGGGTTGGATCGGCTTCAACTGCTCGCTGCCGCACAAAGTGGCGGTAATCGAACTGCTTGATGAGCTCGCCGAGTCGGCCAGACTTATCGGCGCAGTGAATTGCGCGGTGCGTCGCGACGGCCGATGGATCGGGGAGAACACCGATGGCCAAGGCTTTCTAGGCTCCTTGGGCACCCTTGCCGAACCGGCGGGACAGCGGGTTCTCATTCTCGGCGCTGGAGGCGCGGCGCGCGCGATAGCCGTCGAGCTGGCACTTGCCGGAGCAGCTGGGATCTGGGTGGCCAATCGCAGCCTTGCTAAGGCAGCCGAGATTGCGGATTTGCTGACTGCTAAGACATCCACTGCCTGCACAGCCGTTGAGTGGCGTCAAGAGCTCACCGTGCCGGCCTCCGCCACCGTCGTCGTGAATGCCACATCGCTGGGCCTGCCCGGTTCGGGTGATGTGCCCCTTTCCTTCGACGTAATCCCGATGGGCCTGATGGTCTGTGACGTCATCCCCAATCCGCCCGACACGTCGTTTCTGCAGCGGGCGCGTCAGGCCGGCGCCAGAACCCTCGACGGCCGCGGCATGCTGCTCAACCAGGGAGCTATCAATATCGAGCTCTGTACCGGTGTCGACCCTGATCGTGTGGTCATGGGTAAGGCGCTTGACGAGGCCATCGCTGGCTGGGCGCACCCGTAACGCCGATGGTGGGGGCATTGTTTGCGATCGGCGGCGCCGAGGCCAAGCTTCGGCGCCGGACAGTACTGGCGGCATTTGTTGCCGCCGCGGGCGGCACCAATGCGCGGATCGCGGTTGTTTCGTCGGCTTCCTCCCTGGGTGCAGAGGTAGTCGAGGTCTATAAGAGTGTCTTTGCCTCTCTGGGTGCGCGTGAAGTCATTTCGCTGCGCCCGGAGAGCCGCGCACAGGCGAGGAATCTCGATCTTGGTGAGCTGCTGGGAACGGCGAGCGCGATCTTCATGACCGGCGGTAATCAGCTCAAGCTCAGCTCCTTGATCACCGGCACCCCGTTCGGGGATGCGATCCAAGACGCCTATCACCGCGGCGCAACCGTCGGCGGCACGTCGGCAGGCGCCAGCATTCTGGCCGAGCACATGATCGCGTTCGGCACCGGCGGGTCAACGCCGAAGCAGCGGATGAGCCAACTGTCTGCTGGTCTTGGTCTGCTGCGCGGAGTCGTCATCGATCAGCACTTCGAGCAGCGGAACCGTTACGGGCGGTTGCTCTCCCTGGTCGCCCAGTCACCGTCATTGCTTGGCATCGGCGTCGACGAGGACACCGCCGCAGTCATCTCCGACGGCCGCCGACTCGAGGTAATCGGCCGAGGTGCTGTCACAGTGGTCGACGGACAGCACTTGGTTTCCAACGCCTTCGCAGCCAAACGCACGGCACCGCTGCTGATATCCGGGGCGGTGATCCATGTGCTGCCGACCGGTAGCCAATTTGATCTCACCAGTCGCAGCCTGCTGGCCCATCAAACGTTTGTTCCAGACCCCGAAGTGGTGGAGGCGCGAGCGGCCGAAGCCGACCTGCGGGAGGTTGCACGAGATATCGCTGCCGAAGGCGTGTCGCCAACCAACTACGCGCGTCGACTGCGCCGCAATAGAAGTCGCTGAGACTGTGATCCCCTCAGCCGGTCAAGATATGTCGGCTGGGGCCAAGATCTCGTCCTCGCTGACCCGCGGCAACGGCTGACCGGTCTCCAGCAAGGTCTTCATGCTGTTCAAGATCCACACCCAACCGTCTTTGACATTTTCCCAAGTCAGAGGACTCTGTTCGAGGTTGCCGTGGACAAGCCGGACACGTGTCAGCCCTTCGCCGGCCTTCTCCACGGTCCACTCCACCCGGCTTGGTGGTTCATCCGCCAGCTCCGGGTCGTAGCGGGTGTGCCAAGTCTGGACGAAGGTGCCCGGACGGCCCTCTGCCGGTGGCAGCATCTCCTCGATCATCCCGTCGACGGCGGGACGCCCATCGACGGTGACTGTCAGATAAGGCTTTCCCCGCTGCGGGGGCTCGACGAACGCGACAGTATGGAAATAGCGGCGAGTCCACTCCGACTGGGTTATCGCCGCCCAAACCTGCTGAGGTGTTGCGCCGATATAGATCTGATAGACGTGCGCAATGTATTGATTGGCACTCTGACGTCGGTTCACTGAAGTCCGGCTCCTTCGTCGCTTTCGGTAGAACAAGGCTCGCGCAGGTGTCTCAATATGTATCCGAAAAGCTCCTGCAGTCGCCGGAGGCGAACCGACGTCATAGCGCGGAGGCTCATGCTGACTCTGCCTTCCTCATCTTTTCCTGATCGACAGTGACCTGCTCATCCAGCGCCACCAGAGCTGATGTGAATCGGGCCGCGTACTTGCTGATCCATCGGTTGGCAACTTGCTCGATGGGCACGGGATTGAGGTAGTGCCGCTTTGTCCGTCCCTGCCGCACGGTGATAACCAGGTTGGCCGCCGCCAGCACGCCCAGATGTTTCATCACTCCGAAGCGAGTCATTTCCGGAAACTTCTGGCACAACTCATTGAGCGTCTGCCCATCCCGACTGAAGAGCGAATCCAGTACTGCCCGC
>DATLQC010000012.1:0-6065 GCA_035535395.1 Propionibacteriaceae bacterium | reverse complement strand
ACGAGGCGCTCCGCATCTTCGAAGATGTCATCGCGCCCGCAACCCGGGCCCAGGACGATCCGATGAACCTCGCCTACATTGCAGCCGCTCCCACCAGAGCCGCCCTCGCCTTTGACGCTGTGGTGAGCAGCTACAACATTTTCGCGGGAAGCTGGGAATCAGGATCGGGTGCGATCTTTGCCGAGAATCAAGCACTCGCTTGGCTTGTGGACCTGCTCGGCTGGCCGAAGACAGCCGGCGGCTGCTTCATTCCCGGGGGCACCACCGGCAACCTTTCAGCGCTCGTCGCGGCGCGGCAGTTCGCACGTAACCAGCTCGGCAAGCATCCGGCAGGACAATGGCGGTTGGCCTGCACGACGCAGGCCCATTCGTCGGTTCAGGCGGCGGCCTCGGTGCTGGACGCCGAGGTAGTGATCGTCCCCGAAAATGATCAAGGTCAGCTGACCGGCGAGGCCCTTCGGTCTGCGCTGATCAATTCGCATGACGTCTTTGCGGTGGTTGCCTCGGCCGGTACGACGAACGCCGGCATCATCGATGACTTGGCGGGTGTCGCCGATGTCTGCGAGCGGTTCGGTGTCTGGATGCACGTGGACGGGGCGTACGGCGGTGCCGCACTGGCGGCTCCCAGCGTGCGTCAGCTCTTTACTGGCATTGAGCGCGCCGGCAGCTTCATCGTCGACCCACACAAGTGGTTGTTCGCGACGTACGACTGCTGCGCGTTGCTCTATCGGCAGCCCGAACTCGCGCGGGCGGCACATTCGCAGCACGCCGGCTATCTGGACGCCATCGACCGCGAGGTCTGGAACCCATGGGACTACGGGATACACCTGACCCGGCGGGCTCGGGGCTTGCCGTTCTGGTTCAGCCTGGCCACTCACGGCACGAACCGCTACACCGCGGCGATTGAGCAGACTCTGGCGACCGCACGAGTTGTGGCGCAGGGGATCCAGAGCATTCCTCAGCTGCGCCTGATTGTGAAGCCCACACTGTCGGTGGTCCTCTTCGACCGGCCCGGCTGGGACGACGCTGCCTACCGTCGTTGGTCACGGCGACTTGCACTCGAGGGCCGGATCCTGTGCATTCCGACTGTGTGGAAGGGCCGGACGGCGCTCCGGCTCGCGTTCGTGAATCCGGCTACCGAGGCCGATCACGTTCTGGAAGTGCTGGCCGAGACCACCGTTGACCCGAACGGCAACGCCTAGCTCCCCCAAACCGCCCGGTGAAAGCTACGTGCACGTAGGTTTCGCTCGGTCTGCACAGGTAGCAACATATGCAGACCGTCAGCAACCTGTGCAGAGCTCGGTACGTTCAGGCTCTGCCGCGCGGGCTAACCAGCTGGCACGTCATCCGTGCGGTGCACACGCGCTTGCCGGCATCGTCAGTGATCACGATCTCGTAGCTGGCGGTTGACCTGCCAAGGTGCAGTGCTGTCGCGGTGCCCGTCACCCAGCCCGCAGTGACCGATCGGTGGTGTGTGGCATTGATGTCCACCCCAACCGCGATCCTGTCGGGTTGGGCATGCATGTGCGAGCCCAATGAGGCGAGAGTCTCGGCCAGCACGCAGGAGGCGCCGCCATGCCAGAGCCCGTACGGCTGCGTATTGCCTGCCACAGGCATCCGTCCGACCACCCGCTCTGGAGTAATGGCCAGCAGCTCGAACCCCATTTTGCTGTTGAGCGCGCCACTCATCTCGGCATATTCGACAGGGATGTCTGGCCAGTCCTCGGTCGAAGTCACGGGCTTAGATTAGACGCCGCCTACGTCAGTGCGCGCGGCTAGAGTCGGCATGTGCCGACCAGAATTCAGGTTGCAACGGCGCCCGTCAGCCAGCTGCTCGAGCGACCGAAGCTGATGTTGATAGACGGCCACTCGATTGCATACCGGGCCTTTTTCGCCCTTCCAGTAGAGAACTTCTCGACCCAGACAGGCCAGCACACCAATGGCGTCTTCGGGTTCACCTCGATGCTGATCAACGTGCTGCGCGACGAGCAGCCAACCCATCTGGCAGTCGCCTTCGACGTCTCGCGGCATACGTTTCGCTCTGAGATCTACACCGAGTACAAGGCCAATCGCACGACGACGCCGGATGAGTTCCGAGGTCAGCTGGACCTGGTGAAGGAAGTGCTCAACGCTCTCAACATCCCATATGTGGAAAAGGAAGGGTACGAGGCGGACGATGTCATCGGCACGCTCGCCACCCGCGCCGAAGCGGCGGGTTATGACGTCTTGATCTGCACCGGCGACCGCGACATATTCCAGCTGGTCAGTGAGAACGTGACCGTGCTCTATCCGCGAAAGGGTGTTTCCGATCTGGCGCGGATGACGCCCAAGGCCGTGGAGGAACGCTACTTTGCAACCCCGACCCGATATCCCGAACTGGCGGCGCTCGTGGGCGAGTCCAGCGACAATCTCCCGGGCGTTCCCGGTGTTGGACCGAAGACCGCCGCAAAGTGGCTGGAGATGTACGGCGGTCTGGAGAATCTTGCCGCACACGCAAGCGAGCTCAAGGGCAAGGCTGCGGAGGAGTTCCAGAAGCGGGTCGACGACGTACTGCGCAATCGTCAAGTGAACGCGCTGGTTTGTGATCTTGACCTGCCGGTCAGTCTCGACGATCTGATGCGCCGTCCTTGGAACCGTGAGGCGACCCACCAGTTATTCGATGGCCTGGAATTCCGGGTGTTGCGTGACCGGCTGCTCGAGGCACTGCCGAACCAGGATGAGGTCGTACCTGAAGGCGGATTCGATCTCGAGGCTGCACGACTTGAGCCCGGCGAGCTTGGAAGCTGGCTTGCCGAGCATGCAGCTGGCGATCGCACCGGCGTCGACATTATCGGGCATTGGGGCTCAGGAACCGGCGACGTCACAGCTCTCTCCCTCGCCGCCGCCGACGGGGCCGCGGCGTACGTGGTGGTGTCAGACCTCGGCCCTGATGATGAGAACGCGCTCGCAAACTGGCTCGCAGATCCTGAGCGCCACAAGGCGATGCACGACGGCAAAGGCCCATTGCTGGCTATCTGGTCCCGTGGCTGGGATCTCGCCGGCCTGACTTCTGATACCCAGTTAGCCGCCTACCTGATCACTCCTGATCAGCGGACGTTCGATCTGGCCGATCTCACTATCCGCCACCTCAAGCGGGAGCTGCGGGTTGAGGGCGCGCCGGATCTGAGTAACTCTGATCAGCTGGCACTGGACTTCGGTGATGACGACTCAGGTGCCAAGGTGGCGGCCGAAGCTTCCATGGTTCGCGCTCGGGCCGTCATCGATCTGGCCGACTCGCTGGGCTCAGAGATTGAGCAACGCAACGGTACGAGCCTGCTCTATGGCGTAGAACTACCGCTGCTCCGCACGTTGGCGCGCATGGAGCAAACCGGCGTCGCGGTAGACATCGAGCATCTGGAGGCGCTGGAGGCCGGATTTGCTGCGACGGTCAACCGTGCCGCCAGCGATGCCTACTAGGTGCTGGGCAAGCAGATCAACCTCGGCTCACCCAAGCAGCTCCAGGTAGTGCTGTTCGATGAGCTCGGCATGCCCAAGACCCGACGCACTCGCACCGGCTATACCACCGACGCCGAGGCATTGCAGCAGCTCTATATCAAGACTGAGCATCCGTTCCTGGCGCATCTGCTGGTGCATCGAGACGCGATCCGGCTCAAGCAAACCGTTGAGGGTTTGCTAAAGGCGGTGGCCGACGACGGCCGGATCCATACGACGTACGCGCAAACCATTGCCTCCACCGGACGCCTCTCCAGCACCGACCCCAACCTGCAGAACATCCCGATCCGCACTGAGGAGGGCCGCCGGATCCGGCAGGCGTTTGTAGTTGGCGAGGGCTACGACGCGTTGATGTCGGCTGACTATTCCCAGATCGAAATGCGCATCATGGCGCACGTCAGTCAGGACGAGAGCCTCATCGAGGCCTTCAAGTCAGGGATGGACTTCCATACCGTGACAGCGTCACGCGTCTTCGGCGTCGAGCCGGCGCAGATCACACCGGCCGAGCGGGCCAAGATCAAGGCGATGAACTATGGCCTGGCGTACGGCTTGAGCGCATACGGACTCAGCCAGCAACTCAACATCGAGGTCTCTGAAGCGAAGGCCTTAATGGATGAGTACTTCGAGCGGTTCGGTGGCGTGCGGACCTATCTGCATTCCTTGGTAGCCGATGCCCGGCGTACCGAATACACCGAGACCATCCTTGGTCGCCGGCGCTACCTGCCTGACTTGATGAGTGACAACCGGCAACGCCGGGAGATGGCCGAACGCATGGCTCTCAATGCGCCCATCCAGGGCTCAGCGGCCGACATCATCAAGGTCGCCATGCTGGATGTTGAGAAGGCGCTCGATGACGCGGACATGCGTAGCCGGATGTTGCTCCAGGTACACGACGAACTGGTCTTCGAGATCGGGCCAGGAGAGCGCGAGCCGCTGGAGGAGCTCGTACGCACCAAGATGGGCAATGCCGTTGCGCTCGATGTGCCGCTCGATGTGTCGGTGGGTGTCGGGCGGTCCTGGCACGATGCCGCGCACTGATCACGATTTCGCTTCTGACGGCGCCATTGTTTGACCCTTTTGGGGCACGGCGCTAACCTGAACCGTCGCTGTGACCTGCGCGACTTCGGACGGAGTAGGTCACGCTCGTACGGGTCGGATTGTCGTCAGCTGCTGGTTGAACCTCTTCGTTTGTACGGATCGGGTCACAGCCACGCCCAGAACAACATCAATTATCCCCGGAGCCCTACTACATGACGTCCTCCCTTGAGGCACCACCCCAGGTCGCCGTCGACGACCTCGGTTCACCCGAAGCCTTCCTCGAGGCAATCGACAAGACCATCAAGTACTTCAATGACGGCGACATCGTCACCGGCACCGTTGTCAAAGTGGACCGCGACGAGGTCCTTCTCGATATCGGCTACAAAACTGAAGGGGTCATCCCCTCCAAAGAACTCTCGATCAAACACGACGTCGACCCGTTCGAGGTAGTCAGCGTCGGCGACCAGGTCGAAGCCCTGGTCCAGCAGAAAGAGGACAAGGAAGGTCGCCTCATCCTGTCCAAGAAACGCGCCCAGTACGAGCGCGCCTGGGGCACGATCGAGAAGATCAAGGAAGAAGACGGTGTCGTGACCGGCCAGGTCATCGAGGTCGTCAAGGGCGGTCTGATCATCGACATCGGTCTTCGTGGCTTTCTGCCGGCCTCGCTTGTTGAGATGCGGCGGGTCCGTGATCTTCAGCCCTACGTCGGCATGGAGCTCGAGGCCAAGATCATCGAGCTGGACAAGAACCGGAACAACGTCGTGCTGTCCCGCCGTGCCTGGCTGGAGCAGACCCAGTCCGAGGTTCGCCAGAATTTCCTGACCCAGTTGCAAAAGGGCCAGATCCGGCGCGGTGTGGTGTCTTCTATCGTCAACTTCGGCGCCTTTGTCGATCTTGGCGGGGTCGACGGCCTGGTGCACGTTTCAGAGCTGTCCTGGAAGCACATCGACCATCCCTCCGAAGTGGTCGAGGTTGGCCAGGAGGTCACTGTCGAGGTGCTCGACGTTGATATGGACCGCGAGCGTGTCTCGTTGTCTCTCAAGGCCACCCAGGAAGACCCCTGGCAAGCATTCGCGCGGACCCACCAAATCGGGCAGATCGTGCCCGGTCGGGTCACCAAGCTCGTCCCATTCGGCGCGTTCGTACGCGTGGAGGAGGGGATCGAAGGCCTGGTGCACGTATCCGAGCTGGCCGAGCGACATGTGGAGATTCCGGAGCAAGTGGTCCAGGTCAACGACGATGTCATGGTCAAGATCATCGACATCGACCTGGAGCGCCGCCGGATCTCGCTGTCGCTGAAGCAGGCGAACGAGGGCGTCGACGGGACCGCCGATGACTTCGACCCGACGCTTTACGGCATGGCCGCCTCGTACGACGACCAGGGCAACTACCTGTATCCGGAAGGCTTTGACCCCGAGACGGGTGAGTGGCTGGAAGGCTACGAGGAGCAGCGGGCGGCCTGGGAGCAGCAGTACGCCGAAGCGCATGCGCGCTGGGAGGCGCACAAGAGGCAGGTCGAGGATGCCGATGGTGCG
>DATLQC010000011.1:0-24484 GCA_035535395.1 Propionibacteriaceae bacterium | reverse complement strand
TTGCAAAGCCTGCTGATCAACCTCGCGCAGACTAGGGCCCGCCGGATCGGTACAGCGGAGGTGCTACGCCGCTGGAAGTCGGACCGGTTCGTTCGACTCGCCACAATTGACCCAGGTCAGCTGTCTGAGGTCGAAAATCGGCTCTGGCGGCGGTTGCGGGATACTCCATTCGTCGGGTTGACGCTGTCGCCAGTCACCCCTTTTGGCACCTGCGCTTCGGTGGGTGCGGTAGACCAGAACCGAATTGTCAGCACCGTGCGCTCCACCGAGGTGGTCAGCGATCCCACTAACGTGCTGGCAATCGAGGCTGCGGTGCGTCGCCGGTCGAGGGTAGATCAGGTGCACTTGGCCAGCTGTCAACGAGTGCTACGAGCTCAGCGGTTCGACGACCCCGACGCCTACGCGCATTTCCTACTCTTCGCGTTGGTGTCGAGCGCGCGGGATTCGGGTTCGGCCCGTACCGAAGCACAGCTGTTGATCATGCATCTGCGCTTCTGGCAGCAGGTGCTCAGCGACCTGCTCGGTTCGAGCTGGGGGCGCTTCGCCTACACCCTGATCGACAATCAGTCGAGCGGCCATCGGCTAGTCGACATGATCCGAGCGGAGTTGCCGGACGCGCCATTGAACGATTATCCCGAACGCACACAGGGCATCGGCTACTACCGCACGGCGGCGTTCAAGATCATGGCGGAGACCGAGGCCGATGAGGTCGAAATCGGCGACGGCGGATTTGTCGGTTGGACTGCCGAGCTGATTCCGGATGCGAAAGAGCGCTGTCTGATCTCCTGTGTGGCCCCGGAACGGCTGGCTAGTTTGATGCGAGAGGACGCTTCTCGACAAGAATCCCCATAATTCTGGGATCGACTCGATCGGCCGCCAACTTTAGCGTCACTGGCATGACGCATCTGGTTCAACACAGCGCCGCCGGCGAAGGCGTCGAGCTCGCCGCTCCGGACGCGGTGCTCACGGTCAAGATCGACTCAGCACACACTGATGATCATTACGAGCTCTTCGAGGTGGACGCACCGCGCGGGCCGGCCACCCCGCTGCATCGCATCCGATGGGCGAAGGCGTACTACGTACTCCACGGCCGAATGATCGTGCAGGTAGAGAACGAGGCTTTCGATCTTGGGCCAGGCTCATCGATCACAATCCCGCCCGGCGCGCTGCATACCTTCACCGTGCTCAGCCCGATGGCAAAGTTCCTGGCGGTGAGTCTGACCGGCGGCATGGGACGGTTCCATGCCGATCTTGATGCCAACGTGCCGAGAGGGCGCCCGGTCGAGGAGGTCGCGCAAGAGATCCAACAGGTTTTGAGTCGCCACGAGGTGACTGTTGCGGGCTTCCATTCCGCCGACTTGGAGCCGGTCTCGTGACCGTCGTGGTGTGGATCTTCGCGCTGTTCGTGGCTGTCATGCATCTGCTTGCTTTCGCCTGGGAGGTGCTGTTGATTGGTCGACGCAGCGTGTACGAAGGCGTCTTCGGAATCTCTGCTGCTGATCTTCCGGCAATTCGCCTCTGGGCGTTCGGTGTCGGCTTCTACAACCTGTTCATTGCCTGTGGCCTGATTGCTGGTGTGATCGCTTGGATCGGCGGCTCTGAGGTGGTTGGCCGCACGCTGGTGATTTACCTGTGCCTGTTCGCGTTCCTTTCCGGCATCGTGCTGTTCGTCGCAGATCGCATGGCGCTGGGTCGTCCACGCGGTAAAGGTGTTGGTGGCGCGCTGGCCCAGGGCGTACCGCCGCTTATCGCCCTTGTGGCCGCCGCCACGGCACTCTGATTGAGTAACGTGATCGACTCCATCGGCAATTCATCGCATTCAGACAATGTGGCGATGTCCCCGCGGCAGAATGTGGGCCATGGCTAGCACCAGTGATCGCGTCCGGGCCATCGTTGTCGCCGTGACGGCGGTGGCACAAGTGGTAGCAGCTCCGCTGACCACCCGGGCGCTCGGACCTAGTTCCAACACCGGAGCGATTGCCGATGCCAACGTCAGTCCGGTGACCCCGGCCGGCTACGCGTTTGCGGTCTGGGGATTGATCTATGCGGCCTGCCTTGCCCTCGCTATCTATCAGCTCTTGCCAGCGCAGCAGGTGCGCACGGTGCACCGGCAGACGGGTTGGTGGTTAGCTGGCGCGTTCACCACCGCCGCGCTCTGGGTGCCGATCTTCGGAACGCATAACCTCTGGCTTGCCCAGATCTTGATCGTGATCTTGGTCGGCTATCTCGTCGTTGCCGCTCGAGCCTTCTTAGTAGTCGGGCCGGCGCCCACCGTTACCGAGGAGATACTGCTTCGGCTGCCGGTAATGATCTACCTCGGATGGGCAACCTTGGCCGCAGCCGCCGGCTTTGCCACCACGTTTCGCTCCTGGGGGATGCCCGCCTCTGCACGCTGGGTGAATGAAATTGGAGTGGTGCTCGTGGTAAGCGCTTTGATCATGTCGCTCTTCGTGGTGTCCAGGCTGGTTGCTGTTCTGGGGTTTTTGCTGACCGCCTGTTGGGCACTGCTCGCAGTAGCGCTGGCTACGCAATCCAATTCGATACGCAATGCCGCGGTGCTCGGTATCGTGATCATGGTGGCGGTCGTGATCGGCCGTACGGTGCGTAGTCCCAATCGCCGCGCAGTGCTGTTTGGCTGAGCTGCTCTTCGATCGATCACCCGAGGACGCGGTAGTGCAGATAGACCACCCCGTTGCCGAAGTGGCGCTCATCCAGCAGCTCAAGGTTCAACCGTACGTTGTCGGGCAGTGCCGGCGTCCCACCTCCCACGACGACGGGGGAGAGGAAGAGCTGACACTCATCGACTAACCCCTGCCGCAGTGCTTGACCAGCAAGTGTGGGACCGCTCACCGCAATATCACGGGTTGCATCCGCTTTCATCTGCTGAATTGACGCCGGGTCGAATTCTCGGTTCAGCCTGGTCCTCGCGGTGGACACCTCATCCAGGCTCCTGGAGTAGATGATCTTGTCGGTTGCTTGCCAGATCTCGGCGAACTCCTGCCCCGCTGACGGCTCGCCATTGCCGGTGGACACGGTCTCCCAATACCGCATAACCTCATACATCCGGCGCCCGTAGAGGTAGGTTCCAATGCCTCGTTGCAGGTTGTTGACGAATCTATGCACCTCATCGCTCGGCACACTCCAGTCGAAGTTGCCCTGCTCGTCCGCTACATATCCGTCGAGTGAGCTGATCGCTGCGTAGATCAACTTCGCCATTGTGAGCCTTCCTTGATCGTTGCTTTCCACATGTGGCTATCCCCAGCAGCCTGGGCCGAAAGGCCCTTCCGGAACCACACACCTGATCGGTAACGTCTGGGAGCACTCGGGGAACCTCTCATGCCATCGACGACCACCTTGGCACGCCGGTCGCCGTCTGAGAACCGCGAAGGGAGAAGCCGTGTCCAGCCTCACCGATGCTTCCAACTCATCCCTGCTGTCGCCGGAGACGCTCAGCGTAGTGCAGGCAACTGCACCGGTTGTAGCCGCACATGCCGATCAGATAACCGCGCACTTCTATCCCCGCATGTTCAACGCTCATCCCGAGCTGCTGCGGGTGTTTAACCAGGGTAATCAGGCCACCGGAGAGCAGAGCAAAGCACTCGCCGGCTCGGTTGTCGCGTACGCGGTGCAGCTGATTGATCCCGAGGCGCCCTCGTTCGACCACGTCATGCGCCGCATTGCCCATAAGCACGTCTCCCTTGGTATCCGCCCGGAGCAGTACACGATCGTCGGCGAGCACCTGCTCGCCTCGGTCGGTGAGGTTCTCGGCGATGCCGTGACGCCCGAGATTGCCGCGGCCTGGAGTGAGGTCTATTGGCTTTTCGCATTGCAGCTGGTGGCAGAGGAGGCGCGGATGTACCAGCAAGCAAACGTGGATCCCTCTGAGCCGACGCGTCCTTATCGTGTCGTCCGGCGTATCGACGAGGCGGCCGACGTCATCTCCCTTGTCCTGCAACCAGCCGACGGCGGTCCTCTTCCAGCTATCGCGCCCGGACAATACGTCTCGGTGTTCGTCGACCTGCCCAATGGTGATCGGCAGCCCCGGCAGTACACAGTCTCGTCCACCGCCGTACGCACTCGCCTGCAAATCACCGTCCTGCGCGTACGGGGCGTGAACGGCGCGCCCGACGGCCGAGTTTCCAGCTATCTGCATGATCACGTGAAGGTCGGAGATGTGCTCGATGTCAGTGCCCCAGCAGGGGACTTCGTACTGACACCTACCGAAGCACCGCTCTTGCTGGCCAGCGCGGGTGCCGGCATTACGACAGTCCTCCCAATCGTCGAACAAATCGCGCGTACGCAGCCCCAGCGGACCGTCATTGTTGCACACGCCGACCGCAGAGCAGCAGATCATGCTCTGCGAGACACGGTGCTCCATCTAGGCCGTGAGATCGACAACTTCAGTTCCTACACCTGGTACGAGACCCTCGACGAAGGCGACACCCGGTCGAGCGAGGGCTACATGGATCTGAGCGACATGCCGCTTCCCGACGACGTTCAGGTCTTCACCTGCGGGCCTTTGCCGTTCATGCGGCTTGTCAGGTCGACGCTGCTCGACCGCGGCGTGCCGCCGGCCCGAATCCGCTATGAGGTCTTCGGGCCAGATTTGTGGGCCGCTCAAGCCGCGCCGGATTCAGACAGCTAACGACCGCTACCCTGCCGCCAGCGCAGCTGTCGTACTCGAGGTGATCAAGCGCTTCCCGAACAGCGACAACAACACACCGACGAGCTTTCCTTTGATGCCGTAGCCCTTCCGCACCACCGTAACCTCGACCCGGCTGCCGGTGCCGTCGGGCATGATCGTGTAGTTCCACCCGCTGCCACGCGCCCAGATGTTCGAGTTCAGGGTGACCGCGGAGACGGTGTTCGCCGCGGCATCCCAGGTGTAACGCTCGCGCTCCCAGCCGATCTTGTTGCCTTCGGTGACCTCTGCCCAGCCGTCTCCCTGCTCATGCACGGTCAAGTTGGTCTCATCCACACCCGGCCAGTTCTTGGCTCTCTCAGGCCCGAAATCGGTTAGCCGCTGCAGAGCTTTCTGAGGCGGAAGAGGTGAGGTGACGGAGACGTGCAGGACAGGCAACAGTCCTCCTCAGATTCGGCCATCGGGAGAAAATGGTCGCAACCGACACCATATCCGGCCGATTCGATGTCGTTTCTGATCACTTGGCGGGGGAGCGATCAGCTGGGCGCGATGTCGATGATCCGGTACTCGGTGGCCGGAGTCTCCCGTACGGCGCGGCAGGTCAGCTGGGCATCGGCGCGGCGTACGGACAGTACCTGCACCTTCACCATTTGTTGCTGAGGTTCGATCACAAGATCGACGAAGGTCTCCGACCCGTGCCCGTGGTGCGGTCCGATGTGTTCGGTGGCCCGCACGGTGACATCTGAAGGGCCCAGCGGGCCATAGCGCTGGTAAATGGCGATGATGGCCGCCTGAACAGGTGGCAGAAACCGCGCCATGCCACGGAGCCGATCGGGCAGTACTGTGCCGCCAAGATGGGCCTCGACCGTAGTGACCGCGCTCTGGGGATCAAGATTTCCGTAGTAAAAGCCATCAGGCAGCAGCACCAGGTTCGGCGCAAATCGGTCACCGCCAATGTGGCTGCACTCCCAAACCAGCTCCGGCCAGCGAGACGACAGAGCCGAGGCAACCGGGCGGCCACGCAATGCGCAACAGACGTCATGTACGCCGTGAGTGCACACCAAGATCATGGACTCGGCTCGTCGAGCCGCGGATGCTGGCGTCTCGATCATGGCCTCGGCTGCATCCAACAGGTCCTTGTCGTCTTGCCAGGTACCGGTCGTCGTCGTGGCGTCGAGCCCGGCGAGGATCCAACTACGAGGTGCTCGCCGATCAATCCGGCCGGATCGGCGTACGAGCAAAATGCGGGTGGCAGAGCCGGCCGCGCTGGTCAACACGGAGAGCACTGCAGGGTCGATCCCAGCGCCGGCGATCGCATCGATTCGCCAGGGACCGGGATGTTCCAGCAGCAGCCAGCGGCGTGCGGGTGGAGCCGAACCGGCCAAGGGATCTGCTCGCTCGCGCGCTGCGTCCGCGCATCGGAACGTCGACTGTGAGCGATTCACTCCACGATGGCTAGGCCGGCGAGCAGCAGGCGGCGTGCCAGATCAAGGCCGAGGTCGTCGGCCCTCGCCACGCCAGTGGTCAGCAAGGTCTTGATCGGAGCGACATCGCTTTCGGTCACCGTCAGGACGCCGGCACGACTGCGTAGCACTATGTCAGCTTCACTGTTATCAAGAGATGCGATGAGATGCCGGCGAAGCACGATCTGAGTATCGGCGGTTATCCCATCGGCATCCCGAAGCTGCTTGAGTGGTCCAATCGGCGCCGCCCGCTGGTTGGACCGCGCATTCCGAAGCAGCGCCCCAGAAATCTGATCAACTTCGGCATGCCTGATGGCGTCCGCCAGCGCAGCGGTGACCAATTCGACGTCTTGTCGCAGATCACTCGAGTCGGCAACGTCCTTACCAAGCGCCAGAGAGCCGCGCACGCCTGGATTGGCGGCGAGGGTCTGCAAGGCCTGGTGCATGACCTGCTCGGCCAGCGCATAACGAGTCCAGACATGTATTCCAAGCGTGAGATGGGTACTGACACCGCCCAGCGCGGTTGCCGCGTGGAGGTATCCACGAGGGAGGTAGAGGCAATCGCCTGGCCTAAGCACTGCGTCGATCAAGGGAGGCTCTTGAGCTCGTTTCTCAACCTGCGCCTTCCGATCGGCCCACGGTTGATCACGGAGCGGCGACTCCAGGACCGGCGGATGAATCAGCCACCGTTTTTCGCCTTCGATTTGCAGCACGAAGACGTCGTGCACGTCGTAATGGGCGCTGAAGCCTTGATTCTGGGGTGGAGTGACGTACGCGTTGGCTTGTATGGGATGGCCCAGTTCGGCAGCGAGTCGCTGGCAGAACTCAAGAATCGGCGGCCAGACGCGATGCAAGGCCTGCAGCACCAGAGTCGAGCCGTCAGCAAAGAGCCGGACGAGCTTGTCATCACTGACCTGATCTGCAATTCCGGCCCCAACGCCGCCAGGCGCGGTGAAGGCCCTGTCGGTGAGGGTTGCACCGTTCTTCGCGACGCGGAGGAACGGGGTCCGCAAACCGCGCTCTGAGACCAGCTCGTCGATCGCATCTGCATCGAGCAGCTCGCTAAATCGACCAGCAGGAAGATCGCCAGCTGGGGACAGCAAAGGTTGCTGCCCCCAGTACTGACTCGCGAACTGATCACGGTCGACGGCGATGAGTCGAGCAAGAACAGACTCCTCAGGGAATCTGGCGAACACTGACTCTCCGGCTGAATGCTGGCTCGTCACTCGGATCGGTTTTGGCTACGCGTCATCGAGCCCCACTGTCCGCGCCACCATCGGCACCGCCGTCGGCTCCACCATCAGCGCCGCGATCGGCACCGCCGTCGGCTCCACCATCAGCGCCGCGATCGGCCCCGCCGTCGGCCCCGCCATCGGCTCCGCCATCTGCACCACCGTCGGCTCCGCCGTCACCGCCGCTCCCGCGGACACCGAAGCCTCCAGTATCGGCACTACCATCCGCGCCGCCATCCCGGATACCGGTGATGCCCTCGGCACCCCCGTCAGCTGGGCCCTCCAGGCCGGAAACACCCTCGTTGGGATCCTGCGTTGACTCGCCCTGTGTTGATTCACTCATGGGACCCTCCCTACGTCGTTGTATGGCCCGTTTTCGAGCCCGGAAACCTGGCGCCTGAGATGGCGCTGTCGACCTAGGGTCCCACCTCGATCTGATACCCCATCTGCGGGGTCGTACCCTCCTCAATCGAGGAGCCGTTATGTGAGTACCGGCGACTAAGGTGCAAGGCGTGGCTGCATCGTCGAATTCGCTTCTGACTCATGAGGCGATCATCCAGATGGTCGGCCATGAAGCCTTCGCGCGAGCGATGGTGTTAGCCAAATCTGGTCATGTCTACGACGTTGAGTTCGATGCCGAGTCGCTCAGAGTCACCGGAAGGGTCAGGGGCACCATTCGTGACGACTACGCCGTTACCGTGTTCCTGGCAAGCTCACGATCCGGTGCCGTCAGCGTTTACCGCAGCCAATGCACCTGCCCGGTGGCCATGGACTGCAAACATGCCGCCGCCGTGCTCGTCGTCGCTCGCCATGTGATCGCCGGCAAAGCGGTCGAACGGCCAGAGTGGGAGAGAGCTCTGGAAAAGCTGCTGGCCGCTTCTCCAGCACCTCCGGCGGTCGATGTTGCCCCATTGGCGCTGGAGTTCGGCGTTGAGCGCATCCCCGCATTTCGCGGCTACCTCGGGCGCCAAGATCTACGGATCCGCCCGGCCCGTCGCAGTCGTAGCGGCGGCTGGGTGCGCTCCGGGATCTCTTGGGATGATCTTGACTTCGTTGCGCGCTCCTATGTCCCGGAGCAGCGGGAGCTATTGTTGCAGTTTCGAGCAGCGGCCGGTGCGAGCGCCCGCTATGTGCTGCCGCGCAGCGCCTGGCTCTCTTTGGCTACGGTCAGCAGCGCCTTCTGGGGCTTGCTCGACCAGGCCAGCGCGCTTGGGCTCACAATTCTTGCCGCCAAGCCCCTACTCGGCCCATTAAGAACCGAACACCGGGCGTCGGTGATGCTGGATGCTCACCGCGACCCAGGCGCTGGACTGCTGGTCGGTCCCCGGGTGCTGCTTGATGATCGAGAACTCGACCTGTCATCACTTGGCGTTCTCGGCGATCCGGCGCATGGAATCTTCCACGTAGCCAAGAAGGTTGGAGGCGTCCAGGAGTTGATCGTGACCCGGCTTGATCAACTGCTGAGCCGGGCAATGCGTCAGCTTCTGGTCGACCCACATTCACTGATGGTTCCCGCCGACGACGAAGATCGCTTCTTGACCGACTTCGTGCCCCGGCTGCGTACCAAGATCAACATCACGTCAGCCGACCGTTCGGTCCGGCTCCCCGACTACGTCGAACCGATCCTGGGTCTTACGGTGCGCTTTCGGCCTGAGCATCGAGTACGCCTCGACTGGAGCGTGCACTACGACGCCCCATCAGGCAGGCAGACGTACCAGATCGACGACCCAGCTGAGCCGCAGAGCATCCGTGACCTTGGCGAGGAGCGCCGCAAGCTGGCCGCACTGCCATTGCCGTACGCGGAAATTCCGCCGCTGGCCAACCCCAGCAAGGAGCCGCCGCAGCTGCCGGCTGCCCACGTGCTGCTGGATGGCATGGCAGCGCTCAGATTCATCGAACAGATGCTCCCGCAGCTGGAGCCCGCGGGAGTGCAGGTGAGGCTGGAAGGCGAGGTACGCGATTACCGCAAGACCAGCTCCGAGCCGAGCGTTGAGATCGCGGCAGTCCAGCGGCCGGACTCCGCCGACTGGTTCGACCTGCGTGTCAAGGTTTCCATCGATGGTGAAGTGGTTCCGTTCGGGGACCTGTTCGTTGCCCTTACCGAAGGGCAGGACTTCCTGATCTTGGACACCGGTGTGTACTTCTCGTTGGATCGGCCCGAGTTCGCCCAATTGCGGGAACTGATCGAGGAGTCCAGGGCTCTACAAGATCATCATCGCCCGGAACTGACCATCAACCGGTTTCAGGCAAGTCTGTGGGAGGACCTAACCAATCTCGGCGTAGCCGTGGACCAGTCGGCTCGTTGGGAGCAGACCGTACGCGGGCTCAGTGACTTCTCCGCGATCGATGAGGTCCAGGTTCCGCCGACGCTGCAGGTCACGCTCCGGCCCTATCAGCTCGATGGCTACCGCTGGCTGTGCTTTTTGTGGAGCCATCAATTGGGCGGCATCTTGGCCGACGATATGGGTCTCGGCAAAACTCTGCAGGCACTTGCGCTGATCTGTCATGCCCGCCTGGTGTGCCCTGAGCAGGCGCCATTCCTCGTCGTAGCGCCCACCAGCGTGGTGTCGAACTGGTACACCGAAGCGGCGAGGTTCGCACCCGACCTCCGTGTGGTGTGCCTCACCGAATCAGAGTCAAAGCGCGGCGTCCCATACCGGGAGGCGGTGGCTGCCGCCGATCTTGTGATCACTTCCTACGCACTGCTACGGATCGACAACGAACGGCTTACGGAGCTGGACTGGTCGGGAGTGATCCTGGACGAGGCCCAGTTTGTGAAGAATCATCGGGCCAAGACCTACCAATGCGCTCGCCGCCTCACGGCACCGTTCAAGCTGGCGATTACGGGAACTCCGCTGGAGAACAGCCTGATGGATCTGTGGGCGTTGCTGTCGATTACCGCCCCTGGGCTATTCCCCGATCCAGATCGCTTCTCGGAGTACTACCGCCGACCGATTGAGCGCAGCAACGATGCGGTACGACTGCACCAGCTGCGGCGTCGCATCAGGCCCCTGATGCTGCGTCGTAGCAAGGAGAGCGTTGCGGCAGAGCTGCCGCCCAAGCAAGAGCAGACTGTCGAGGTTGAGCTCGACGCGCGCCACCGCCGGATCTATCAGACGCACCTGCAACGAGAGCGCCAGAAGGTACTGGGCCTGATCGAGGATCTCGACCGGAATCGCTTTACCGTGCTCCGCTCGATCACATTGCTACGCAGGCTGAGTCTGGACCCCGCATTGGTCGACGAGGCTCACGCAGCAGTGCCGGCGGCCAAGACAGAAGTGCTGCTCGAGGATCTGGTTGAACTCGTCGGCGAAGGCCACCAAGCGCTGGTGTTCAGCCAGTTCACCAGCTTCCTACGCAGAATCCGGACCCGGCTGGCTGATGCCGAGATCCCGTACGCCTACCTGGACGGGCGTACCCGGAATCGCGACCGGGCAATCCAGCAGTTTCGAGACAAGGCCGCATCAGTGTTCCTGATCAGCCTGAAGGCCGGTGGCTTCGGTCTCAACCTGGCGGAGGCCGATTACTGCTTCGTCCTCGACCCCTGGTGGAACCCAGCCATTGAGGCGCAGGCGGTGGATCGCACCCACCGGATCGGCCAAACAAAGACAGTGATGGTCTACCGACTGGTTGCCAAGGACACCATCGAGCAGAAGGTAATGGATCTCAAAGCGCGCAAATCCGAGCTCTTCCAGTCGGTCGTTGGTAGCGAAGCTCTTACCGGTATGGAATTCACCGCAGAGGAAATAAGAGGACTTCTCGGTGGCTAGCAAAGTGCTGTAGCGTTATCCGCGCCACGCAGCATGGAGTCACTTGGGGGTCTTGCTTCGAGATTCAAACACCCGGCCTAATGTCCACTTTTTGACATGTCCAGAAGGTGACAATAGGGCTCGTGGGGCTCGACACGATTTGGTCTCCTTCGCTAATTTCTTGCTGTGTCAGGAGTTGGTTAGCCAACAAATGACGGGCATCGCCCTTCGACAGCGTTCATCTTGAACGTTCCTCTTGGGGGAGGGAACGTCGGGGTGTGGTCGGGTGAGTGGTCTTCACGTTGCCGGTGAGGCGCGCAAACGCGTCTCGCAGTCAGCGAGTGGAGTACTCACTGTTGGGCCCACGACCGCTCACGCTCGGGGAATGTGCTCGTGCCTCTCGCCTCTGGTGGGAGGCACGAGTGTTTTCTGGCCTAAATGGTTTCTGGCCTCAATGGTTTCCTGCCTAGATTGCCCAGATGTCAACATTCCGCACTGCCGGCGACGGCCGCTATGGTCCGAGTGCGCGCGCCCTCATAGGCGGCGAGGATCAGGCAGAGTACGTCAATGCCCTCCTTCTCGGTGTGCAACGGACGCCGGCCAGTGCGTAAGCAGTTGGCGAAGTGTCCGATTTCGAGCGCATAGGAGTCGACCGCCTCGAAGTCATAGGTCTCACTGCTCGATCCGCTCCGGGTGAGCGTCAGCGATATTCCATCGCTCCGCAGCGTGCCACCCTCGCCGACGATGGAGAACCGCTCGGTGCCCGGCGGCGGGTCGTACGCCCAACTGGTGAGCAGCTGACCGACGACCCCATTGTCGAAGCGAACCAGCACCTGGGCGGAGTCTTCTCCTTCCATGAAGCTCAGCCGGTGCCGTGACAGGAGGGCCGTGGCCTCCATGGGCGAGCCGCCCGCGAAGTGCAGCATGAGGTAGGTCGGGTGGTAGCCGGTGTCCATCAGCTCGCCGCCACCACTGGTGACAACGGACGCACGCCAACCCATGCTCTCGGGGTGGAAGTCGTTGTAAAAGCAGTCGGTGGTGCGGACTTCATAGACAGCCCCGAGCACGCCCTGGTCCAGCAACTCCTTAGCCTTCGCCACTGCCGGCAGGTAGAGCTGGTTGTGGGCGCACATCAGCGTCACGCCCGCTGCACTGACAGCCTGTCGCACCTGGTCGGCCTGCTCCACAGTCAGGCAGAGCGGCTTTTCACACAAGATGTGTTTGCCTGCCTGAGCAGCAGCCACGATTGCCTCGGCGTGGAGGTGGTGCGGCAAGCAGATGTCGACGGCGTCGAGCTCGGCCTCCAAGATCATCTGCCGGAAGTCGTTGTACGCCGCCGCGTCCAGCTCGGCCGCACGTCTGCGGGCCGTCTCATCGGCCACATCGGCGACGGCGGTCACTTTGATGGCATCGGCGTAGGCACGGTAGCCCCGAATGTGAGCGTCAACGATGCCCCCGCCGCCCATGAGGCCAACCTTGATCGTGCTCATGCGGCAACCATCGGATAGCGCGTGGTCGTTCCAGTGGCCGCCGCGGCGTTGGCTGCCGATACCAGGCGGGTGAGCTCGATCGCTCGGGTCAGATTGTCATCGGCTCTGGTGCCGTCGCGGATGTGAGTGACCCACTGGCTGAACGGGTCTGGGTCGTCCTGAGGTACCGACTGCGGCTGCCAGCTGTCCGGTCCACCGCCACGGATCCTGAGCATGTTTCCGGTGCTCTCGTACGCCAAGCTGGCCGTTGTGCCGTGCAGCTCGATGGTGAATGGGTCGTTGCTCACGAACCCGGTTTCGACGACACCGATCGCACCGTCGGGATATCCGAGCGTGACGACGGCCTGGTCTTCGACCTGGCGTTTCGTAGCGAATGAGTACGTGGCGCTCACTGTGTCCGGGACTGTGCCAAGAAATAGCTGGGTGAGATAGACCGGGTGGCATCCAAGATCGCTGAGTGCGCCCCCGACGGCCGCCGCGGGGTCGTAGAAGCGCTCCGGCAGCCAGCCGGCGATCGCCCCGTCGTGAGACAGCCGGATTCGGGAAGAGGTCAGGTCTCCGAGCCGCCCGTCATCGAGCTGCTCCAGGATCGCGCGCGTGGATCCGTGGTAGAGCCGGGGAAGCGAGACCACGAGGGCGAGGCCGGCATCGTCGGCCGCCGCGACGATTTCTGATGCCTCTGCAACGGTCGGCGCCAGGAGTTTTTCGGTGAAGATGTGCTTTCCGGATTGAATGGCGCGAAGCATGATCCCGCGATGTTCGGTCGTAGCAGTGGTGACTGTGACGGCATCGACGTCGTCGCTGGCCAGCAGCTCGTCAAGATCATCGAGGAATTCCGTTTGGGTGGCTTCGGCGGCTGCTCGTCCGCGGGCGGGATCGTCATCCCAGACGGCGACGAGATCAGTATCTGGGTGCTGGCGTGCTCGCGCGGCGTACTCGGCGGCGTGTACGTGCCAGAATCCGAGAACGGCTACCTTGATCGGATTGGACACGAGCGGTCCTTTCCTCGGGCTCTGACGGGCGGCCTCACTGGCACCCGGGCCTCCACCGTAGCGGTGCCCGCGGACAACTGTTAGCTGCCATCAGGGAGGCATCGAATGACAACGGCACCAACAGACATCGCGACGTTCAACGACAAGGTGTTCCAGGCGGCACTCGGCACCATGGAGACCTTCAACCTTTACCTCGGTGACCGGCTTGGCTGGTTGGATGCTTTGGCCGAGTCGCCGGCGACAGCAGCCGAGCTGGCTGAGCGGACTAAGACTCAGCCGCGCTATGCGATCGAATGGCTGGAGCTCATGGCGGTCTATGGCAACCTCACGGTCATCGACAACGCCGGAGGTGATCGGCTGCAGCGGCGATACGCTTTGCCGCCCGACGCAGCGGAGGTGCTGACCGACCGTCACAGTGTCAACTACTTGGGTGCCTTGCCGCAGATGCTGGCGGCTGCCGGTGCCCAGCTGGACAAGCTGCTGGAGGCATACCGCAACGGTGGCGGCGTTAGCTGGGCTGAACTTGGCGACAATGCCCGCGACTCCCAGGCTGCGCTCAACAGGCCCTGGTTTGAGACGGCGCTGGCTCCTGCTCTCGCCTCAGTGCCGGAAGTTCACGCAGTGCTGCAGCGACCCGGCGCGCGGATTGCCGATGTCGGTTGCGGTGCCGGCTGGTCGGCAATCGCGCTGGCTCGGGCGTACCCCGCAGCAACGGTGCTCGGAGTCGATATCGATGAGCCTTCGATTCGAGCAGCGAAAGCCAACGCTGAGGCGGCAGGTGTGTCGGATCGGACTCGTTTCACCGTGGCGGGAGCGGAGGGGTTGGCTGAGCTTGGGCCGTTCGATGTTGCTTTTGCCTTCGAGTGCGTTCACGACATGCCACGCCCTGTCGACGTGCTGGCGGCGGTCCACAAGGCCGTTCGTGCGGACGGCGTGGTTGTGATCATGGATGAGGCGGTCGCCGATGACTTCGTCGCGCCTGGCGACCCGGTGGAGCAGGCGATGTACGGTTACAGCACACTGATCTGCCTCCCCGACGGCCTATCGTCGAAGCCCTCAGAGGGAACCGGCACCGTGATGCGGCGGTCGGTTCTCACCGACTATGCGACGCGTGCCGGGTTCGCCTCGGTGGAGGTGCTACCGATCGAGGATTTCGCTTTCTGGCGGTTTTACCGGCTGCGTCATTGAGGGTAATAGCGGCGGCCAGGTGCTGTCGTGACGAGTTGCCCGCTAGCTCGCCGATGCAACAGCCACGCTGCCACCACACCACCGATTGCGCCGCCGAGATGCGCTTGCCAACTGACGCCGGCGCTGCCTGGAAGTACGCCCCAGATCAGCCCGCCGTACAGGAGTAGGACGATGACGGCCACGACAACCTGTGCCGGACGTCTGGACCAGATGCCGCGGGCGAGCAGGTAGGTCAGCCAGCCGAAGATGAGCCCGCTGGCGCCCAGGATAATGGTGTGCGGTGGCGTGAGAGACCACGCTGTCATCCCAGAGATGATGATGATGATCAGCGATGAGGCGACCCACCGAGCCAGGCCGCTCAGCAGTACAAGGAAACCAAGAACATAGAACGGCAATGAATTGCTGATCAGGTGATCCCAGCCAGCGTGCAAGAAAGGCGCCGTAAAGATCTCTGGCACGCCATCGACTTCGCGAGCGTGAATGCCCAACTGGTCCATCTCGTTGCCGCTCAGCTGATCAAGAAGCTCCAGGAACCAGAGTCCAGCAAGCAGTAGCAGCATGACGATGGCGGCCCAACCAGGCCGCGGCGCCGTCCGATCTGCCATCATTCACCTTTCCCAGAATCTCAGCATCAAAAGTCTCGGTTGCGAGGCAGTGCCCTTTCAGGCACCTGCTTCAGAAGTCCAGCCTGCATAGGGCCGCCAAACCAGTGTCCCCGACATCGTCAAGACTGAACATCGTCGTCGTGGGTAATCTCCAATGGAGGAGGCTCGTGCAGCCATGTCGTTTCAAGAATCTCAGCCGTTGATCGATCCTGATGACTGATGACTCGCCCAGCCAGTCTGACAAGCCCGCGGCGGAGATCGATCCAGATAATCCCCTCGACCCGCCTGAGGACACCGAGCATGTCGACCAGGATCGCCCGCTAGACCCGCCTGGCGGCCCGGAAATCCCCGACACCGGATATGGGGAGACCGGCGACCAAAGAGCCTGAGTCAGCCGGATCCAAACCGTCTTGCGACCGACCTCGAACTATCTCACGAGGAACTCGTATCAGGTGATCAGCGACCGTGTCTGATCATGTGAGGTCTTGACAGGTTACGCACCCATGAGGGTTTGGAGGTTGCGATGTACCCGCCTCCCGAATTGGTGGCCCAGGCTGGTCCGTTCGGTGGCGCTGATCTTGTGCAGCAGCGCGGCACCCTCGCTGAGCTGGCGCAGGTCTGCCAGACATGGGGCGCGGCCATCGCCGCCTTGCACACCACGCCGACGCGCGGCCCGTCGGCATCACTCGTGGTCCGGCCGTGGGTGATCAACCCAGAGCACCGGACGGGCCCGATAAGGGGCGCGGTTCCCGGCTTCGGGTACGCGGCTGTGCTCAGGGCTTACGAGTCCTCGTGTGAACTGCGTGTCGCCGCGCGCGAGGTCGATGAGCGCTGGACGGAGCTGCATTGGATCCACGGGGACCTCACGGCAACCAATGTGGTGGTTGAGCACCAACCCGCGCTGCGGGTCAGCTTCACCGATCCCAGCGGCGTAGGCCTCGGAGATCCGGCGTGGGACTTGGCCGCAGCGGTCGACATGATCGCTTGGTTGTCGCCACGCTGGCGGGCAGTGCCACAGCCACTGGTGGACTATCTGCTCTTGGGATATCGGCGGGCCGGCGGACCTGGCCGGCTCTATCCGGCCATCCAGGCCGTACGCGCCCTGGCTACCGTCATCTGGATCGCCGATTGTCCGTCTGAGTCATCAAACCAGGAGCAGGCCGAGGCGAATCTGGAATTCTGGCTGGACCGCGCTCGCGGATACGCCGCCCGGGTTGGATGCCTCATCGCCGTCGCCTAGACGAATCCGCGCCTTAGGACAGAACCGTGGTACCCAGCAGACGGCCGATAAGGAATGTCGCCACGAGCGCCAGCGCGCCGCCGACGACGACCCTAACCATCGGCCGCGAGATCGGACTGTCGCCGAGGTAACCGCCGGTAGCGCCGGTAATGGCCAAGGCGACGAGAACGGCAACAAACGTGGCTGGTATTCGCATTGAGGCCGGGAACAAGATGATCGCCAGGAGGGGCAGCAGGCCGCCGATGGTGAAGGCGATGGCCGAGGCGTACGCGGCCCGCCACGGGCTCACAATGTCGTTTTGATCAATATTGAGTTCGACATCCAGATGCGCCGCCAGAGCGTCGTTGGCCGTCAGCTCCTCAGCTACCTGACGCGCAGTCTGAGGAGTCAGTCCTTTGTCCTGGTACAGCTTCGTGAGCTCGGCCAACTCTTCGTGCGGCATCGTGGCCAGCTCAGTTTTCTCCTTAGCGATCAAGGCCCGCTCGCTGTCACGTTGACTGCTCACCGAGACGTACTCCCCGAGCGCCATCGAGATGGCCCCGCCGACCAGGCCGGCAACGGAGGCGGCGAGAATCGGTGCCAGCTGTGGCGTGGCGCCGGCCACTCCCACTGCGATCGCCGCCACCGACACAATGCCGTCATTGGCACCTAGAACACCGGCCCGTAGCCAGTTCAGCCGGTCCGCCAATCCTCCGGAGTGGGGCTCATCGGCGTGTGTGGCCTCCAGTCCCGTCACGTCGCCGAGTCAAGCACGACACCCGTCGATCTGCCAGCGAAGCGTGCCCTCGGCCGACCGATCGGTGCATGCTTTGACCGGGAGGTCTGCAGTGACAGTCGGTTATTCGGGCACACCGTTGCCACAGAAGTTGGGCATCGGGCCCGGCATGTCGATCGCGGTACTGAAGGCGCCGCCTGACATCGAGGCCATCCTCGGTGAGCTGCCAGAGGGCGTGATCGTCAGCCATCGGCTGACTGGTCATCGTGATCTGGTGTTGATCTTCATTACCCGGCAGGCAGACCTCGCTTTCCGGCTGCCTGCCCTGATCAACGCAATCACCCCGAACGGCATGATTTGGGTCGCCTGGCCCAAACGGGCCAGCAAGATCGAGACTGACATGACCGAGGACGTCATTCGGGAGATCGTGCTGCCTGCCAGCGGGCTCGTCGACGTCAAGGTTTGCGCGATTGATCAGGTCTGGTCCGGCTTGAAGCTGGTGATTCGTAAGGAACTGCGCTGAGGAACAGCATCAGCTGATCGGCTGCACCCGCAGCGCGACATAGCTTGTCAACACCTCGCTGGGATCGATCAAGACGGTGCTGTTGGAGATGCGGCGGGCGTCTTGCACCCCGTGCGCCGGCCAGCTGGTACAGGGCGTCAGAGACAGAAAGTATCCGGTGCGGTACCAGGGGAAGCCGCTTCGCCCGCCGGCCTCCATTGCGTACCAGACATAGGGAAATACCTCCGCGTCCCATTCCAGCTCGATGCCCAACCGATGCGATGGGCGATTGATGCTGATCATGGGGCGCGAGAAGTCGCTGAGGTAGGCCAATCTGGTCTCCCCGGCCTCGGGCACTGGCAAAAGGCCAAGATTGATCATGGCTCCCGATCCATGGGAGCGGGGCCATGGCATCAGGTCGTCGTAGCTGGTATCGGGGCTGGTTAGCGGATCAGGGCGGACGACCGCGGCAGCGGCGTCAACAATGGTCTCCCGGCCCAGCAACGCACCGCCGAACATCAGCTGGTTTCCCCAAACGGTCTCGATACGCTCCCTGCCCACGTTGCGTACCGTCTCACCGACCGTGATCTCGTGGTCGCGCACCGAGATGATCTTGGTGATTTCGAACGGCGCGCGGATGAGACGGCCAGTCATCCGCACTGACGAACCGGTGAACTCCCAGTCCATCCAAGTCAGGCGTGCTTCCCCGTCGTAGCCCCAATCCACCCCGTGCACAAAGACCGAGTCGCCAGCGTTGGGGAACAAGGTCTGCCAGCCGCCCGCGAGGCTGTCGATCATCCGCGCCTCAGGCGTGCCCGGCAGAGACCTGCTGCCACGGGGGCGGAGTCCCCACGGCGGGGACCAAAGCAACGCCGCGCCATCAGCCCGGTGCGTCACCGACGTCACCGTTCCGCCCAGTCCAGGGATGATCTCGACCGTGAGAGCGTCGGTGGTCAGACGAAGGATGTCCCAGCCTCGGTCGTGCCGTTCCTCCAGCTGGGCCATGCGCTGAGCCTATTGGCAGCGCTGGGCGTACCGGGGTCAGTCAGGAACCTTCAGTGCTGTCACCGTTTGGTTGGAGTCGTCACTCATCAGCAGCGTCGCCTCGCTGCGTGGCATGTCAAAGGCAACGGTGCCGCGAACCCGTTCGCCGGCGTGCAGCGTGCCCGTCTCCAACATGGAATCTCCGGCTCCTTCGATCGCAGTCTCGAACAGCTTGCCGGTCTGGTCGAACGCCTGGAAGTTATACGGGTCGTAGTCGACCGAGCCCGAGTCGCAGGTCAGCTCCACCTCTACCCGGAGGTAACTGCCTGAGGTCGGCGGCACCTGGCCGTAGGCGACCCAGGAGTGCCTTAGCAAGATCAATTGGCCGCTTCCATCGGTGGTGCTGAACTCGATCCGATCACCTTGAGTGCTGACCTGGGGGAGCGGTTGTTTGCTGGCAGCTGGCGCGCTGACATGGGTATCTGCGAAATGCGCGACGAAACTGGCTGCCGCGACAACCATCGCGACCAGCAGGATGACGCCTGCGCTTATCAGGTTCGCGCGCCTGGATGCACGCCTGGCAGGCGATCGAGAGGGACGCGCTGGAGTAGCGGAGGGGTTGATAGGCGGCGTGTCTCCCGGGGCGGGCGCCCAGGGAACGAAAGACGGCCCGCTGGGCGTCGGTCCCATGCCGGTACTCTCTGAACCGCTGGGCTCGTCCATTTCCGACCACGGTAGCGCAGGATTTCCTCTGTGCCGACCCCGGGATTCCGGTCCCCCGAGTGCGGAGCGTCAGTCAGGCGAGCCGTGCCTGAAATCCTCGTCCGTCCAGCGGGCTGCTGTGCGATCGCATCGGCAAGCCTGCGTTTCCCGTCCCAGGACGCCTAGCGGGTGTCTTCCAAGCAGATTCGATACCCGTTTCTCGTCTTGGGACGGCGGACGCGTCGGCTATCGGTATCGCTGCTGCACTTCGGACAAGGAGGTGCCGTCGGCCTCGGGGTTGTCCACAACCGCACGGGCCCGACGATCCGCCTATGCACAGATTCGTGGTTAAGCGCACGATTTGGCTTCAGGTACGCAGGCTTTCGACATGACAGCTTCGCAGAAATCAGACCCGAGAAAGTCGGCACGCAGAAAGTCGGCACGCAGAAAGTCGGAACGCGGTAAAGCTCAACGGCGGCGTCGGAACCGGCGGCCGCAGACGGGTGGGCGAACTCGGCTCAAGGTCCGCCGCCCAGATGATCTTCTGGCCATCGTCCCCTACATGATCGGGTTCCATCCAGACGAAGATCTTGTGGCTGTGTTCATCAAGTCGGGTCGGGTGAAGCTCACGACGCGAACCGATATTCCACACGAATCGGCGAGCGATGAGCTGGCGGAGTGGATCGATGCGCTTGCCGAGCGGGAACGGGCCGATGCGCTCGCGCTGATCGCCTACAGCGCGGCCTCCTTGCCGGCTCACCGGCTATTGACCCGACTGATGGATCGGCTCAGTGGGCATGAGCTGACCGAGGTGCTCTATGTCGGACACGGCCGGTGGTGGTCGCTGACGTGTGGCGAAGAGTGCTGCCCCCTGGCAGGCACACCGTATGACCTCACCGCGCATCCGCTGTCTGCCGCGGCGGTTTTTGCCGGACTCGGCGTACTGGCCAATCGGCAGGAGCTCGAGGCGTCGATCAGCGGTCCGCCCGAAGCAGAGCTGCCCCGCCTGATGAGCTGGGCCGAGGACCTCCTCGGTGAAGTCGCGCCGCTCGACAGCCGTTCCGCAGCTGGACGACTCCTTATCAGCATTGTCGATTCGGCCCTGGCCGATGCTGCTGACCTCGATGAAAGGAGCTGCCTGCTGTTGGGCTTGCTGGTGACCGACACCTATGTTCGCGACGTGGCTTGGGTGCGGATCAGTCGCAATGACGCCGAGGAGCATGTCCGGTTGTGGGCTGGTGTGGTTTCGCGAGTGCCGCCGGTATTGGCCGCAGCACCACTGTGCCTGCTGGGTATGGCCGCTTGGGTCGCCGGTCACGGCGCTTTGGTGAACTGCTGCTGGGAGCGGGTTTCTCAGATTGACCCGGATTACTCGATGGGGAAGTTGCTTGCCGACATCGGCGAACGGGGAGCTCCTCCCTCAATCTGGGAAGAGATCAAGCCTGAAATGCAGGCCGAGCTAGACGCTGAGCTGCCGGTATTGGCCGGGTAGTGAGTTAGCTGGTCAGCCAAGCCATCCCGGCGGCGCAACAACCACTAGGTTTGTGACCATGACTCGCTTCGTGGTCTGTGGAGAGACCCTGATTGATCTGGTCCAATCTGACGTGGGCACTGATTCGTTCAGCTCGACTTGGCTCGCGCTGTCGGCAGGGGGCCCGATGAACTCGGCGGTCGCGTTGGGAAAGCTTGGGGCCGATACGCACTTCCTGGGGCGGATCTCCAGAGACGCGTTCGGGCGTCAGCTGCGTCAGCACATCCTGGAAGCGAACGTCAAGCTGGACCTTTCAACTGAGTCTTCGCAAGCCACCTCTATCGCCGTCGTGAGTTTGGATGAGCAAGGAGTAGCGAGCTACACCTTTCACTTCAACGACACGGCTAACTTTGGCTGGCAGATAGATGACCTGCCGCAGCTGTCCAGCGACGACTGGCTACACATCGCCTCGTTGTCATGCATTGTGAGCCCTGGCGCGGAGGTACTGCTCGACTGGATGCGTGACGTTCAGGCCGGGGTTTCTTACGACATCAACGTACGACCGACCGTGATCACCGATCCTGACGCGTACTGGAACAAGGTGCAGCCCTGGCTGCGGGTTGTCGGCCGGCGTCAAGGCATCGTGAAGGCAAGTGATGAAGACATCAAGTTCCTCGCCAGGGCGGATGCCAGTGGCGGTGGAAAGGCCGACGGCGATCCAGTCGAACTGGCCGGCACTTGGGTCGAGCAGTACGGATTGGGGCTTGCCGTAATCACACTGGGGCCCGGCGGCGGACTGGCGATCGAGCCCGGCGGAAACATCACCCGGGTGCCAGGATTTCCCACCAACGTGGTTGACACGGTCGGCGCGGGCGACACATTCATGGCCGGCTTCCTCGACGGATATGTGAAGCTTCAGCTCGGGCTCGAAGGCTCGCTGGAACGCGGCGCTGCTGCCGCCTCAATTGTCTGCTCCCGACGCGGCCCGCAACCGCCGACCTCGGCAGAGGTCGACGATCTGATCGCCGAGCGAACCTAAGCCAAAGGGCTAGCCAGATGCTGCTGTCGCTGCCGAAGTGGCCGAAATCCCGGCTGCCGTGGTGAGTGCCGCCACCGCCTCGCGGGCCCGCTGTGGGCTAGGCGTCGACCCGTCCACCTCGGTCACATAGAACGTGTCGATGGCCTGTCCAGCCAGAGTGCTGATGTGGGCTGAGCGGATCGACAGCCGAATCTCGCTGAGAGACCGACCGAGCGCATAGAGCAGCCCGGCACGATCCCCAGTCCGGACTTCAATAACGGCCGCGGTCTCGCTGGCGTCCTCGACCAGTTCTACGTACGGGTTGGAGACCGTGCCGCTGCTGTGGGCTCGCGCCTCCCGGCGCTGCACCGGGGTCAAGATGCCTGTTTCGCCTGACTCGAGGCGGCTCAGTTGTTTGATCAAGTACGCCGTGTCGGGCAGGTCGCTCGCGAGCTGCTTGTCTACCCGCCAGGTGTTGACGGCCACCCCTTCGACGGAATGCAGGACAGCCGAGCGCACCTGCACCGAATGGGAGGCAAGCAAGCCTGCAGTGTCGCTGAAAAGGCCCAACCGGTCGCTGGCTGCAATGATCAGCTGTACGCTGCCAGGCTGGGGCTCCACGCGGATCCGCGGCCTGCCGTCGAGTTTCACAGAGCGAGCTAGACCAAGATCAACCAGCTGAGCGACGTCGACCCGGGTCGTCTCATCGACGAGCAGCCCTTCGGTGTGATCGGCCAGGCTGTTGATCAACTGGGCACGCCACGGCGACCAGGCGGCGGGACCTGCAGCGCGAGCGTCCGCCTCGGTGAGATAGCGCAGCAAGTCCAGGATGTCTGCTCTGCCCTGCACGGCCTCGACCAGGGTGCCTACGGTGGCGGGATCGGCGTGATCACGCTTCGTGGCCAATGCGGCGAGAGTCAGATGGTGCCTCACCAACAGCTCGACCAGTTCGGCGTCGCTCTGCTTGAGTCCGATTGCTTCGACTGCTTCTCGGGCGATCGGTGCTCCCCGATCCGCGTGGTGCGTCCCAGCCCCCGGCAACTTGCCGATGTCATGAAACAGACACGCCAGCAGCAAGATGTCAGGCCGATCAACCTGCGTCAAATGCCGCTGCGCCTCCGCGACGGTCTGGACCAAGTGCCGGTCGACGGTATGACGGTGGATCGGATTGTGCTGGGGCCGAGCTCGGATCGGCTCCCAACAAGGGATCCATCTGCTGATGCAGCCGGCAAGGTCGAGCGCCTCCCACACCGGCATGACATCCGGGCCAACAGACAGCATCTCCAGGAAGGCTTCTCGTGCCGTATCAGGCCATGGCGGCGGAAGCGCCTGGCCTTGCTTGCCGAGGTTTTCGGCCGTGACGGGGGAGAGAACAAGCCCACGTTGCGCCGCCAAAGCTCCTGCCCGGAGGCCGACGAGCGGATCGGCTGCGCTGATGCCACGGCCTAGTCCTACCTCTCCGGAGGAGATGATCAAGCCGTGATCAGCCTGGACGTATTGGGGCTTGCGTTCCCGCTTGATGAAGCTCAGCACCCGGTGCTGGGGCACGGCCTGGCGGGCGGCGCGTACGGTCAGGTCGACGGCATGCCCGATCCGGCGAGCGGCCAGGCTCACGTCGCGATGAAGATCATCAGGGTGGCTGTATCCGAGGCGGGTGGCCACGGCTTGCGTCTCGCTGGAGATCAGCCGGTCGAGGGTGCGGCCGACCGCCAGATGGAGTGCGTCGCGGACGTCGAGCAGCCGTTCATGCGGCTCATGGATGCCCACATGTGGCCGGTCAGTCAGCCAGCTGGCTGCCAGCGCTCGCAGCATCGAGACATCGCGGAAGCCGCCACGTGCCTCCTTGAGGTCAGGCTCGAGCAGATAGGCCGCATCACCAAACGTGGCTAGACGCTCATCAAGCGATGCCAGCAGTTCCGGCAAGCGTTTACGGGCATTGGCGCGCCAGCTGTTCAGGAGTGCGGTACGCGCATCCTTGACCAGCTCTTCGTCACCAGTGATCACTCGCAGATCGAGCAGACCGATACCTGCGCTCAACTCCCGTCCGGCGACCTCAGCGCACTCCGCCGATGTTCGTACGGAATGATCAACGCGAATCCGCGCGTCCCACAGCGGATACCACAGGTCTGCTGCCAGTGTGTTGATCTTGGTCGAGGACTTGCCGTTGTGCAGCAGCACAAGATCGATGTCGGACCGGGGACCGAGTTCACGTCGGGCGAGACTTCCGACGGCGGCAAGGGCGGCCCCGCTTGCAGGGCCGCCCACTTGCGCATACAGCTCGACCAGCGCCGACTCAACGCACTCGGTGATCAAACGCCGTCGATCCGGCCCTGCGGTGGAAGACCACTCGGACCGGATCGCGACGTTGAGACGCTCGCTGGTTAGATCACGCTTCAGAGCGCGTCCAGCCCGCGCTCCCCGGTTCGCACGCGGACGATTTCATCCACCGGAACCGACCAGACCTTGCCGTCACCGATGCGACCGGTCCGAG
>DATLQC010000010.1:0-3176 GCA_035535395.1 Propionibacteriaceae bacterium | reverse complement strand
CACCGAACGTGAGATTGAGGTCCTGAGACTGGTTGCCGCAGGGCGCAGCAACCCCGACATTGCCCATGCCCTGGTACTAAGCCCAAAGACTGTGGAACGTCATCTGAGCAACATCTTCACCAAGTTGGATGTGCCGTCTCGCACGGCCGCGGCTGCGTACGCCCATGAGCACGGGCTGATGTCCTGACGCAGCACTAACGGTTTCCCAGATGGCCGCGGCCCTGGCTGCAGCTAGGGGGCGTGTCGTTTCCACTGATCACGAAGTCGTTGCAGGTGAGAAATCGGCTGTTGAACTTCCCTAGCCCAAATGACGTGATGGCCACGATCCCAACGATCGCTGCAGCGAGGAGCCGACGGCGGTTGGGTATCTGGTCGTATCCCGCAATGGTCACCCGCAGCAGCAGCGCAGCGAGGAAAGGCATTCCCGCGAGCGTGAGGACGATTGCCACATAGAACAGCGCCCGCGACCACGTCTTAACCCCAACCTCCGGCAGCACGATCGCGAGCAGCAGCCACAGCGAAGGAAGCAGGAGCGCCAACCGCCGCGGCCACGACACCCGAGCACGGCGCCCCGCCGTAAGGCTTACCAGAAAGATCGCAGTAGATGCCGCCCACAGCGCCAGGAGCTGCTGGAAAAAGATGACCCCGTATGCGCCCAAGTCGAATGCGGGCCACCATACAACGAGGGCCGCGGCAACTACGGCGACCGATGTCGCTTGCGCTATCCGATCAGTGTCGACGTTGGGTTCGTCGCGGCCATTGGCTGGCGCTCCCTCATCAACTGCTGCCATCCGACACGCCCATGAGTGAGCGCGATTAGCGGAACTTATCCGATATCCGGGTTTGTCATGACGGCACCCATGGCTCCTGCCAGCCACCACACTCCGCAGCCAGGCGCTCCGCAGCGGCTGGTCCCCATGAGCCCGGGCTGTAGGAGTCCACATCTGGTGGTGTGTCGAGCAGCGGCTGCATGATCCGCCAAGTCTCCTCGACCCCGTCCTGCCGGGTAAACCTGGTGGCCTGGCCCAGCATCGCAGCGCGTAGCAACACCTCGTACGGCGTCGGCCCTTCGCCGCCCTCCTCGGCAAATGTCATGTCCAAGGTGATGGACTCCGGCTGCATGCTTTCCGCGCGCCGAGCCTCGAGGACGATGCGGAGACCAGTCGAAGGATCGAGCCTCACCACGAGATGATCCGGCTGCGCAGCACGATCTCCCCAGCGACCAAAGCCCAGCCGCGGCGGTTCTTCGAAGATGAGTCGTACCTCGGTCTGCGTTACCGGCATGCGCTTGCCTGCGCGGATGAAGAACGGGACGCCGGACCAGCGCCAGTTGTCGATCTCCAGCCGTAACGCGGCGTAGGTCTCCGTAGTTGATTCGGGTGCGACCCCGTCGATGCTGCGGTAACCCTCGTACTGCCCGCGGACGTACGCTGTCGGATCGGCTGCAAGCGTGGCTTTGAAGAGCGCGACCTTGGCGTTGCTCAGGGTCGAGGGGTCACTGCCTGCGGGCGGCTCCATAGCTACGGCCGCTACGACCTGCATGAGGTGGTTCACCACCACGTCACGCAGGGCGCCGACCGGATCGTAGAAGTGGCCGCGATCCTCGACGCCGAACGCCTCCGCCATGGTGATCTGTACACACTTGACGTAATTCCGGTTCCAGACCGGTTCGAGCATTGTGTTGGCGAAGCGCAAGTACAGGATTTCCTCGAGCCCCATCTTCCCGAGGTAGTGATCAATCCGGTACAACTGCGACTCATCGATGTACTGGTGAAGCTCGTCGGCTAAGGCCCGAGCCGAGGCAAGATCGTGGCCGAAAGGTTTCTCTACGACGACGCGTCCGGTTTTGGTGAGGCCCGCCTCGGCGAGTCCTTTGACCGCGGTTGCGAACAGGAACGGCGGAATCTCCAGGTAGAACACCGGACATTTGGTGCCGCTGATTGCCTCGCCGACACGGTGGTAGGTCGCCGGATCTGCAAAATCGCCTGACACGTAAGACAATCGTGCAGCAAACCGCTTGAACACGTCTTCGTCGAGCTGCTCCCCAGTCGCAATGATCGACTCACGGGCACGCTCCACAAGTTGATCAACGGTCCAGTCGTCGACCGCTACACCGACGATCGGGCACTGCAGCAGCTCGCGCTTCTCGAGTCGGTAAAGCGAGCGGAATGTCATGACTTTGGCCAAGTCGCCGGTGATGCCGAAGATCACGAACACATCGGCTTCCTGCTGTCCGGACCCTGCCGGGCCGTCACGTCCTACCATCAACCGGCCTCCTGATCATGCCGCAGCAAACACCTCGAAGCCCAAGACAGCCCTCGGTTGTCTCCGCTCCTACCCACGCTAGGAAGCTGGATGGGGTCTGTCCTCACCCTGCGGGGGTGAAGCTGGCTGGTGGGGAATCGAACTCCGGTCGCTCTCCCTGGTCGTCGTCGCCCCAGTCGATTCGGGCGTCGTCTGTACGGTCCACGATGGCTATGGCGCGATCATTGCTGAAGTAGTCCCAGCCCCAGGCGATGAAGGCATCGATCTTGTTTCGGGTGCCGCTGAGCAACGCGGCGTGTACGGGCTTTTCGCCACCGCCCCAGACCACGGTCTGGGTCATGATCGTCGTTCCGTCGCTGAGCAGCACCCTGTCTTGGAGCACCTCCTTGACCACTACACCGAGATGCAGCTGGACACCGTCGCGTTCCAAGCGATTCGCGGCATAGGCATGGGCCTTGTCAGAGAACGGTGCGAGCAGGACATCACCATGATCAACCAGGTGAACCTTGGCCGGCTCTGTGAGTGATCGGTATCGCTTAGGAACGACGTCTCTGAGGACTTCGGCCAGCGTTCCCGCTGTCTCGACTCCAGTCGGCCCGCCACCGACGATCACGAAGTTCAGTGAACCCTCAATGAGCTCCGGGCGCTCCTGGGTCGCATCCAAAACGTTGAGAATGCGGGCACGCAGACTTTCCGCACCATTGACCGAGTAGAGCGGGAGGCTCTGCTCGGCCGCTCCTGGTGTGCCAAAGAAGTTTGCTTGGGCTCCGGCCGCCACGACGAGGTAGTCGGCGGACAGCACAGAGCCGGAGGTTGTGGTCACCGATCGTGTTTCCGGGTCGATTGCTGCAGCGGGCGTATGGCGTACGTCACGGGTGGTGGCGAAAGATCCCTTGCAGCGGCCGGGCGAT
>DATLQC010000009.1:0-3065 GCA_035535395.1 Propionibacteriaceae bacterium | reverse complement strand
TCCTTACAGCGACTTCGAGGAAACAGCTCGCGTCCTCGACACCAAACGCCTGGGCAAGCAACGGGTCGAGGTAATCCAAATTGTCCGAGCTCTCACTGTCCCGGGCTACGCCTGGGCGTCACACCCAGCCGTTCTCATGTGGCGGGGCTATGAGGAGGCGCTCGGCCGCTACGGCCTGATCATCTGCGAGATGTGGACGAAACGAGGCTTCGGCGACAGCTGTGCTGCGACAATCAAGTCAGATTTGGCGGCGGCCGGCGTAACCGAGATCCGCAGTTATTCTTCGCTCGCCGCTGAAGACCGGCTGCCGCCATGGCTCTTTGACTCTGCACTACAACGCAGTCATCAGTCGGCGTTAGTTCGCAAGGACCCAGAGCACTACCAGCGGTTCTTTCCGGATGTGCCGCCGGACCTGGACTATGTGTGGCCCGTTCGCTCGCCCGCCGTTCTCGAGCGTGAGCAGCGCAAGGCTGACAGCGCCAAGCGTCGAAACGAGCGAGCGGCCAAGAAGCGGCAGGAGTGAATGCACCCGATCTAGCCGCCGTAGGGGCGGGTGATGATCTCAAGTAGGTGTCCGTTCGGGTCTTCCCAATACAGACCGCGGCCGCCGTCGTTGGTGTTGAACTCACCCGGGCGGCGCTGAAACGGATCTGCCCAGTAGGTCAAACCGCGTTGCTTGATCCGCGCGAAGATGTCATCGAAATCCGACTCGTCGACCAAGAACGCGTAGTGCTGCGGATGCGCAGGACCGTGGTCGTCGGCGAAGTCCAGCGACACCTCGTTGTTGAGCTCGACGACCATGAAGGGACCGTACGCCGTGGCTTCCGGCAAGCCCAAGATCTCCGTCAAGAACGCCGCCGATTCGCGCTTGTCACGGACCCGGACAATCGTGTGGTTCAGTCGAACACTCATCAGGCCTCCTCTAGTGCGGGGGTTTGCTTGCTTCAGTCAGCAGCAAAGTGGTCGCAAACGACAAGCCTAGATCGATTCAGATCTGCACGCTGTGACCACTTTCCTACGGCCCTCCCGGTTCCCGATCCAAGCCCGCTTCAAGGTGTGACTAGTTTGATCATGATCGAGGTCGGGTTGCCTCGTGACGCTGAACCCACCTCAGCTAGTCGAGGATGGCAGCGGCTGGGAAATCATCCAAAGGTGTCCGAAGGGGTCGGCGAGCCTTCCCGCTCTAGCCCCGTACTCCCAATCGCGGATGGGGTAGATCACAGTCGCGCCGGCTGCGACCATCGCTTCGCCGACCGCATCGGCGTCGGTCACGTCCAGGGCAAGAATCACCGGGGACCCGCCGAGCGTGGTTGGGCCAGGATCGCCGGCATCCTCGTCCTTGACTGCGAACATTACGCTGCCGAGCTTCAGCTCGGAGTGGATGATCTTGTCGTTGTCGTCGGTGTGCCGCGCAGTCTCAACGGCTCCAAGCGCGCTCACGTAGAAGTCAATAGCGCGCGCCGCATCCGCAACGATCAGGCGCGGGTACATCGAGGTGACTGTGTTGATGCGCTCTGTCGTCATGCGCTCATCATCGCCACTCTGGTCGCGGAGCGATTGGACGAAATTGCCCCGTCAGCCGTCGGCGGGTACGCCACGTGGTTGTGTTCCCGCTCCGATCGCGGGGTGTAAGACCTCGGGTTCATCCCCGAGAACGCTCGGAAGTCGCGGATCATGTGGGCCTGGTCGTAGTAGCCGCACTCGACCGCCAGCTGGGCCCAGTCCATGTGATCCTCCTCGAACGTTGCGCGTAGCAGGCGCTGAAACCGGCGGATGCGGGCGAACTGCTTGGGCCGCAGCCCCACGCGTGCCGTAAAGCCGTGTGCGAAGCGCTTGGAGGTCATGCCTAGCCGGTCTGCAACCGTTCTGACCGGACTCCCGCGGTCCAGCGCGGCAACCGCGTACGCGCCAGGGCGATCCACAACCAGCGGACGGACTGCCCGCGCGATAAGCACCTGCTCGAGAACCCTGAGCTTCGTGGCAGGCGAGGCAGCCTCGAGCAGCCGCTCCCGCAGCAGCTCGCCCTCCTGACCCCACAACTCAGTCAGCTCAACGAGCTCGCCAGCGGCAGCTGACGCCGGAGGCGCGAAGAATGAGTGAATCCCACCCGGCCGGAACGCAACGCCGATCATGGCTCGCAGCCGGGCAGTGTCGATCAAGATCGGCGCCGAGCGCGGGCCCTCCAACGCGGCGCCGCGAACCCGGCTAGGCGTCCCGCAAGTGTCGTTCCACGACCAAAGCTCGTCGGCGTCGAGGTTCACCAGCAATTGGATGCCGCCAGACGGCAGAACCCGCTCCCAGCCCTGCCCGTAGTTTTCGACGTACCACAAAGACTCCACGAACGGCGCCAAGATCGGCGACGGGCGCACGAATACGTGCATAGGTCGCAGCCTATCGATGGTCATCGGGTATACCCATGGCCATGAACTCCGAACAAGATGCCAGCCCTGACCTTCCAGATGCCGAGGGCACCGATGCCAACGCGGACGCAGACACCGACCTCGACTCGGGCATTGACCCTGACATCGGCACCGAATCGCTGCAACGCTCCCGCGACGCGATCGATCAGGGCCGGGAGGCGGCACGGGAAGCGCTGAAGGACGATGCCGACGCAGCAGGCGAACCCGAGGGTTAGAAGTCGCCCTCGCGGACGTACGGCTGGCTCCAAAGAATCAGCTGGAGCAACACGGCCTTGACCCACGCCTTGTGCATTGCCTCGACCTCATCCGGCGTCGCTCCGGCTTCGGTGAGAAACGGCTTGAGAGTGGTCGTTATGGGGATCAGCAAGGCAAGGATGTAGCGCAGCGGAATGTGCTCAGCGGCTTGTACGCCGTCGGTGCGATTCTTGCCTCGGCGCGTGTGGCGTACGCCGATCTCATGCTGGTAGTCAAGCCAGGCTTGATCGAACTCGGCGCGGGCGGTGTCGAGAATCCAGCGGCGGAAGCGGCGCCGTACAGCGGCCAGATACGGCAGGTTAGGTTGGCGGTCAGGGCCGCTGAAGGCTGCCAGCAGGTGCGGGTTGGCACCGACGAAGCGATACCAGACGTCGAGGATGTCCTCGACAC
>DATLQC010000008.1:0-12511 GCA_035535395.1 Propionibacteriaceae bacterium | reverse complement strand
GCGGCCGTTCTCTACCAGGATCTTCCGAGCCAACGCATGGGTCTGGACTGTCAGGTTTGCCCGTTTCCGCGCTGGCTTCAGGTAGGCAGTAGCAGTGCTCTCACGCCGGGCGTCTTTTTGGGTGACGTCGTACCAGCTGACGCCTTCTTGCACTGCGCCGTTGAAATCGGCAATGAACGGGACTCCCAGTTCCTGGGCGGCGCGCACGAACGCTTTGCTCAGCGGGTTGTGCTGCACCTGCTCTGTGACATTCACTGCGCCGACGCTGCTGTGGTAGCGGTCGTTAAGGCGTTCGTTGGCTTCGGCCCGTCGGAAGAACGGCAGCACCTCCTCATAACCCCAGTACTTGTTGCCCAGCGCCGCCCAGGCCTCGTAGTCCTCTTTCTGACCGCGAATGTAGATCATCGCGTTGATCGAGGTGCTGCCGCCGAGCGTGCGGCCCTGCGGGTACCACATTTCCCGGTTGTTCAATTGCGGCTGCGGGACAGTGGAGAACTCCCAGTTGTAGCGCGGGCCACCGAGCTTGGTGAATCCGACAGGCATGTGGACCAGCGGGGACCAGTCCTTACCGCCGGCTTCCAGCAGCAGCACAGTGGTGTTTGGGTCAGCGGAGAGACGATTGGCTACGGCGCAGCCGGCGGCGCCGGCGCCGACGATCACGTAATCGTAGTGAGTGGCGGGCATGATCAGATTCCTTATCGGTACGCGGTGGACTGTTGGGCGATCCGAGACGGCTTGCGGGACAAGATCAGCCCCATCGGTTCCGGCCGGAACAAAGCAGCCGACATAAGTCGCAGGTCGGGGCTAACCAGCAGTGGTACATCAGCCTTGCCGAGAACATCTTTTTCAAGATCAACTCCAGGGGCAATTTCGATCACTGTCAACCCGTCTGCGATTAGCTGGATGACGCAGCGTTCGGTGACGTAAAGCACCTCTTGGCGGCGTTTCCGGCCCATGTCACCAGAGAACGAGATCTGGGCAACCGCCGGTACGAACTTCGCGATCGCGCCGTCAGAGATGATCTTGAGCTGGCCATCCTCGATCTGGATGTCTTTCTGGCCCGCAGTGAAGTAGCCGGAGTAAACGATCTTGGGTGCCCGCGTGACGATGTCGTTGAAGCCGCCTATGCCGGCAGTAACGTGCGGCCGAGCCGGCAGCCACGAGGCATTGACGTCGCCGGCGCCCGACACCTCCAGGAACGACAGCATCGCTACGTCGAAACCACCGCCTTGGAGCAGCGTGAACTGGTCGGCGCTTTGGACCAAGGCCTGCGGGTTCAGCGCGCAACCGAATGCGAACCCGGTTGCCGGAAAACCGCCTACCGCACCCTGCTCGATCACCCAGGTGACATCGTCGGCGTGGCCCTCTTCGAGCAACACGCGTGGGACGGCCGCTGAGATCCCGAAGCCAAGATTGACAATGGCGTCGACCTGCAGCTCGGCCGCTGCCCGGCGCGCGATCACTTTCTCGAGGCCAAACTCGACCGGCTCGATGTCATCGAGGTCGCGATGTATCTCTCCAGAGAGGGCCGGGTCATAGAAGGTCTGCGTGGTTTGCATCTGATCGGGGTCGACCACGATGGCGTCGACGAGAATTCCTGGAATGTGGACGTCCTGAGTGGGCAGCTGCGTATCGGCCAGCCTTTTGACCTGGGCGATCACAATGCCGCCCTTGTTGTGGGCGGCGTACGCCTGGTCGAGTGCACCTAGGGTGCTGCACTCCTGTTCGTAGGACAGGTTGCCGTGGGGATCCGCGGTAGTGGCTCGAATGATCGCTACGTCGACCTCGACCGCCGGATAGAACAGATATTCGTTGCTGCCGATCTTCATGAGCTGGACGAAGTCGTCGGTGACGGCGTTCATCTTGGCGGCTTCGTGCCGCGGATCGGCGTACGTGCCGAGGCCGACCTCTGTCAGCACGCCTGGCTGCCCGGTGGAGGCTGCTCGATGCATCTGGAACAGCACACCCGAGGGGATGTTGAGCGCCTGGACTTGATTCCTGTGAATGAGCTGCCGGATCAGCGGCGGATCCAGCTTTGAGCCGCCCGAGGGATAGGAGCCGGCGAGCACTCGACGCAGTTGGCCAGGCCGGCATAGATGATCAATGCCTTTGATGCCATACATATCGCCGGCGGCGATCGGATGCAGCGTGGTCAGATTTGCTGGTGAGCCGGTGTTTTCGTAACGCTGCCCGATCGCCTCAAGGACGGCGTCGGGGCAACCAAGTCCGGATGATGACGAGACAGAGATGACTGCGGAGTCGGGGATGAGCTCGGCGGCTTCTGCGCCGGTTAGCACGGGTACGGTTCGCATGTTTGAGTTGGTCCTTCAAGATTTCCGGTGCGGTCAGTAGAGCAATTGGGGGCGGGGACAGCCGCAGGTCTCCCGCGGCTCGAGCTTGACGGGGAACTCCTCGCGTACCGTGGACTCCGTTGATCCGGCCGCCCGCTCCAGTACGAGCTGCGCGGCGCGGCGGCCGGTGTCTCGAGCAGGCACAGCGACGCTGCTCAGCGAGGGTCGGTTGAGTCCTGCAGCGTGCACGTCGTCGAAACCGATCACGCGTACGTCTGATCCAATGCTGCGGCCCATGTCGGCGATTGCGTCGAGAACGCCGAACGCGACAACGTCGCTGAAGCAGACGATGCCGTCAACTTCGGGATCTTCGGTGAGCAGCCACATCACAGCCTCCCGCGCCTGCGGACGCGCCGGCTCGCATACCAGCGAATGGTCGGAGTTCAGCGTCAGGCCGTGCTCGTTCAGGAATTCCTCGACCCCGGCGGCACGCTCGTCGCGGGCCGACGAATCGGCGTAACCGCCGACGAAGGCGATTCTGCGACAGCCGTGGCTGTAGAGATGTTCCGCGGCCGCGTACCCGCCGTCGCGGTTCTGCGCCCCGACATAATCAACATCCATCCCATTCAGGCGGCGGGCCATCAGCACCAGGGGTGTTCCCAGCAGATCTGGCAAATCGTTCGGTGTGGTGCCATGCGCAGGGATCAGCACAATGCCGTCCACATTGCGTTCCACCAGCGACTTGACCAGCCGGTGCTGCAGCTCGCGATCCTCACCGCTGACTGCCAGCAGCGGAACGGCCGCGCTGCTTGTCAGTACGTCTTGAACGCCCGTCGCAAACTCAGCGAAATAGGGATTGGTGATGTTGGTCAGCACCACACCAATGGCGTCGCTGTGCTGGGTCCGCAGCGATGCTGCGGCCCGGTTGTAGACATACCCAAGCTCGGTCATGGCTTGTCGGACCCGGTCGCGCGTCTTCGCGGCCACTAGCGGACTGTCGTTTAGCACCAGGCTCACCGTCGCTCGCGAGACGCCGCAGTGTTGGGCGACATCCATGAGCGTTACACGAGCCATTGAGGGTCTTGGCCTCTCACTTAGATCGATCTAAGACTAATCATTTTAGATCGATCTAAGTGCAGAGTCAAGCTGGCTCTCGAGCGGTTCAGTAGGTGGTGACTATCTCCCGTTAGTCGCGGGCCGAGCAGTAGCCTGACCACGTGGGAGGCAGGTCAACCGAGGCACGGGCACGGCGCACCGGCGTCAGCGAGGAGCAGGCCGAACGCGTGCGTACCCGGGTCCGCCTGCTGGTTCAGCTGACTACCCGCTACGGTCGCTACCGCCGCGGGCTGGTCCAGGCAGCCAAGAGCCTGACCCCCGAGGAGGCCGCGGTACTCGCCGACCTCGAGGCGCACGGCCTAGACGTCAATCAGCTTCGTGATGTGCTGTGGGGTGGCCACGTCCTTATCGATAACCCGGATCTCTATGAGCGCTGGAGGTTCCCGAAAGGGACCCGGGAGCGGCTGTCGAGTCATCATCGCACGGTGGACAAACAGAAATATCCGGATTTGGGCATGCATGGACCGTTGGTCCGAGAAAAACTGCATGGGCGTACGGCAACCGGAACCTGGGTGCAGCTGGAGAAGACCCCAGCGGCTTTCGGCGCGGGCCACCGGCTGCCGACGTGGAACGACGTACAGCACTTGGCGGACTTCGTCGTCTACCGCATCACCAAGAGCAACGTCGGGCCGTGGGGCCTCTCTGCGGTTACAGAACGGCGGCCGATGTATCTTTCGCCGCAGCTCGGTGCGACGGTCCCGCTGCCGGAAGGCACGACGCGGGCGCTCACCAAGACGCTGTTCCGGTTGGACCTCGAGGACCATGTCGTTCAGGTCGCACGTGGCGCGCAGTCCGATCTGATACATCGGTTCCCAGGACCGTTGCGGGAGGACCCCCTGGTCGAGCTTGCACCGGAGCCAGGGCGCGGGCGAGGTCGCGGACTGTTTGGCAACTCCCAAGTGTGGGTGACCGAGACCCCAGCGTCCACGGCGCGTCGGCTGCTCTCGGCCGGTGGCAAGTCGGCCGGATGGACGCTGCCCAAAGTGCTGGCTGCGCGACCGATGGAGGTTTCAGCGGGCGATCGCAGGTTACGCCTGGCCGTTCGCGTTCCTGCCACTGCCGAGAAGGCGCGATGACCGAGACACAGTACGTCGGCGTACCGTCGGGCCTGATCGATGCAGTGCTGCACCTGGTGAGCACTGGGCCGGTGCCACTCGGCGGTTACAGCCTTGCCGAGATGGTGGCAGTTGATGCTGTTGTCGACTTTCTCGACGAGATCCCGTCCGAAGAAGAGGTCGGTGAGGCCGTACGTTCGCTGGCCGCGCGGCAACTCCTGGTCGCCATGCCGGACACGGACCGCCTCCAGGTTCGAGGTGATCTGGGCATCGCCGTGGTGTTCCAGCAGCGTGCTCGGTCCGTCATTGATGCGCGGGTGACGGGCACCGGTCCTGGGCAGCCATGGCGTACGCTGCTGCTTCCGCAGTCTGACGGGGTCGCTCTCGAGGTGCTGATTGACGCCCTCGGCGTGCATGAGCTCTCCCTTCGCGAGATTGACGACGCGCTACGCCGGCTACGGGACCGGCTTCCCCACGGTGAGCCGGAGCGGGAGGCCGCCAATCCTGACGAAGTGCTTGCCGCGTCGGAGCGAAGTGCGCTGGTAACGGTGACGCGGTACTCCACCTCGGGCAGCACTGAGACCGCAGAGCTGAGCGCCGACATCGTGCTGGCCGCACAAGATGATCGGCTATACACATTCACCCGCGACCCGGACGATCCAGAGCGGCTGGTTTCTCAAGGACTCAACGATGACGACGCCATCGAACTCATCCGGAGCCTAGCTGTACCGGAAGGCGATGGTGGCGGGGATAGGGACTCCGGCGCCGAGCAACCCGCTGGGCGCATGGCTAAGATTCGCACGACGATCATGAGACGGCTCCGCCGAAGTGATCATGCCGTTCCGAGTTCGGGGCGCTCGGACGCCACAGAGTAGCAAAGCGGACGGCTGCTGCTGCCGACAGTGGTTGCCGCTGCGGCCGCCCTGGCGTTGGCGGTGCATCAGGAGTGCAAAGCTAGGCGTGTCCGACTTGCACTGGTCTCTGGTTGGATCCGGACCGTCCAACACAGTCGGAATGTGACGATCGGCTAGGGATCACCGGGCTCTCGGTGAGATGCCTTCGTTACCGATCAGGCGCGTTTCGCGGGATCGGACTTGGCGAAGACGCTGGACTCTTTACGTGCGTGCTTGTCCAGCTTCAGCGCTTCTGCGCTCATCTCGGCCAATCCCTTGGGCTTCAATCTGACGACGTTGACCAATTCTTCTTTCTCCTGCTCACCGCCGGAGTAGTTGGGCTCGGTGGCAATGTGACCCACTCCACGGCCGAAGTACTTGAACTCGGTGCCGTCTTCGAGGACGACGAGTGACTTGAAGCAGTCGAACGGGACGCACTTTCGGTCGCTGACCTTCGAGACCTCTGAGCGGATGGTCTCGCGGGAATTGTGCATCTGGACGTACTTCATGCCCTCTTTCGGATCAGCCATCATCCAGACGCCCGGCCGGGCCCCTCTCTTGCCAGCAAGCCAGGCATCGACGGCGTTGACGAACTGGCCGCCCTCATAAATCTCGGTGTACGACCCGAGGTACCAGATATTGCCGGTCTTGTCTTGGGCTAGGTAGTCAATCGATGTCTCGCCAACCTGACCTGCGTCAATGTCCTGGTCGAGAACGGCGACGGTTTGGACGCCGTCCACCTCCTTGATCACATCGGTCACAGTGACGCGTAGCCGGTGCTTGAGCTTCCGGCTGCCCCGGGTGATCGAACCGTCCCGTAGCGTCTGTGTACCGGGCACCAGCGGATACCAGCTGTTCTGGCCACCGAGGGCATCGCCGAAGTTCTTCGGGTCGAACTTCTTGTAATTCGCGTTGACCTTCTGCACCGCCGTACTGCTCGGCTTGGGAGACGCGGTCGTTGCGGCAGCCGACGGCGTCGAGGAGGTGGCAGCTACCTGCGATGGTGTGGGATTCTCCGGCGCTGACGGTGCGGTCTGTGGCGACGCTCCGGCACTGCAAGCTGCCGCCGATGCAACAACGAAAGCACCGGCAACGGCTAAGGCCTTACGGCGGAGGCGAACTGGCGCAAGCACCTCGCTGACGATATCACCTAGTGACCGTGCGAAAGCGTGAGTTTTCGAGTCGTTATTCATCACGTAACAGCTCCCCCGGGGGTAGACGACGAATGAGAGTCGTGGCGGCCAAGGATGCAGCCACCGATACAGCTAGTACGAGTGCAGCGAGCGCGACAATGTCGGCTCGTGGGATGACCACTTCTGGGCGAAGGACGAACAACGGCTGCAGCACGGTGACCAGGAAGTACGCCATGGCAGCGCCAATGACCGCGCCGACAACCGCTCCGACAACCACCACTCCGACGGATTCGGTGATGATCAATGACCGGATCCTTCCGATGCGCATGCCTTGGGCGCGCAAGGTGACGTACTCCCGCCGCCGCTGCAGCAGTAATCCGAAGACGAAGATCGTGATCGCGGTAGCGGCCATGGCGAGGGCATAGGCCGAGTCGAGGGTCAGCAGGCCGCGGATGTTCAATGCGGCAAGGCTGGACTGATCCTTGTCCAGCGTTGTTGCACGGGTATCGATCTGCAGCGCGTCCGCAGCACCAGGGCCCTCGCGCAATCCGGCGACAACTCGATCCAGGGAGGCATCGCTTGGATCGGTGGTGTTCGCCAAGAAGAAGGTGGCATTGGTTGACGGAACGAGCTGCATCTGACGTTTGATGTTGACCAGTACGTCTACGCCCTCGGGGAATCCCGGCAGGCGCTGGAAGAGGCCGATGACCTTCATCTCCGACAGCTTCTGCTGCTGCGTTCCGCGTGCGAACAGAACCTTGACCTCGTCGCCGGTTTCGACGTCGAGGGTGTCGGCGAGATCTTCGGTCAGCAACACTCCGTCTGGCTGCTGCTCCAAGCTGTCCATGGCGTTCGCCGCAGTGGTTCCGAGGAAGTCCGTATCGAGAAGCGGTGCAACCTGTGCGAAGGCCGCAGGATCGATTGCGAGCATATTGCCTGCGTCCTCATTGACCTCGCTCTCCAGCAGTGCGTTGTTCAGGCCGTATACGACGGGCGTCACTGTTTGTACACCCGCGACCTGCAGCTTCTCGGCGTAACTGGGCGGATGATCAACGGCGCTGATCGGGGAGGGCGTGACGCGTACATCGGAACCCACCACGAAGCGCGCGTCACGGGCCTTTGCCTGGTTGTACGACGCGCTGAAGGATGCCACGCTCGTGCCCAGGGCGACGATCAATCCGACCATGATCACCGCAGAGGCGGCGGCCCAGGAGCGGCGGCGGATGCTCCGAGTCAGCAGACCTGGAAGCGGGTGACCGAAGCGGTGCCGGAGCGGCAAAGGCAGGTGTGCAAATACCCGTTCGACGACTCTGCCCAGCACCAGGACAGCGCCGAGCCAGATGCCGATGGGGACGATCACGAGATGTAGGCGCAGTGACACCGCACGGCCGTAATAGACCGAGCCGCGCACACCCTCAAAGCCGCCATGTCGGCGCTGGTACCACTCGACGCCGAGTGCTGTGGCCAAGATCAAAAAGTCAATTCCGACAAGTCGCCAAAGGGGCTTTCGCGACGCCAGCTGTGCGCGCTCGTCACTGATTTGGCTGTTGATCGCGCGTCGCCCCGCCGCGTAGAGCGCGACACCGGTAGCGAGGAATCCGGCGCCGGCACCAAGCAGGGCTGATGTGAGCAGGCTGATCGGAGAGGCGCTGGCTAAGGCATCGGCAGACAACACGATGGCAGTCGAGATGAGCCCCAAGGCGACACCTAGCACGGACCCGACAGTGGCGAGCGCCAGGGTACGCAGCGCATGCATACGGAGCAGGTGACGTCGGTTGGCGCCGCGGATCCGCAAGATCGCTTGCTCGCGGCGCAGCGCGCTGGCCAGTACGCCGCCCGCGTAAGAGGTGAGGATGGCGGCCAGCAGGGCACCGGGAAGTCCAAGGAAGACGAACATGCGCTTAGCGGTTCGGGCGTCATCGCTGGCAACTTGGAGCGAATTGGAGATGTTGTCGATCAAGACGTCTTGCCCCGGTGCGACGGAGTTGACGGCGTCAGCGACCGCCTTGGTCTGGGCGAGGGCCGTCGCGGGGTCGGCGTCAAGCGGCTCGCGGTCCATAAAGACGTCGACCTCGAGGATCGGTTGACTGCGCAGCACCGTGCCGGGGGCGGTTGTCACGTTCTGGAAAGCCGGAATGATCGTTTTAGAGAACACTTCAGGTCCGACGATCAAGGACTGTCGGATATAGACGAACTGCTCGAGCTGCTTTCCCTCTCGGCTGTAGAAGAGGGACTTAGCCCTTGATACGTCGGTGATGCCGCTGATGCGTACGCTGAGCGGCTCCTTCATGCCGGGCACGCGTACTTGGACCACACCTCCGGGAGCAATGGCCAACGCCCGCGCTGCCTCCACGCTGAGCAGGCCGGCCCCGGGTTCGAAGGACCCTTCGATAATCCGGATAGACGGGTCTTGCTCCAGATATTGACTCTCCAAGCCAAAGATGCGAACCGCCTCCGGAGGTCGTATGGCGCCAGCCGAGAGCGAGCCGGGGTCAAGATCAACAAACGACAAGGGCTCGGCTCGGACGACGCCCGGGACTTGGCCGATCTGGCGCGTCAGCTCCTCAAGACTGAGCGGTTCGGATGTATTCGCGTTGATCGGAACGCCAATCTCGCGGCTGGAGAAGCTGGCGCTAGGACCAAGGGCAGGTACGGACTCCACGGCCGAATCAGCTACCACGTCGTAGGCCAGAGTGATCTTGGACTTAGGGCCCACGGTGCCCAGATTGAGGCCCAGCTTGGCCTCGCCCTGAGCCAGTGGAAAGTCACCGCCGTAATCCGGCATCCGAGAGCCGTCAATAGTCATCGAATCGGGAACGTAGGTCAGGGGAGGAGTTGGTTCGTCCCTGATCACGACCTCATTGGCGGGATGGGAGCTGTTGTTGGCCAGTACGAGCGTGACATGTCCACGCTGACCGGGCTGCAGTCGTTCTGGGCTGACCTGTTCAGTTAGGCGGACCTTGTTTCCCAGCGGATCCGCCAGCACCCGCTGCATATCGATCGGAATCGGTGCGATGGCGCGGGCCGTCATGGTCGCCGAGGAACCGTCGATGAAGAACAGCACGGCCGAGAACAGACCGATCCCGAGCGTCATGCCTGCTAGGGCTGTAAGACTGCGCCTCGGGTTGCGGCGCAGATCGCGCCAGACGTAGCTCCAGATCATGCGACGCGTCCATCGCGGAGGTCGATCTGCCGGTCCAGCCGGCCGGCGGCATCGCGGTCGTGCGTCACCATGATCAACGTCGCGCCGATCTCATCTTGCATGCCCAAGAGCAGATCGATTACGCCGACGGCGTTGGCCGCATCCAGTGCACCCGTGGGCTCGTCGGCAAGGATGATCTGTGGCTCATTGACGATCGCCCGGGCGACGGAGGCGCGTTGCCGCTGTCCGCCTGAGAGCTGGTCGGGCAGTCGGTAGGCCAGACCAGCTAGGCCGAGGTTCGCGAGGACCGCTAACGATTTTCCAGCTCCGGAACGTTTTCCGTTGAGTGCCAGCTGAAGTCCCACGTTTTCCAGCAGTGTAAGAAAAGGCAGCAAGTTGTCCGCCTGATAGACGAAACCGATATGGCCACGTCGAAAGTCAGACCGATCACGCTCCGACATTTCTGATATCTCGGAATCACCGATTCTTATGCTGCCTGAGGTCGGTTGCGCCAGGCCGCCAATTACTCCGAGCAAGGTGGACTTGCCGCCGCCGCTGGGCCCTGTGATCGCGACACTCGAGCCGCTCTCGACGGTAATGGACACTCCGTCGAGCGCTCGTACCGGACCGCTTGAGGTCTGGTGCTCGACAACCACCGAGTCCACGGTGATGGAGGCATTCATGCTCATGCCGCGACGACCCTGCGGTTGCTGAGGCGGAGCGAGCGGTGAGCTTGGCTCGCAAGCTGATCATCGTGGGTCACGTACAAGACGGTGAGATTGCGCTCTCGCGAGGCATTGAAGATCATTTCCATGACATCGGCGGCCGTTGTCGAGTCGAGCTGGCCGACCACCTCGTCGGCGAGGAGGAGGTCTGGCTCGTTGGCGAGCGCTACCGCGACAGCGACCCGCTGCGACTCTCCGCCCGACAGCTGTCGTGGCAGGTGATTCATCCGGTGTCCAAGCCCGAGGTCGGACAAGAGTTCACGAGCCCGCGCTGGGGAGCGTTGCCCCGGAGCAAAGCCAATTGCCAGTTCGACGTTCTCGACGGCGGTCAGAAATGGAATCAGGTTGTCGGACTGCAGAACAAAGCCGATCCGCTCGGCCCGTAGGCTGGCGCGCCCGTCGTCATTCAGCTGATCCATCTGCTGGCCGCCGATATAGATCTGTCCCGTATCAGGACGCATCAGCCCAGCAATGAGGGAGAGCAGGGTCGACTTTCCCGTTCCGGAGCGCCCGACGAGGCTGGTGGTTTCGCCCTGGGGCAGGTCCAGCTCGACTTGATCCAAAACTTCAAGTCGAGAGGAACCGCTGCCGTACGCCTTCGACACCGCCGCTAGGCGCACGAACGGCTGCCCGGAAGTGGGGCTCACGCTGTCTCCCTCCGAGCGCGACAGACTGCGCCGACTGGCCTATAGCGCTTGATCATCACCGCGATTGGTTGATGGCGGAATGCTATCGGCAGTAGAGGGACTATCCGAGACCAAGACAGCTCCTTCCGCCCAGTGCCTGACATTGGTGTTTATACGGTACGCGTGCGTCATGAGAAAGCCTTCAAGTCGGCACTCCTCAGAGGGCGTCAATTCTCGACCGGGACAATTGTCGAGCGAATTACTGATCCACGCCTGTCGAAATATGCGGCATGAATGTGCAGGGCGAGGGCGCTGATCTGGGGTAGCTACCTTGCTTCTGAAGAGCCTCAGTTAGCGACCTACTTATGCGGAAGCATGCTAGCCGAATGTGAACACGTAAGCCTCGACGCCCGGAGCGCGAAAGGTTATCTCGAGGGTGCGGTCGCGAATCGATCCCGGCTGGCGAATCAACTGATAAAGGCGCTGTTGCTCGACCGTCCCGGTGCCCAGTTCATCGACGTCGAGTCCATGAGCCTCGTGCGGAGGTTCACCATCGAGGAGCACCTGGAACGGCACAGACGTCCCACGCGTGAACGGGCCCATTACAAGGTGGACGTCGCGCGCATGGAACCGGAAGAGGATTCGCCCACCGGCGCGGTCGAGCACGCTCGCCCGACGCTCGAGTGTCCAATCCCCTGCGAGGGCCCAATGGTTCAGCTCCAAAGTCTCCGGCACCACGTAGGTATGAGTCCGGTCGAGCGCGGCATCGCCAGGAGAGGCGAACCTCCGTGCTTGCTCGTAACCCAGGTAGGTCTCGGGAGACTGCAGGCTCGCCCAGTCGGCCTGAGCCTCCAAACCGTCCGGAGCGACCGACACCAGGTCGCTGGGTACGCCCTCCCGTCCGGCCTCGCTCAGCAGCCGTTGAATGAGCCGCTCGCACTCTTCGTATCCGCCCTCGCCGAATTGATGGTGCCGGATCCGTCCATCTGCGTCGGCGATGTAGACGGCCGGCCAATATCTGTTGTTGAACGCGCGCCAGACTGCGTAGTCGTTGTCGAGTGCGACGGGATAATCAACGGCCATATCCATTACCGCCTGGCGCACGTTGTCGATGTCGTGTTCGAACGGGAACTCCGGGGTGTGAACACCGATGACGACTAACCCGTGATCCTGGTATTTCTCCGCCCAGGCGCGCACATAGGCGAGCGTGCGGAGCCAGTTGATGCAGGTGTACGTCCAGAAGTCGACGAGAACGACCTTCCCGCGCAAATCGGCCGCGCCCAGAGGTGACGAATTGAGCCAACCGATTGCCCCATCGAAACCACCGAGATGACCCTCTACAGGTAAAGAACCCGGTCCGATTGTGATCATGATGCCTCGGACGATCCCTCCACGAGCTGCTGGCCGCCGTCGATGTGCTTGTCGAAAAACCTCTCGAGCCGGTCGAAGTCGGTGGCGTCGAAGGCCGCAATGCTGGCCCCCAGTTCAAGGCCGACCCGGTGCAGGCGGACCGGGTTGCGCGCCGTGAGA
>DATLQC010000007.1:0-7351 GCA_035535395.1 Propionibacteriaceae bacterium | reverse complement strand
GGCGAGCCTGAAAGGAGCGGTGACGTGACCATCGGACTCGGCACCTACGCGTTCTTCTGGCAGTGGCACGCGACCGCCGAGACACCCCTTTCCATGATCGACATGGTGAATCGCACCGCCGACCTGGGAGTGCGCCTCTTCCAGATCTGCGACTACCCGGCGATCGACTCCTACGACACGAGTGACCTTGATCAGCTACGAGTCCGCGCCACCGAGCGGGGGGTTCGACTGGAGCTTGGCACTCGCGGAGTGCAGCCCCAGCACCTTCGGCGCTACCTCGAGATGGCCCGCCGCCTCGACGCCACGCTGGTACGAAGCATGATCAACACCGCGGACCATCGTCCGAGTCCCGATGAAGCGGTGGAGCTGTTGACATCGGTCGCGCCAGTGTTCGAAGAGGCAGGCGTCACGATCGCACTCGAGACTTATGAACAGGTTCCGGTGAGCACCTTGGTCGACATCGTGACCCGCGTCGGCGCCCCGTCGATCGGCATCTGTGTCGATCCCGCCAATTGCGTCGCCGCGCTCGAGCTACCAACCGCAACCGTGGAGGCCGTCGCGCCGTACGCGCGCAACATTCACGTCAAAGACTTCGCGTTCAGTCGCCAGAACGGTTGGGTCGGCTTCACCCTTGCGGGCTGCCCGCTCGGAGAAGGCCTGCTCGACTATCGGCACCTGATCACTACGACCCAGGCGCGCGAGCTGGGTCTCAGCCAGATCATCGAGCACTGGCTGCCGTGGCAGGGGGACAGCGCCAGCACCATCCGCACCGAAAACGACTGGAACCTCCACAACCTTGACTACCTAAGGAGCCAAGCAGCGTGACCGAACAGCAACTGAAGATCGCCGTGGTGGGAGCTGGGGGCAAGATGGGCATCCGAGTGTCCGACAACCTGCAGCGCAGCTCCCACGACGTCCGCTATGTCGAAAACTCGCCCGCCGGCCAGCAACGCACCCGCGATGCCGGTCGCAGTCTCACCGAGTCCGACACGGCGGTTCGCGACGCCGATGTGGTGATTCTCGCCGTCCCCGACGTCGCCCTAGGCCCGGTTTCAGAGCAGCTGGTTCCACAGCTCCAGCCCGGCACCATCGTGCTGACCCTCGACCCCGCCGCGGCGTACGCCAACCTGCTCTACCAGCGACCCGATATCGAGTACGCCGTCGCGCACCCCTGCCACCCGTCCGTGTTTCTGCAGCGCAAGACCGAGGCCGAGCTCAACGACACCTTCGGCGGCATCGCCGCACCTCAAGACGTCGTGGCTGCCTTGGAGTCAGGCAACGTCGACAAACAGGCCGCCGCTGAGACGGTGATCCGGCTGATGTACGCCCCAGTCGTCGACGTCCACTGGGTCACGGTCAAGCAGCTCGCCTACCTCGAGCCCACCCTCGTCGAGGTTGTCGCCTGCATGGTCGGGGACCTGCTCAACGACGCGCTGCAAGAGGCCATCCACACCGTCGGGGTGCCCGAACCCGCCGCCCGTGCCATGTTGATGGGTCACGTCCAAGTCGCTCTGGCCAACGGACTGCGCGGCGACAACCCGTTCTCCGACGCCTGTCTGATCGCCATGGACTACGGACGCGAGAAGATCATCAAGGAGGACTGGAAGTCGATCTTCAACGATGAAGAGCTCGACCACGTACTCGAGCAGATGCTGCACCTCGACCACATCCACCACTGATCTGTCGACGCCCGAGCTCAGCCACTACCTCGCCGCGCTGCGCGAGGTCAAGACCGGAGGAGAAGCCCGTCCAGCTCGCCGCCTCGCTACGCGCCTTCATCCAGTGACTCGGAAAGCTGGCTGCTGACCACAGCTGCGTGGTTCAGAAGGCGTCGGGGCCGCAATGATCAAGAACCCAGCGCGCCGATATCTGGGTCGATTCCAGGTTGCTGGGTGCCTCCGGCACGTCGACCTCCACGATCACCCAGCCGGTAAAGTCGGCTGGCAATGTGGCGAGAGCGCCGACAAGATCAACATCACCACGGCCCGGTTCGGTCCATACCTGGTTGGGACCGCGAGTCGAGCCGTTGTAGTCGGCACCGGCGGCCTTTGCCTCCTCAGCTTGGCCGAGGCGTACGTCTTTGACGTGTACAGCTGCGATCCGGTCGGCATATCGGCGCATCACGGCGACGGCATCCATTCCTGCCCAGGTCAGGTGACCGGTATCCGGTCCGAATCCCAGGACAGTGCTAGGCACCCCAGCCAGGACTGAATCGACTTCCGGCTCGGTCTCGATCCAGGTACCGACGTGGGGATGCAGAGCCGGCCGCACTCCCTCCGCGGTGATCGCTTCAGCAGCCGCGCCGACACGGTCGATCACGCGTTGCAGCCGGCTGCCGTCGGCGTCATGCCCGGCGGCAGGCGTGTTGCGGCGGGCCGGCGCGATCCCGGCTGCAACAAAGGCCTCGGTATTACCAAGCGCGGCTTGTACTCCCGCGTGCCGCTTGGCCGCCTCGACCACTGTCTTGCCGGCCTCGTCGGCGAAATCGGCAGAGAAGTACCCGGGAGCAGGTACGAGCCCGTATTCCGCCAGCAACTCCCGGTAACCGTCGGCGTCGAGATCGGCAGGTGGGTCGGCATGGATACCGACGAACGGAGTCTGGCTGATCTCACCGAACGCCCGTCGCAGCACCGGAACCGAAAGTTCGAAGCCGTCGGGTGTCAGCACCCAGGGCAGCGGGTTGAGTCCGAATCGAAAGGTCATGATCATGCGCTCCTTATTGACGTCGATGGAATTGATGAGCAAGTGCATGCTCTGGTACATCGATGATCATCATCCGCAAGTCGAGCCAGCCGATGCCCCCACTGAAGCATCTCTTCGGGTGACGCGTAAACAGACGTGGACTCCGCGGCACTAGTGCCGTGCTTCGATCAGCACCTCGGCGATGGTGCGGTGGGTGGGGTCGATGTGGCCCTCACTGAATCTGACGAGATCCCAGACGGCATTCTGGAGTACGCGTCCCAGGGTCCAGCCGGCGGCGCGCGATCGGTCCAGTCCGAGGACCTCGGTCATCAGGTCGAAACGGCGCAATAGGGCCCGCCGTAGGTCACCGGTCCCGACGAGATCGTCCCAACGGTTCCACAAGGCAGGCAACAACTCGAAGCCAGGATCGCCGCTGAGCGGTTTAGGATCGATCGCTTTCCACTGCTGAGGGTCGTCCAGGGTCGAAAGCGTGTTGAAGTAGTGCAGATCCCAATGCAACAACCAATTATCAAGACGATCGGTGATCAACTCCTGGACGCGGGCTGCACAGTTGATCAAAACTCGACGCTCGTCAGCGTCCTCGACCAGCCGAATTGCCTCCGGCGTCCCCGCCAGGGTGGCCGCGGCGACATCGCTGAGGTGGCGCATGCCCGCAGGCGCAGGCACGGAGTTGAGTTGTACTAGCAGCTCCGCGATGATCTGGGCGGCAGCAAGATCGTCTTCCATCGTGTCCAGGTCTCGTGAAGCATCGAGCTTCTCCAGCAGCATCGCCCCCGAACCGGAATCATGCTCCAGCAGCCGCACCGCCCCCCGTCCCGCCCAGGTCCTCAGCGCAGCCGGCTCTCCCTCGGTTTCATCATCAACCGGCTGCAACTTGAGCACGGCTTGGGAACCATCGCGACGGGCGACCGGAATGATCAGTGCAACAGCACCAGATGCAACCTGGCCGTCGCCGACCAACTCCCATCGATCCAGATAGGCAGCAGCCATCGCGGGCAGTCCAGCGATCCAGACACGACCGGCCTCACCCGAGTATTTTTCGTGCAGCGCAGCCAGTTCGGCCGGCACGACGATCTCACCCGCGCTTAACACCACTCTTAGTGTGCTGGAGGTCGTTGGCGGTCCGAAGTACCGGTGGCCGACCAAGCACCTGCTCAAGATCTCGAGCGCTCGTACGAACCTGGAAAGTTGTGCTTTGCCCTGCAGGCAAGGTGACCAGCGCATCATCGACTGTGGCATCGGCGGCCGCTCGATCAGCGAGCAGTGTGACATCGCGGGCAAGCGAGCGGGCCGTGACCGTAACGGCGTAGCCGCTCTCGCTCTCCATGACCTCAACGTCGATCGGATTCGCATCCAGCGCCAGCTCAAGGTCTTCGACGAAGGTGTGCACCTGGGTCAGCGTGCCGACCCGAGCGACCACGATTTCGGCAGTCGAGTCCCCCGGCATCGAGAGCTCGACAGGAAGCGCGATCGAGGCCACGGTTCTCGGCTCGATGTCGACCTCAAAGCTCGCATTCGCCAGCGCCAGACCCCCGAGGTTCTGACGGCTCAGCTCTAGCTCACCCTGCCAGACTTCGTCGGTGTCATTGAGGAGCACGGCCGAAACGACCCCGTCCGCGATAGCGAAGACAACCATGCGTGGCGCGAATGCCCGACGCAACGCGTACCACAGTGGTTTGGGACGCTCCTCGGAGTCGATCGCCGCCCAGGAGGTGACCGGCCAACAGTCATTGAGCTGCCAGACAATCGCGCCTGCGGTCCGCGGCCACCATCGTCGGTAGTGATCAATCGCGTACCTGACAGCGCGTGCTTGATTGAGCTGCGTGGCCCAATGCCAATCCGTGAAGTTGGCTGGCACCCCTAAGTGCGGATCCAGGCCACGATCGAGCTTGCCATTGCCTTCAGCGGCCTTTTGGTGCAGCAGGAAGTTCGGGTCGTTCTTCGGATCGCTCGCCGCAGCCAACGGACCACCGTCAACCGCGTGCACCCAATCGATCAAGGTGCGCCAAGCCGGCGGTGCCTGGAAACCGAACTCCGAACAGAATCGCGGAATCTCGCTGCGGTACGCGGTGTAGTCGATCTTGTTCCAGACATCCCACTGGTGGTGCGTGCCATGGTCGGGATCGTTCGGAGGGGCCTGCCGTCCGTCCACCCGAGGCGAGTAAGGGCTGTTGTCGCAGTACGGGCGGGTTGGATCAAGCTCGGCCACGATGCGAGGGAAGAGTTCGAAGGCGTACCTGGCTCCCCACGTCCGACCGTCCAGCCGCTCCTGCCAACCCCAGTCCTCGTGTCCCCAGAGGTTCTCGTTGCCACCGTTGAACAACACCAGTGACGGATGCGGCATCAGCCGCACCACGTTCTCCCGGGCTTCGGCTTCTATCTCGTTCCACAGTGGCGACTCCTCCGGGTACGCCGCACAGGCCAGCAGAAAGTCCTGCCACACCAGCAGCCCGCGCTCATCACACGCCCGATAGAAGTCCTCGGTCTCATAGATGCCACCGCCCCAGACCCGAAGCAGATTCACGTTGGCGGCGACAGCCTGGTCGAGCCGGCGTTCCAGGCGCTCAGCAGTGATCCGGGTCAAGAAATGATCATCTGGGATCCAGTTGACGCCTTTGGCGAACAGCGGCCGGTCATTGACCGAGAGAGTGAATTGAGTGCCGTTCTCATCCGGAGAGGTGTCCAGCTTGACTGTGCGGAAGCCAAGCCGCCGCTGCCATATGTCGAGTTCTTGATCATCTGTTGAGAGGGCCACGGTGAGTTCGGCCAGCGGCTGCTCGCCGTAGCCGATCGGCCACCACACGGGCGCGTCCGGGACGTCGATGACCAGCGTTGCGGTGCCAGCCCCCGCATCTACGGGCCTCTCGACGCGGTGGCCGAGAATGTCGGCGGTGATGGTGAGGGATGCGTTTGGATCCAGACGCTCCAGGTCGATCCGGAGCTCGACTCGGCCGGTGCCAGCGGCGTCGAGTGTGACGATGGGGCGTACCTGGGCCAGCCGCGCAACCCTCCAGCGTTCCACCAGCACCGGCTTCCACAGACCAGCCGTGCGGAAGTCAGGTCCCCAATCCCAGCCAAAACTGCAGGCCATCTTGCGAATGAAGTTGTACGGCGGACCGTACGCCCGGGGACGATCCTCGAGGCGGTCTCGCTCCGCCTCGACGTACCCGGTCGCGGACTGAAGATCAACTTCCATGTCCACCGAGCTGCCATCGAGATGCGGAGAGATGTCGAAGCGGTACGAGCGGTGCATGTTGTATGTGCGTCCCAGCTCGACCCGGTGTGCGTCGCCTCCGATTCGAATGCTGCCGATGGTGTCGATGCCCTCGAAGACAAGATCAACGCGCTCATCGGAAGCGGGTGACTCGAGGTCGAGTGCATCGGGATCAAGCGTCGTCGCGTACCGCCAGTCGATGTCATACATCCACGTCAGGGCAGCCTCGTTCCCGTCCAGATACGGATCGGGAATGACGCCGGCCGCCATCAGATCGGTGTGTACGCAGCCCGGCACCTCTGCCGGATAGTTCCCGGGCGCTCGCCCGTCCCAGTCCCCCACAATGGCGCGCACGGTCCATCCCGTGCGCAAATCGGTGCGCAGCATCTCCCGGCCGGGTTCGCCTGCTAGGCCAGTTCGCCCGCCTGCTGCAGCTCTTCACGCAGGTCGTGCAGCTCGAGCTCCTCGTGCAGTTTCGGCACATCGGCGAGTAGGCGTTTGGTGTACTCGTGCTGCGGGTTGAAGATCACCTCGTCAGTCTTGCCCTGCTCCACCATGACGCCGTGCTCCATAACCAGCACCCGGTCGGCCAGGTAGCACGCCTGCCCGATGTCGTGAGTGATGAACAGCACCGTCATGCCGAGTTGGTCGCGGAGATCCTTGAGGACATTGAGAACGTTGACCCGGAGCGATGCGTCGAGCATCGATGTCGCCTCGTCGGCAACCAGCAGCTCTGGCCGCATCATCAGCGCCCGCGCGATCATGACCCGCTGCCGCTGGCCGCCAGAGAGTTGGTGCGGATAGCGCGCCAACACGCTGAGGTCCATGCCAACGTATCCCAACGATTCCTCCAAGCGCTCCTGGCCCACGTTCTTGCCGACCATGATCATGGAGCGCTCGAGCAGCTTGCCCACGGTGAAGAACTGGTTAAACGCGGAGAACGGGTCTTGGAAGACTGCCTGCACGTCGCGCCAGTACTCGGTACGAGCTCGTCCCTTGAGGTTTGTGACGTCCTTGTCCCGAAAGATCAGCTTGCCTGATGTGATAGGCATCAGGCCAAGCACCATTCTGGCCACAGTTGACTTACCTGAACCGCTTTCGCCCACGATGCAGGTGACCTGTCCTTTCTCCAGGCCAAATGAGACATCCTTCACCGCTTGAACCTGGTTCTTGCCGTGGCCGAAGGTCTTGACGATGTGCTCTGCCCGGTAGATCTCCTCAGTCATTTGTGAATCACCGCCGGTGCGTCGAAGAGGGAGCGGTCGAAGCTGCTCATGCCCTCAATTCTGGTATTGGCATACGCCGGCTCCGGCGCCAGCACCGAACTCATGAGTGCCTGAGTGTATGGATGTTCAGGCCTCTCGACCACGATCTCGGTTGGTCCCAGCTCGACGATCTTGCCTTGATACATCACGGCAATTCTGTTCGCCGCAG
>DATLQC010000006.1:0-10967 GCA_035535395.1 Propionibacteriaceae bacterium | reverse complement strand
TGGCAATGCAGTAGGACTACACCCAATCAGCGGCCGGACGAAAGGGTCGGCTTTTCACCAGTCATGATCGCGCTGGTGAATCGACGATCTCTTCACGCCTCGGCCTGGTTCGGCCGGCAATCGAGGTCACCTGGGAATTCGATTTCTGGAACTATGTCGTCGCCCAGCTGACCGGCGGGCAACGGATCGACTACTTGGTGTGCGATGAGACACAGTTCTACTCGGCTGACCAGATTGATCAGCTGGCCCGTATCGTCGACGAGCTGCAGATCGACGTCTTTGCTATCGGCTTGCTCACCGACTTCCAGACTCGGCTGTTTGCCGGCTCTCGGCGGCTAGTTGAGCTGTGCGACAGCATCGAGATTCTTCAGGTACGGGCTCTGTGCTGGTGCGGCGAGCGGGCGACTCACAACGCTCGCACGGTGAACGGTGAGATGGTGCTCGTGGGTGATCAGGTCGTCGTCGGCGACACGCTCCCAGTTCCCGATGGAGCTGGCGGTGACACCGCGCAGGAGATTGCCTACGAGGTGCTGTGCCGCCGGCATCACCGTCGCCGGGTGACGCGAGCGGTGGCACGGGCTAGCTTCTCAGAACCGCTTCCACTTGGAGAGCTTGGAGCAGCCGACGATGAGCCGTGAATTTGTGCTGATCTCTCCGGCCGAGCTGGCCGAGTTGCTCGGATCGGACCAGCTGCCAATCGTCGCCGATGTGCGCTGGACACTTGGCGGACCGCCTGGCAAGCCGGACTTCGAGGCGTGCCACATTCCAGGCGCGGTCTGGGTGGATCTGGAGACCCAGCTATCGGCGCCGCCAGGTGCCGGTGGCCGCCACCCGCTTCCGCCGGTTGCCGTGTTCGAGGAGGCGATGCGGGACCTCGGCGTACGCGAGGACTCCTTGGTCGTGGCTTATGACGCTGCGACCTCCCAAGCCGCTTCGCGGCTGTGGTGGCTGCTGACTGACGCCGGCCATCACAAGGTCAGGGTCCTCAATGGTGGCCTGGCTGCCTGGGTCGCCGCGGGCTTGCCAACGGTGTCGGGCTCGGGGCGGCCGCCAGCACGGGGTGACTTCGTCGCTCGTCCCGGCCAACGCGCGCAACTGAGTGCGGCTCAGATCGCTTCCACGCTGGGAAGGCCCGATGCTCCGATGCTGGTCGACGTACGGGCTCCTGAGCGGTATTCGGGTGAGAAGGAGCCAATCGATGCGGTGGCCGGCCATATTCCGGGAGCGATCAATCTGCCCGTCACGGCCAGCCTCGATGCCGCTGGCCGGTTTCTGCCGCCGGCCGAGATCGCAGCGCAGTACGCCGCAGCAGGCGGTATCGAGGGCGCCGTGCTCTATTGCGGCTCCGGGGTCACTGCCGCACAGGGCCTATTGGCCCTGGAGTCGGCGGGAGTGAGGGCGGCAATATATCCGGGCTCATGGAGCGACTGGATCGGTGACCCGAATCGCCCTGTTGTCACCGGAACCGATCCCTGAGGGTGGACAACAACCGGTGGCTGTACAGCCAGATTCAGATGCCGATCTCAGTGGGGACCTCACCAGCGGCGGCTGCCTCCGCCAGTCGCTGATGGTCAAGCTCATTCTGGTCGGCGTACGCCGCCGCGAAACGGGCAATCGCTTCGTCGAAGCTCGACCCTTTGCCGAGATAGGCGGCGATCGCGAGCCTGTCGCCGGAGCGGGCATGCGCACGGGCCAGAGACCATCCGCAGGCGCGTGTGTATGCATGGAGCCCAGACTCGCTCATCATTGAGAGATTGATCGATGCTTTCCAGTCCCAGAGCTGTCGGACGTAGAAATCGTGCTCCTTGCCGTCGAGGCCCATGCTCCGCGTCCAACTCAGGAAAATATCGGTCGCGGCGTGTGAGATTCGCTGGCCCCGCACCACCCGTTCGCCATGATTATTGAACTCGCTCGCGCCCAGATAGGGTTCGAGGACCGACGCCTGGGCCTGCTTCGCCTGCAGTACCAGCGGATCCTTCCCGTCGCGGCCGACAAACAGAAATATCGCGGCGCGGGTGCCGACGCTGCCAACTCCCACGACCTTGCGAGCCATGTCCACGAAACGGTAGGTCCGAAACAGGTACCGCCGGTCCTCGTCCAGGCTCTCGGCATACTCGCGGCTGAGTTCCTCCGCCCACTCCTTTTGATCCTGCGGGTGAGCGTCCTCGAAAACGTCGCGCAGCGGGACCAGCAGCGGCGGGACGCTGCGGAAACGTACCTCGCCGTGAACCCGCTCGGTCAGCTTCGTCACCGCGCGTAAGCTCGTCTTCCGCCGGGCCTTGGCGAACGGCTCTGAAAACACAATTCGGTCCTTTTGGCCCAGCCTCCCGCCGAATCGCTCGACCAGCTCACTCGCGGTCAACCGGTCGTACCAGACGTCGAGGTGGCTCTCGGCGGCGAATCCCGCCATCCCCTCGCGGTACTCCTGCAGGCAGCCGGTCACCAGCCGGTGCCGGCGCTTGGCCGGAAGCCCAATGTCGCGGCCCGCGATCTCGACACTGGCCGCCATCCGCTTGACGTCCCACTCCCACGGTCCGGGCAGCGTCTCGTCGAAGTCATTTGGGCCGAAGACAAGTCGGCGGTCCGGAGCTGCAAATCCGCCGAAGTTGGAGATGTGGGCATCCCCGTTGGCCTGCACGACGATGCCCGACACCGGAGTCGTGGCCAGATCGGCCGCCATGACGGCCGCCGCCCCTCGGTAGAAGGTAAATGGCGAGACCAGCATCCGCCCATAGCGGATCGGGACCAGATCCTGCACTCGCGACGCCGCCTGGGTTGTCAGTACCGCGACGGGATCGGGCCGGTTCGCCGCTGGCGACCAGTCGCCGTGAACAGATCGGGGTGTCGTACGACGGGCCGCTCGGCCTTTCTCGGCGGACTCGCCGGACTGCAACTTGGCCGGCGCTGATACAGCGGCACGCACTAGCTTTGACGCTTGGGCCCGCCGAACATGATCTCGTCCCAGCTCGGCACGGAGGCTCGCTTGCGTTTCACGCCCTTCCGCTGCGACGGCGTGTCCGGATGAGCCAGCGCCTCGATCTCGAACTCGTGGGCCTCGTCGGCGCGGTCATCCAACTGCACCGTGGCGTCAGGTGGCCCAGGCTCGTCAGTGCCTGGCAACTCTTCCTCCGTGGTGCCGCCGCTGTGCCGCGGTGATTCCACCGATTCGGGCACATCGAGGGCCATATCATCATGAACGCTCGGCTCGACCGGATAGTTGATGACGATCGCCGGCTCCCAGCCGCCATCGGTCGCGGTCTCGGTGTCAGGCACCGCGGTGGCGTCGCTTAGCCCCGCGTACACCCGTGGTGAATCCTCGGTGTAGCCGTCCTCGCCGAGCATCTCGTAGAGCGTTCCCATCGGCGACACATCGACGACGCCATCGCTTGGTTGCGATGGGCTGGGAGAGTCCGTGACTGGGCGGAGCATTGGGGAGACCGGGACAGTTGGCTCATCGGCCTCGTCCGCGGCCGGGACCTCACCACTCGGTATGTCGTTCGGCGGCTGCTGAACTTCGTGTGTGCCCGGAAGCCGGTCGGTCAGGTTGACCGTTGGCTCAGTGTCACCCTCGCTCGGGGCAGCCTCGACCAGCCAAGGGCGGCCGCGCTGTGACCCCTTGGCGTGGAGTCCCCTGGCCGAGGTCTGGTCGCCGAGCAGCCACCGCGCCTCATCGTTGCCTGCCACGGAGAACCGTCCGCGAAGGTCGTAGATAAAGACTGCATGCCGGTTCTCCTGATCCAGCCGGTAATTGGCTGTGATGGCCCAGCGGCCGTCGTCCAAGCGATGAGAGTCCCATGTGATGTCGTCGATGTTGACCCGGTGCCCCAGAAGCCACTCGGTGACCGTGATACGCAAACTGCGGTGGCCGGACGGCTCACTGCGGCGGCGAACCGACGACGACATGGCCATTGACGCCACATGTTCGCGCTCGGCAAGGACCGGCGTAGCGAAGCGCTCAACACGATCCATCGGAAGGCCTGCGATCCGGGCTACGTCTTCGAGGCTCTCGCCGGCCCGGATGCGCGCCTGAATATCACGGGGTGTGAGGGAGGTTTGCATCTCGATCTCCAGTTGTCCGAGCCGCGGCCGGTCACCCCGTACCGCTGCCCGGAGTCTTTCGTCCGCCTCGATGATCAATTCCTCGCCGCTCTCGGTGACCACGATCAAGGACTTCCCATCCGGGCTGAGTCCCACCAGTCGTGCGGTGCGCATTAGTCGCGCGGCTCCTCGTGCGGCGTGTGTTCCCAGTCAACTTACTCTGCCTCTGGCACGAAATCGCGGAGCAACTCGGCCGGCTGCACAGCTAAGCCAAGACAGCAGCAAGGAGGTTTGCCTGGGGTCGTACTGTCAGTCCATGCGCGAGCCTATGCAGGCCAAGCCAGCCACCCGTGGCGAGCTAAGGGCATCCGGATATCTGAGTCGTCGTATCAAGGCTGAGCTTCGGGACAACTTGCTGCAGCGACTTCGCTCTGAAACCACTGCATTTCCGGGCATTGTCGGCTTCGATGACACGGTGCTGCCGGAGCTGGAGAGCGCGGTACTCGCTGGCCATGATCTGGTGCTGCTGGGTGAACGCGGTCAGGGCAAGACCCGGCTGATGCGCACGGTGGCCGGACTGCTTGATGAATGGAGCCCGAAAGTCGCCGGCTGCGAGATCCACGATGACCCGTACGCGCCGGTGTGCCTCCGCTGTCGCGGGTTGGCTGTGGAGATGGGAGATGAACTGCCGATCGAGTGGCGGCATCGCGACGAACGCTATACCGAGAAACTGGCCACACCAGACACCTCGGTTGGTGACCTGATCGGCGACGTTGATCCGGTGAAGGTCGCTCAAGGGCGCACGCTGGGCGATCCGGAGACCGTGCACTACGGGCTCGTGCCGCGTACCAACCGAGGCGTCTTCGGTCTCAACGAGCTGCCAGATCTGGCCGAACGGATTCAGGTTGCCCTGTTCAATGTTTTGGAGGAGCGCGACATCCAGGTACGCGGCTACTCGCTGCGGCTGCCGCTGGATATCTTCCTGATCGCCACGGCAAATCCAGAGGACTACACCAACCGGGGCCGCATCATTACCCCGCTGAAAGACCGCTTCGGCGCTGAGCTGCGGACCCATTACCTCACCGATCTCGCCGATGAAGTGATCTTGATCCGCCAGGAAGCCACGCTCGTTGCAGAAGTTGGTGATCATCTGCTGGAGGTGTTGGCTCGGCTGACCCAGAACCTCAGGGAATCTAGCTCTATTGATCAGCGTTCCGGTGTCTCGGCTCGCTTCGCGATCGCTGCTGCTGAGGGCGTCGCAGCTTCCGCGCTACGTCGGACGGCGCGTACCCGTGATCATGATACCGCAGTGGCGCGGATCGGTGATCTTGCTGTAGTGCTGCCTACGCTGCTTGGAAAGATCGAGTTTGAGATGGGGGAGGAGGGCAGAGAGCAGGCGATCTTGGAGCATCTGCTGCGGCTTGCCACCGCGGCGACGTTCCGCGATCGGCTATCCGGGCTAGACCTGTCTGGCTTTACCCAGGTCTTTGCCCAGGGCGGAGTAGTGGAAACCGGCGACTTGGTTCCCGCCTCGGACCTGCTGAGCCAACTGGGTGCGGTGCCGGGACTGTTCAAGGTGCTGAACCGGCTCGGATACGACGATGCGGCCGGTCGCGGACAGGTTGCGGCCGCCGCCGAGTTCGCTTTGGAGGGTTTGCATCTCACCCGCAGGATCGAGAAGGAGATCGTCAATGGGCGCGCGATCTACGGAGCAGCCTGACAGGACGTGATCATGGATTCCGATAGCAGCGATCACGACCACGGCGACGAAGCTCGACCTGACCGAGCACACCACCGTTTCCGCTACGGAGCTTGGCGCGGCGGCCCCGATCCGCTGAAGCCACCGTTCGACGTACGTGAGGCCATCGACCGGATTGGCCAGGATGTACTGTCGGCTGGCACCGTACGCGACGCACTGAGGGATCTGATGCGCCGCGGTATCGATGGTCGTGGCGGCCTGGACCGGCTGGCCGAGAAGGTCAGGAAGCTTCGTGCACAGGCGCGGCGCCGCGGCGAGCTCGGGGGCGTGCTCGATCAAGTTCGAGCAGCTCTGGATCAGGCGCTCGCCGCGGAACGCGAGACTTTGGCAGCTACCGACTCAGCTGATGCCCGACTGGCTGAGCTGGAACTGGACACGGTGCCCGATGATGTTGCCGGCGCGGTGCGCGCTCTTGATCACTACGCGTGGCGATCTGAAGAAGCGCGCGAGATCTTCGAGGCGATCAAGAACATGCTGCAGCGCGAAGTGCTGGACGCTCAGTTCGCGGGCATCAAGCAGGCACTTGAGTCGCCGGATCCTGAAGCCATGCAACGGGTCAAGGACATGTTGGCCGATCTCAATGCGCTGCTGGCCGCCCACGCGCGGCAGGAGGACACGACCGACCAGTTCGCTGAGTTCATGGAGCGCCATGGCGAGTTCTTTCCCGAGCAGCCGGAGACAATCGAGGAGTTGATCGACGCGCTCGCGCGCCGGGAGGCGGCCAGCATGCGGCTGATGGCTTCGCTCAGCCCTGAGCAGCGTGAGCAGCTTGGTCAGCTGATGAGCCATGTCTTGGCCGATGCCGATCTTGCTGCTGAGATGGCCCAGCTCGCCGACAATCTACGCGCGTTGCGACCCCAGCTTGATCGGAATCTGCCCGCAAATATGCGTCCCGGTGGTGAGCCGCTCGGCTATAGCGCTGCGGTGGAGGCGGTTGCCGATCTTGCTGATCTCGAGCAGCTAGAGGACCAGCTGTCGCAAGGTGATCAGGTTTCGACACTGGACGATGTAGACGTCGACTTGCTCGCCAAGCATCTTGGCCGTGAGGCTGTTAGCGACATGCAGGCGCTCCGAGAGCTGGAGCGAGAGCTGGAGCAGCAGGGTTATCTGACGCGAGGCGACGATGGACTTCGGTTGACGCCTCGTGCGGTACGGCGCCTCGGACAGACTGCACTGCGGCGGGTGTTCGCCCAGCTCGACGCATCAGGACAGGGCGATCACGATGATCATCAGACTGGCGCGGCTGATGAGCCCACCGGCCTGACCCGCACCTGGGTATTTGGCGATGAGCTGCCGATTGACGCTCCACGCACAGTGTCCAATGCCCTACGCAGGTCTGGGTTAGGCCGTAGCGGTGTCACCTTGGAGGTCGGTGATTTCGAAGTTACCGAGACCGAGCGCCGGATTAGCGCGGCCGTGGCGCTGTGTGTTGATCTCTCGTTCTCCATGGTGCATGACGGGCGCTGGGGACCCATGAAGCAAACTGCGCTGGCGCTCAACCACCTCATCGAGACCCGGTTTCGGCAAGATGCGCTACAGGTCATCGGCTTCAACCGGCTTGCTCGTCGGCTGACACCGGTGCAGTTGGCCGAGGCGGAGCCGGAGTGGGTGCAAGGCACCAATCTGCAGCACGCATTGCTGCTTGCCCTGCGCCATGTTCGACGACACCCGGACGCCGAGCCAGTGGTGCTCGTCGTGACCGACGGTGAGCCGACAGCACATCTCACCGGCGGTGGAGAGGCGTACTTCCAGTGGCCGCCGACCTCAGAGACCATCCGAGCCACGATCGCCGAAGTGGATGAACTCACCCGATACGGGGCGACAATCAACACCTTCATGCTGGGTGAGGACGCCGGGCTGGCGCGCTTTGTCGACGCCCTCGCCCGGCGCGCCGGCGGTCGGGTATTCACGCCGGACATCTCTCGGCTCGGTGAGTATGTGGTCGCCGACTATCTGAGGGCGCGCCGCGGCCGCCGCTGAATCTGGTCTCGACGAGGAACCGTTTCTCCGCACAAGTCCACGAGTCTCGTCGATTTCGCGGGAATCAGTCTTCAGATGTGACCTTGTGCGGAGAGACGAACTGAGTCTGGGCATTAGCGGGTGCCATCGGCCCACGTTTCAGGGCGCCTTGCCGCTGGCGCTGCAGGATGTCGGCAAGGTAGGCGCCGTAACCAGACTTCAGGAGCGCGTTCGCGCGTTGCTCGAGTTCTTCATCGGTCAGAAAGCCTTGCCGCCAGGCCGCCTCCTCCGGCGCGCCTATTTTGAGTCCCTGCCGAGCCTCGATGGTGCGGACGAAGTTGCTGGCATCGTTCATCGATTCGAAGGTCCCAGTGTCCAACCACGCAGTACCCCGGGGAAGAACACCTACCGACAGCCTTCCCGCCGCGAGATAGTGCCGGTTCACGTCAGTGATCTCATACTCGCCTCTGGCTGACGGCTGCAGTTGTGCAGCGATCTCGATCACGTCGTTGTCGTAGAAGTACAGGCCAGGAACGGCGTAGTTCGATCTTGGGTGGGCAGGCTTCTCCTCCAGTGAGATTGCCCGACCCTCGGCGTCGAATTCCACCACCCCATACGCCTGAGGCTCTGCCACCCAGTATGCGAAAACAGCCCCGCCTGCTACGTCGGTGAAGCGTTGCAACTGGGTCCCCAGGCCTGGCCCATAAAAAATGTTGTCTCCGAGTACCAGAGCCACCTTCTCCGAACCGATGAACTCGGCGCCGATCATGAAAGCTTGGGCAAGGCCGTCCGGCGAAGGCTGCTCGGCGTAGCCGATCGAGATGCCGAACTGCGAGCCATCTCTCAACAAGCGTTGGAAGGCGGACGCATCATGCGGCGTGGTGATCACAAGCACATCGCGGATCCCGGCGAAGATCAACGTTGACAGCGGATAGTAGATCATCGGCTTGTCATAGACCGGAACCAGCTGCTTGCTCACACCAAGCGTTACTGGATGCAATCTGGTGCCAGAGCCGCCGGCGAGAATGATGCCTCGCATGGCCCTCAGTCTCGCAGAACGAGCTCCTGGACACTGCCCTAGTGCACGAGCGGCGCCTCCTTAGGATGTCATGCATGACGAAATATCTGGTGACTGGCGGGGCAGGATTCATCGGATCCAACTTCGCTCGCTATCTCCTGAACCACACGGACTCATCCGTTACCGTGCTGGACAAGCTCACGTATGCCGGAAATCGGCAGTCTCTCGAAGGCTTGCCCGAGAATCGCTTCAGGTTCGTTCGGGGCGACATCTGCAATGCGAGCCTGGTGCACGAATTGGTGCGCAACCATGACTTAGTGGTGCACTTCGCCGCCGAGTCTCACAATGACAACTCACTACGTGATCCGTCGGCGTTTATCACCACGAACCTGGTCGGCACCTACACGCTGCTGGAGGCCGTGCGCAGATACGGCACCCGATACCACCACATCTCCACCGACGAGGTCTACGGCGACCTTGAGCTCGACGACCTGGAGCGATTCAGCGAGACAAGTCCCTATAACCCGTCCAGCCCATACTCAGCGACCAAGGCAGGATCCGATCACCTGGTGCGCGCTTGGGTGCGCTCCTTCGACGTGCAGGCCACGCTCAGCAACTGCTCCAACAACTACGGGCCTTATCAGCACGTTGAGAAGTTCATTCCCCGGCAGATCACCAGCATCTTGGAGGGCGGCCGGCCGAAGCTCTACGGGGCGGGGGTCAACGTCCGGGATTGGATCCATGTCGACGATCACAGCTCCGCCGTGCTGTTGATCACAACCGAAGGCAAGATCGGCGAGACGTACCTGATCGGCGCCGATGGCGAGCGCAACAACAAGCAGGTCGTCGAAGCGATCTTGGAGTTACTCGGGCAGCCGCATGATGCCTACGATGAAGTCAGCGACCGCGCCGGACACGATCTACGCTATGCGATCGACTCGACCAAGATCAGGATGGAACTGGGCTGGCAGCCGATCTTTTCCGACTTCCAGGCTGGTCTGGCGGCCACCATCGCGTGGTATCAGGCCAATGACGCGTGGTGGCGGCCACAGAAGGCTCAAACTGAGGCAGCGTACGCCCGCCAGGGCCAGTGAGCGATGGCCGAACTGGCAATCAGTCAGACTTCCATCCCAGGTCTGCTGCTGATCTCCTTGGATGTCCGAGCCGACAATCGCGGCTGGTTCAAGGAGAACTGGCAACGGGAAAAGATGATGGAGCTTGGCCTGCCAGATTTCGCGCCAGTACAGAACAACATTTCCTTCAACGACCGAGTCGGCGCGATCCGCGGCATTCACGCCGAGCCGTGGGACAAGTTGGTGTCACTGGCATCGGGGCGGATCTTCGGCGCATGGGTCGACCTGCGTACCGGCGATGGCTTTGGTCGCTGTTTCACCGTGGAGATGGGCCCAGAGACTGCGGTCTTTGTCCCACGTGGCGTGGGAAATGCTTATCAAACCCTGACCGAGCAGACGGCGTATTGCTATCTGGTCAATGATCATTGGAAGCCAGCAGCCAGGGAGTCCTATATCTTCGTGAACCTCGCCGACGAGACGTTGGCCATCAACTGGCCAATCCCACTCGAGCAGGCCGAGCTCTCCGATGCTGACAAGGCGCATCCGCGACTCGCCGACGTGACGCCTGTGGAACCGAAGAAGATCTTGATCATCGGCGCGCGCGGTCAGCTTGGGCGAGCGTTGAGCAAAGTAGTTCCGGCAGCGGTCTCGATGACCCGTGACACCCTGGATCTTGCGAGTCCGGAGTCGATCAAGAGTTTTGACTTCACCCCATACCGCGTCGTGATCAACGCAGCTGGCTACACCAAGGTCGATGCAGCTGAGACTGAGGAGGGCCGGCGGGAGGCGTGGGCGGTCAATGTCGGTGGCGTTGGCGCTCTGGTTGAGGCGGCGCGGAAGCACCGCTTCACATTGGTGCACATTTCGTCCGATTACGTCTTCGACGGCGCCGAGCCGCTGCATACCGAGAATGAGCCGTTCTCACCGTTGGGTGTGTATGGGCAAACCAAAGCAGCCGGTGACGCACTGGTCCAAACGGTGCCCGCGCACTACGTGCTGCGGACCAGCTGGGTGATCGGCGGGGGCCACAACTTCGTTCGCACTATGGCTTCACTTGCCGATCGCGGCAGCAGCCCTGACGTCGTCGATGATCAATTCGGCCGACTCACGTTCACTAGTG
>DATLQC010000005.1:0-5202 GCA_035535395.1 Propionibacteriaceae bacterium | reverse complement strand
AGTACCGCCATGATCAACAGCGGCGCCGTGAGGAGTGCGGTGGCGTACCAGCGAGCGCCAACCCGCCATGTGAGCAGCTGGGTTCGTAAGTCGTGGAATCCCGCCCTTCCGTAAAGGACGGCGGTCAACAGGAGGCCAGCTATGCCGGGGCCTGCGAGCATCGCCGGGACTGCGTACGGAATCGCCACCTGCAACTGTTGTGGGGTCGCTGAGAATCCGCCGGGACTGAGCCCGACGGCGATGAGGATGGCACCCCATGAGATGGCGAACGCGAGGACGAAGTAACTCAGCAACGGATGGCTCCCGACAAGACCGGCCTGGCGGGGCACGGCCGTTGCAGCTCGCTCGAGAGTGGACATCGGTGACCTCCCGGACGCCCGGCTCGGGACGAAGGCATCCCTTAACTTGACTATGTTTGACACCTATTGGAGGCGTAGGGTCCTTAGGCCCGATCTGCAGAGCAACACGTGCCAACGTCGCTCGTGCCTCAAGTTGCTTGCCGGCTTTCAGCATCTCCCGCAACGACGAGACCACCAATGGCGACGGGGAGCCTGGACCGCCTTGACGACGCCATACTCATCGGCTCGGCGCTGCCACGCACGAGAGGAGCCGCTAATTGAAGCGTCCACCTGCACGGTTTTGAGCCCGGGAGTGGAGTTCGCTGAGGCGTGGTTGGGCTGGGGGTCTTTTCCCGGCCGACCGCATCTCGGCACGCTGCGAAGGATCTGACGGGATTGTTTGGCGTTCGGCTGCCAAGACTGCTGCCGCGAATCGGTGGATCGCCCCTGTCGCACTGGCACGATCGCGGGAAGGAGGATGGCAGATGGAGTCTGAAGGAGTGGGGCGGCGGCGGGCGGCGTCGAAAGCCACCGAAATTGCAGTCGGTGGAGAGAGCTTTAAAGTCAGTCGAGACAAGTCCTTGCTTCGGTTGGGGGCTGTTTTGGGCTTGCTCGGCTTTCTGGTGCAAGTTGTGATGGATCGGCTCCACCCGCACCGGGTCGCGCCCAATGATTCGGTGAACGTCTTCCGGGAATATGCGGGATCGGACATATGGACGGCTGTGCACATCGGTCAGTTCGTGGGCACACTTTTCATCGTCCTCGCCCTAGTTGCGCTGGCTAGATCGCTCTATCAGCAACCTGGCGTCGCCGGTGCCCTCGCTGTCGTGGGAACTGTGACGGCGATCCTGGTGGCGGCGGTGTTCGCGGTGCAGATGGCGGTCGACGGGGTGGCTCTCAAAGCGGCCATCAACACGTGGATTGCTGCTGCGTCGCCAGCCGATCAGTCGGCAGCGTTCCAAGTCGCTGAGACGGTGCGATGGACCGAGAAGGGTCTGGGCGGGCTCTTCCAATTCATCAACGGCACGACCCTGCTTGCATTGGGCGTGTCGATTGCTTTGGGAGACCGCTATCCAAAATGGATTGGTTTTGTGGGTGCGCTGGCCGGTGTGGGCTTCCTCGCGGGGGGCATCGTGACCGCTCACACAGGGTTCTCGGCGAGGGCGGGTTGGTTCCTGACGCCGGCCACTGTGCTGCTGGCCGTTTTCGTCCTCGGCGCTGTGATCTTGATGTGGCGGCGAAGCGGGGGAGCCGAAAGTCCCGGCTAACAATGCGGCATCTGCATGGCAGCATCGCCAGCCAATTAGTTGGTCCAGGCAGCAGTCGACGCCTGGGCGCCGTTGATGGGTTCTCTCCAGCGAAAGCCCTCTTCAGATGCGGTGCGACGGGAAGCGAGCGTCGATGGATCACCGTGAATCAGTGGACGTGCTCAAAGGATTGATCGACGAGTACACAGCAGCGTGAAACACCGCTGACCTGGCAGCATTTCCTCGATTCCTATCTGGTCGCCATCGATGACGGTCGCTGGAGAATTCTCGGGGACGTCGTACCCAACTGACGGGTACGGAGCCATCCGATCGGGAGCTAGCGATTCAGATCCTGGACTGCACGCATCTGATCCGCTAGCGAGTCCATCACTCGCTGGGCGGTCAGCGGTAAATATGTTCCAGGGACCGGTTCATAGCGAAATTGCCAGCTGACTGTGTTGCTGAAGGCGAGCACATGAACGGCCAGCTTGATGCCGCTGTTGGTTGTCAGGACGTATCCGATCTGCGCCGGCGGCTCACTGTCGGGGGCCAGTGGGGTGCGGGTGAGCAAGCCCCGGCTGGCCGGACGAGCGTGCACCTCCACATGAGCCTGGTCGCAGTTGTCGAGCACGGTTGCCAGCCGATTGAACTCCCGATCCGCCGCCGCGAGATCTGCGAAGCGAAAGGTGAAAAGCGATACTGCCGAGCCGTTGACTTCCCAGAAGGTGCTGACTCCGTCGATTGCTTCTTGTGGAACACGGTTCAATACGGTCGCCTCGAACAACGGCCCACAGGCGGAGGGGACGACATATCCGTCCTGTTCGCCGGTCCAGCGACGATTGATCACCGAGGCCCCATTCGTCCCGTCGTAGCCGGCGTACACGCCCTGCAGGTCGGAGAGGGAGAACAGCGGCGCCCGGGCCGGCCAGAACCGCCACACCATAAGTCCGGCGATCAGTGCCACTACGACGACGACCAACACGGCCTTGCCCCGCCGCGATAGCCGGCCCGTTTCGCCGGGGCCGACAGTCAGGACCTCGGGTTCGGACTGCGGCGTCGCGGTCGTCACAGCTCGATCGTAGTCATCGGGACGTAGCCGACACTACCTGACTGAGTCCGGTCGGCGGCAGCTATCGATCTTGAAGGGAAGACCGAAAGAGCCTCGGAGTCTCATCCGTGAGGCTGGTGGTGGCCCATCCCATGTGGTCGTGCACGGCGGCGGCGGCGGCCGCGGGGTCGCCCGAAGCGATGGCGTCAACGATGGCCTCGTGGCGCGCGACGTCCATGTTCCCAATGGCACGCTCGATCCCGGCGAACATGATCGACATCCGGATGGACCCTTCGAGGGATTCCCAGGTATGCATCAACGTGTCATTGCCGGTGAGTCGGCACAGGCCGCGGTGGAAGTTGAGGTCGGCCTCGATCCTGCCTTCCAGATCCACCTCGACCCGCGCTTCGCTCATGGTGTGGAGGAGACTGCGCAACTCCGCGGTCGCTTCGGCTCGATCAGCGCGCTGTGCCAGCGCTCGTGCGGCCATACCCTCGAGGGCCGCCCGTACGGCGAAGATGTCACCGATCTCTTTGGCGCCCAGGTGGCGCACATACAAGCGTCCCCGGGCGGCGCCAGCGGTGAGCAGGCCCTCCTGCTGGAGCTGTCGCATGGCTTCACGGAGCGTGCCGCGGCTGATCTGGAGCCGTTCGGAGAGCTCGGTTTCCACCATCGGAGTCTGAGGCGGCAGCTGTCCGCTGGTAATGGCCGTACGCAGCGAGGCCAGCGCCTGCTCGCGGAGGTTGATCTTGGTGAGTCCGGCCAGACCCGCTGCTGCGGTCACGTGGTGGTCCTTGCCGTCGCTGTGGCTTGTCGAGGTGTGGTTGGTGAGAGAACTGTAGGACAAGCTGCGTATGCGCAGGGTCGCATCGTTTCCAGATCGTTGTCAACAGTCAACTGTCGATGTTGACAGTCGGCTGCCGAAGCCTACGCTCCGGTCGGATGACGATGCCCAGCGGGCGGTCACGACCGTTGACGCCTCGCCAAAAGGAGTCCAGGATGGCGCCGCAGCGCACTGCAGTTGATCACTGGATCGGCGTTGCGTGATGCCGCTATCGGACTGGAGTCACGGTGGATATCAACGGTCGCAGCATCGCCGTTGGCTCGCCTCGCAGGAGCTAAGAAATCCCTTGTCTGCAACGAGTTGTGCTGCTTGTCGAAAGATCGACCACCGCTACGGCGCGCTCTTTACGGGGAGCGCTCCGAGTGCAACGATCAACCACAACGATCTGGATACGTGGAACAAGCTCGCGTTGACTCTGGCCCCGTGCAGTGGTGTGTTGGGTCCAGGTTCTTGCTGAGAGTGAGGCGAGGCAATGAGGCTGATCGCCTTAGGGCGCGACTCGTCCTCGCCATGCCTCTGCAGGCAGCTCGGTCTTCGACAGCGCACGAGCGGCGTGAACCGTCCACAAGCGAGCTTCCGGATCGCGCAACCCGGTTCCGACATCTTTGCAACCGAGCGCTCGACCCTGGGCAGCTTCACTCGGCCGATCACCGTGCGGTACGCACCTTGATTCCGCGTTGGACCAGCCACCGCGGACCCTGGTTGACCCTGCCCGGTCATCGCCGGCCACACTCACTCGAGGAAGGAAACAATGAACGACAATCACGATCAGATCGAGCCGTCAATGCAGACGGCCGGCAGCGGAGCCGACTGGAGGACCACCTGGACTCCCAGCCGCCGACACTTCCTCACCTTGACCGGTCTCGCCCTCGGGGGCGCGGCTCTCGGTCTCGGGGTATCGGCCTGTGGTACAGCGCAAACCGGTAGCAGTGCCAGTGCTGGGAAGGGTCGTGCCGGCGCGGCCGGAGAGACGATGTTCGTGGCCGGCTTCCAATGGAACCCGCCAAAGAGCTTCAACCCGCTCGCGGCTGCGCCCGACTGGCCCATGCAAAATACACACCCCCAGCTGATCTACGAGAGCCTGCTGCGCTTCAACCTCCTCGACGGCTCGCTCGCCCCCGGTTTGGCCAAGGAGCTCCAGCAACCCGACGACGAGACCTTCACGCTTCCGCTACAGGATGGCACCAAGTGGTCTGACGGGTCCGACCTCACCGCGGACGACGTGGTCTTCACCTTCGAGCTTGGCAAGACGGCCTCCGTCTTCTTCTCGACGGTGTGGCAGTACATCGACTCGGTCAAGGCCACCGATCCGCGCACGGTCGAGTTCAAGCTGAAAAGCAAGCCGTACAACCCGATCTTCGTGAAGAACTTTCTGTCCAGGACCGTCATCGTGCCGAAGGCGGTCTTCGGCAGCATCTCCCCGGACAAGATCGCATCCGAGACAAACCTCAAGCCAATCGGTTCGGGCCCATTCTTGCTGGAGAAGTACGACCAGACCCAGGTCAACCTGAAGCGGAACGACAACTACTGGGGAAAGTCCGCGTTCGGTACTCCGGCGATGACCACCATCAACCACCCGATCTTCAAGAGCAATAACGACGGCGACCTCAAGCTGGAGAGCGGCGAGATCGACGCCAGCCAGCAGTTCACCGCCCAGATCTGGAAGATGTGGGAGGCCGGCAAGCCAGTCGGCACCTGGATGAAGCAGAAGCCGTATCACGTGCC
>DATLQC010000004.1:0-3224 GCA_035535395.1 Propionibacteriaceae bacterium | reverse complement strand
CCCCGGACGTCGAGGGCCAGCAGGCAGCGAGGATGTCTGGGCCGCCTCCGCCGGTTTGGATCGGCCCAGCAATCACGCGGCTCAGATCGATCAGTTGGTCGACGATTGGCTCTCCGGCCGCCGCCACGACACCACGCTGGCAAGCACCCGGCCGACGATGGAGTTCGTCACCGCGCTCTACGCATCGTCCATCGAGCGCGAAACAGTTCACCGACGGGATCTCAGTGCGGCCAACCGCTTCTACCACAGCCTCAATGGTGGGCTGTCTGGCGACATGATCACCGCGCGCCTGAGCGCGGGCCGGTCATAAGCCACGGGCTCTTCCGCGTACCGCCTGACTCCAACGTTCCAAGGGCAGGTCGTTGTTCTGTCAGTTGTGCCTGAATCCGGGTATAGCCCCGGCAGGCGGCGTGTAAGTCGGAGTCTTCCAACTACCCCGCTCATCACCTCGAGAAAGGCTGACACCATGACTTCCCGGCGATATCGATCGCAACCGCGTGGATCCCTGACCAGCTCTGGTCGGAGCCGATTGCTCACATATGTGCTCCTGCTGCTGTGCTTCCTCGCCTCGGCGGCATGCGCTCCAGGCCAGAGCCAGGGTGGCTCCGAGGGGGCGCCCGAGCTGCGGGTCACCACCTGGGGCAACGACTCGCGGCTCAGGCTTACCCAGCAGGCGGTGGACGCCTTTACCGCTGCGAACCCCGACATCAAGGTCAGTATCGAGAACAGCGAGTGGGGTTCCTATTGGGACAAGCTCGCCACGATGACAGCGGGCAACAACGCACCGGACGTCATACAGATGGACGAGTCCTACATCGCCGCGTACGGCGCCCGAGGCGCTCTGCTCGACCTGAACACGGTGAAGTCCAATCTCGATCTGTCGGAGATGGATCCGAAGGTCCTCGATACCGGCAAGGTGGAGGGCACGCTCGTTGGTGCCCCGATCGGGGTCGCGAACTTCTCCGTTGCAGTCAATCCCGAAGTCTTGAAAAAGGCCGGGGTATCTATGCCCAATGACAAGACCTGGACGTGGGATCAGCTCGCCCAAACGGCGGCACAGGTCACCGAAAAGCTCGGTTCCCAAGGCGTGTACGGCCTGGACGGATTCGGCACTGGAGCCGCGGAGCTAGGCGCCTGGGCCCGGCAGAAGGGTGAGGAGGTCTGGCCCACCAACGGTCCTGGAGTCAGCCAAGCAACAATCACCAGCTTCTTCGACTACGCCAACAAGCTCGTCGCCATGAAGGCCACACCTTCGGCCGAGCGTCAAGTGGAGAATTCCACGGCGGCCCTGGACGCCTCGTTGTTTGCAACCAGCAAGGCGGCTTTCCACCTGCTCTTCCACACCCAGATCTCAGCTTTCGGCGCAGCGAGCGGTACCCAGCTGAAGCTGCTTCGGCTCCCCGCCCAGGCGAAGGGTGAGTCGCCGAAGATGGTCAACAAGGCATCCATGTACTGGTCAATGTCGGCCCGCTCAAAGCAGGCTGAGGCTGGCGCCAAGCTGGTCGACTTCTTGCTCACCGATCCCGCGGCTACCAAGGTGCTCACCACCGAACGGGGCATCCCGGCGATCCCCGCAGTACAAAAGGAGGTCGCTCCGCTGCTGGATCCGCAGGCCAAGATTGCACTTGATTTCACGGAGTCCATCACATCGGAGCTCGTGCCGCCGCCTCAGGTCACCCCGGCCAATGCCTCCGGTTTCAGCACCGAGTTCATCCCCATAGGCACCGAGGTGCTCTTTAGTAAGACCAGTCCAGCGGATGGTGCTACCAAGGTGCTCTCGATCATCCAGAGCATGAAGTAAGTAATCAGTACGTCCCGCGAGACGGCTTCTCGAAGGGCGCCGCCGGCCCGGTGGCCTGCGACAGATAGCTCATCGCATTTGGCACCTTGGCGACAACGACTTCGAGGTAGTTGATGCAGATCATGCGCATGGTGCCGTCCGTCAGCTGCTGTAGCCGTGCTTCGAGGGCGTCTGGGCTGGCCGTCCGACAGTAGCGGTTGGAGAAATGCGCCGAGTTCTGTGGCTTCAGCACCCGTGCGCGGTCCGACTTGAGCAACAGGTGATTGTGGGCCGAGATCGGCCAGAACTGCTTGCGGCTGCGGAAGCGGTACGCGGCGTTGGCGAGGAAGTCGGGCCGGAACTCCGCAAACAGCTCTTCCATGGCCGGTCGCAGCAGGGGATAGATCGCATGGTCGGAGGAGAAGAAATGCTCTGGCGTGTAGCCGAGCATTTCGGCGCCCAGCAGCTTGTTGCTGCCGAAGAAGCTGATCTCCTCCTCCGGCTGCCCTTTCCAGTTATTCCAGCGGCCGCGCAGATTCACTTTGCCTTCGTCTGAAAAGAAATCGGTGGGCTTGACGGGGCCGACCAACATCATGTCGTCGTTGAAGTACAGGAAGCGATCCGCCAGGCCTTCGATGCGCCACAGCATGCTTTCAATGGCCAGCGAGTTGAAGGTGGGAAGCAGTTGCTGATAGCCGCGGAAGATCTCGCGGTGATCGACAATGCGGATGCCGTCCCGCTCGGCGTTCCGGCGATCGATCGAGGCAGGAATCTGGTTATCCGTCACCAGCCAGATGGTCCGGACCCAGGGCGCGTAGTTGCGGATCGAGCGCAAGCAGAAGCGGATCTCGTCATTGTCCGAAAATCGCCGATCTTTGCTGGCCACCCGCTCGGGCTGACCATCCGCGCCCGGATCGGCGAGATATCTGTCCCGCTTGCGCCGGTGCTTTCGATCACTTCCATCGACCCAGGCGACCACGACATCGATCGCATCCTCGGCGGCGGCCTTACCGCTCGCATTGGTGGGAGATAGCAGAGACCTAAAGGCGAGGTCATTCACGCGGGGCGATATTACGGGACGCAGTGGTTCTCCGCACACACGATCTTGTCGGCGCGGCCTAACAGAGGCCATTGAGCCGTCGCCTTAGCAAAGGCCCGGCAGGGCATCGGCGAGTGGGTTGACTGCTCCAAACAATGGCCGCAATCGTCAAGGCATGACCGTACCTGCGCTCAGCCCGTACCGGCTCTCCTTTCTGCTCGCGGTACCCCTTGCCTGGGCCGTGCTGCTGATGTTCCACCCGGCGCCTGATCCCAGCGACATTTATGGCAGTCTTCGCGACGAGTCGACGCAGTGGCTGGTCGTGCACATCGGTACGCTGCTATTCATTGGGCTGATGGGAGCGGCCTTGTTTCTGCTGGTCAGCGGCTTGCCCGGCCTGGCGGC
>DATLQC010000003.1:0-36525 GCA_035535395.1 Propionibacteriaceae bacterium | reverse complement strand
ACTTGCTCTCCGGTATCCGTGAGCGGTTGAGGGCCAAATACCACGCCAGTTCCCAAGCTGGCGGCGCCTCTCCCGGATAGGCCCAATCCAGTACAACGGTCTCGCCAGTCGGTCGGCTACCGAGATTGCCCATCTTCCAGTCCCCTGCAATGAAGGTCTGAGGGGTCTCCGCCAGCAGTCCGGCCACAACAGTGGGATCGCGATGCACTGTGCTGACGAGCTCGAACAGTGCTGGATCTCGCTCGGGCAGCAGAGCCCAACCTCGTTCGGCAACTTTGAGGGTGGGCGGCACGTCGTCGCGAGTCAATTCAAGCGCAATGGTGGCCGGTGCGAAGAACAGCGGCCGACGCGCGAGCGGGTACAGACCAAGATCATCCCGCCAGCCAATGTTTGCTGCATGCATCAGTGCGAGATGCCGGATGAAAACCGCGTGCTGCGACGTGGAGATCGGTTCGTCCCCAGGCGGTACGAGGTCGGCGGAGCGATCATGCATGAGCATCGCCATTCGTGGCATACCGCCGGAGTCCTCGAGTGCCATGCCGATCATCGCGTGATCAATGATGGTGGGTACCCGCTGATAGAGGCCGGCCTGCCATACCTGGAACTCCCACTGGGTATTGCCGGTAACCCGCATAATCCAGTCGTCCTCGGCGGACACCATCTTGAGGAAACAGGGACGTCCGTCAATGATCAACTTTTCGAGTGAGGCACCGGACTTCCCATCGGTCGAGTGCACGGCAATGCGCTCGGTTGCCCCGTAGAGCAGCGCATCGAGCGAAGACGCGATCCAGGGCTGGCTTATCACGGCAGCAGGTCCGGGCGTCGCGCCTGGGTCTTCTTGAAGGCTTCCTCGCGACGCCATGCGGCGATTTTCTCGTGGTGACCGCTCAGCAGCACCTCTGGTACCTCCAGCCCACGCCAGCTCGGTGGCTTGGTATACACCGGCCCCTCGAGCAGGCCTCGGTTCTCCGTGCCGTACGACTCCTCGATCAAGGACTCCGGATTACCAACCACGCCGGGCAGCAGTCGAACCACAGCTTCGATCACCACCATCGCCGCCACCTCACCACCGCTCAGCACATAATCCCCAATGCTCAGCTCGTCAACCCGCATTCGCCGAGCCGCGTCCTCGACGACGCGGGCGTCAATGCCCTCGTAGCGGCCACAGGCGAAGATCAAGTGCTGCTCCTTGGCCAGCTCTTGCGCAAGGGACTGGTTGAAAGTTCGGCCAGAAGGCGAGAGCACCAGAAGTCGCGCGTCGTCTTGGCCAGCGGTCAATGCGTCCAGCGCCAGCCCCCACGGCTCGGGGCGCATCACCATGCCAGCCCCTCCCCCGTACGGGGTGTCGTCCACCGTACGGTGCCGATCAAAAGTCCACTCCCGAAGATCGTGAACGCGAAGACCTACGATCCCCTTCTCGATTGCCTTGCCCACCAATGACAGCTGCAATGGTTGGAAGTACTCCACGAAGATCGAGACGATGTCAACCTTCATCGACGGGATCCAGATCATCGAGCAAGCCGGCGACATCGACCACCGTCAGGCGACCCTCATCAAGATCAACTTCAGGAACCAATGCTGCCACGAACGGCACGAGCCGGGCGCCGGTAGCCGTCTCGATCTCCAACACATCCTGAGCGGGCAGGTGCAACACAGAGCCCACCACGCCGACCTCCGCGCCATCAGGCGTCGTTGCTGTGAGGCCGATGAGTTGCCGGTCGTAGAACGTTCCCGGCTCGGCTGGTCGCTCGTCCGGTTGGACGGTGGCGATCAAGAGCGTGCCGCGTGCCGCCTCGGCGGCCGCCCGGTCGACTACCTCAGCAAACTTCACCAGGAGCCGACCGGAGTGATCACGAACCGACCGTACCGTGAAGATTCGCGAGCCTCCCTCTTCGCCAAGCACCCGTCCAGGCGCGAAGCGGCGCTCTGGTTCATCGGTGCGCAGCTCGACCGCAACCTCGCCGCTGACGCCGTGCGCTCGGCCAATGACGCCAACGACAATGTCCACTGGCGGCAGCCCGGCTGGCGTGTCGGGTTGCCTAGCGGCGCCGGCCACCGCCGCCGCGACGAGCAACCTTGTCGACATCGACGAAGTCGATGCGTACGTCCTGTGATCCCGCGAGTGCGCCGATCACGGTGCGCAGAGCAGTTGCGGTGCGACCGGCGCGGCCGATGACCTTGCCCACATCGTCGGGGCTGACGCGCACCTCGAGCATCCGCCCACGACGCAATTCCTTGTCTTTGACGGTGACATCGTCGGGATGCGAAACGATCCCCCGGATCAGATGTTCGAGTGCGTCGTCAAGCATTTAGGACTCGCTAGGCCCCGCGTCGGCGGCACCGGCATCGGCAGCTTGCTGGGCCTCCTGTGGAGTGCCCTCGACCGATGTCTCCTCGGGCTCGGTGCTCTCAGCCTTTGATGCGGCCTTCTTCGTTGTCTTGATTGCCGGCGCCTTGGGCTCCTGACCAGCTTCGGAGAGTGCGGCATTGAACGCATCGGTCTTGTTGCGCTTCTCAGGCTGTGGCAGGACTCCAGAGGGTGATGTGTCACCTGAGTGCTTTTGCCAGTCACCCGTGCGCTTCAGCAACGCGATGACAGCGTCGGTTGGCTGCGCGCCAACCGATAGCCAATACTGAGCGCGCTCAGAGTCGACCTCGATGACTGACGGGTCGTTCTTTGGGTGATATTTGCCGATCTCTTCGATGGCGCGGCCATCCCGCTTGGTCCGCGAGTCGGCAACAACAATGCGGTAGTGCGGCGACCGGATCTTGCCGAATCGCTTCAGACGTATCTTGACAGCCACGTGTGTGGTTACTCCTGTTGTGTTAATTGCGACCGGGCCCGTGGGTCGGCCGCGCTTGGGGTGATCCCATCTGACGCGGTGGGGGCGCGCACGCGATGATCTCAATGGATCCGAGTCGTCCGGGGTGAGAGGGCACCGCACGACAACAGATGCGGCATGCATTCTGCCAGAAGCATCCAAGAAGATGCGAACGGTGTTCAATTGCTCGCTCCGCTCCCTGCGCTTCTACACGCCATGAGACGTCAAGAATGCTCCGGCTTGTGGTGACTCACCAGACCGACCGTATTGCCCTCGGAATCCTTCACAAACGCCATCCATTCGTCTGTACCCGCCGGTCCGAGACTGTCATCGGTATGACGGAAGATGACCTGCGGCTCGGCGACGATCTCTACGCCTTCCGCATGCAGAGATTTGAGCGTCTCTCGCACATCGTCGACCTTGAAGTAGATGAGTGCGCTCGTCGCGGCCTGCTCAAGCAGCAGGCGTACCTGACCTGCCTGGAAGAACAACAGCCCAGGCGGATCGAAGATCCCCGCGGGCTCTGCGTTGAGCAAGCGCTGGTAGAAAGCTTGTGCGCGGGCAAGGTCATCGGCATGTTGTGCGATCTGCAAGACGTCCATGAGTGGGAGTTTTGCACGAATGGGCCGCTCAGCTGGTGATGTCCTTTCGCAGGAAGTACCAATAGGCAAACCAGATGGCGATGATTGCATAGCCGATGGACCACAATGCGCCAGTGATCATGTCGGAATAGTTGACTGTGGGAGCGAGGGCGTCTCGCCAGGCGTACGCGTAATGACCGGGCAGGCCGTCCCGGATACTGCCCAATGCCGTGATCGAGTCCAGGATCGCGCACAAGATCATCAAGAGCACGCCACCGCCGACCGCGGCGAGGGGCGCATCGGTAAGCACTCCCAGCATGAAGGCGAAGGCACCTACCACGGACAGTTCGAGAAGCAGGTAGCCGATGATGATTAATAGCCGACCCGCAAACTCTGGCCAACCGATCTGAATCCCGGTAGGACCGACGTACGGTCCCCAACCGTAGGCGATCCCGCCCACGATAAGCGTCCACGCCGGCAGGAAGATCAACGCGACCACCGACGACAGCGCCGCCACCACCAGCTTCTGGCGCAACAGGCGCTCGCGTCGTACGGGCGCGGCCAGTAGGTATCGCAGGCTGGCCCAGCTTGCCTCTGAGGGAACCGTGTCACCGGCGAACAGCGCAACGATCACGATGAGCAGGAAGCTGGTCGAGGCGAAGAGCGTGAAGATCACGAGGTTAGCGCCACTCTGCTGTGCTAAGTCGACGAAACCGCGTTCTCCTGAGTCGCTGCCGTCATTGCCGAGCCAGAACGCCAGGAGCAGCACGAGTGGCAGCACCGCAAGCACGATGAAGATGCCGATGGTGCGCCGCCGGCGCAACTGGCGCCCGATCTCAGCCCAGAGCGGCAGCGACGCCCCAGCACTCATCGAACGCGCACTCGAACGGGTCGTCGTAGCGCTCATGTCGTACCTTCGTCGCTGTCTTCGGGCCCCTGGCTCGTCGAGCCCACCAGGCTCATGAAGACTTCTTCAAGCTGGCGATGCCCGTCCACCGACTCGACCCCATAGCCGGCCGCCACGAGTTCCGCAACGATCGCCTGCCGCGGCAGGTCACCGGTCACACGGAGCAGCTTGCCCTCAGGTTCAGTGTGGAGCCCACGAGCCTGCAACGTCTGGCCGGCACCGCCGACATCGTCGACATTGGTTAGCCCGATCAAGGTCACGGTGTCGCTGGCGGTCAGCTCCTCCACTGCCCCGGTAAGCACAACCTTGCCCTGATCCATAACCACCACATGGCTGCACGTGTGCTCGACCTCCGACAACAGGTGGGAGGACAGGATGACCGTACGCCCAGCAGCCGCGTAGTCCGCCAAGACGGCGCGCATCGCTTTGATCTGCGGCGGATCCAGGCCGTTGGTCGGCTCATCGAGGATGAGCAAGGGCGGCAATCCCAGCATCGCCTGGGCAATGCCGAGCCGTTGCCGCATCCCATGGCTGTATCCACGGACCCTGCGGTCGATGGCTGAGCCGAGTCCCGCAATCCTCAAAGCCTCGTCCAGATGAGCCTCCTCCAGGGGTCGACCGGTCGCATGCCAGTACGCCATCAGATTGGTCTTGCCACTCAGATGCGGCAGGAAGCCTGGTCCCTCGATGAAGGCGCCAACCGAGCTGAGCACGTCGGCTCCGGCATGGACTGGCTGGCCGTGGATGTAGATCGAGCCCGAGTCTGGCCGAATCAAGCCGACCAGCATACGGATGACGGTGGTCTTGCCGGCGCCATTGGGACCCAGCAGGCCGAGCACCTGGCCCGCCTCAGCGCGGAATGAGACACCGTCAACCGCCCGGAAGCCGTCGCCGTAGGTCTTCACGACGTCACTCACAACTAGCGGGATGCTGGCCAACTCCGCGACCTCTTGGATTTCCCGGCGGCGGCGCCACACGAACACTGCGGCAACCAGTGAGGCGATGACCAGCGCAGCTACGACGATGATCAGCGGAAGCGGCACGTCCAAGCTGCTCGCATTGAGCGCCGTGGTGGCGAACACGGGAATTGCCACGCCTGGGTCGCCAGCCAGGCTCACGTGGTACCTAGCCGCCTGAACTGCGCTCGCATAGGCCTGGTCGGTTGTGGAAATGACCAGCTGGAGACGATGATCGACCGGCACCTTGTGCGATATCGCTGGCAGCGCGACCGCTGCCCGCAACGGGTTGCTGGGATCCAGCCCGGTTAATTTCACCGGTGCGACCGCCAGTTGGGGAAGTACCGCTGTACTCGGACCGACGCTGGTGCGACCGTTCTCGGTGCGTTCGATATCGGGTCCCAGATCCCAGAGCGAGGCAAACAACGTGGCGGTCGGAGTAGATGCGGTTACAGCAAGCTCGATGCGGCTGCTGCCGATCAATGTCAGCGGTGTGGCTAGCGGCTCGCTGGTAAAGCGAGCCGATTGATCGGGAAGCACACCCAGGGCGTAACCAGCCACGCTGGAGGCTTGGCCGAACGCGCCGCCGGTTCCAGGAAGGTTGGTCAATGCGGCCGGTGCACCGCCTGGAGGAGCCACAATGCTCTGCTGCTGGCCCGTCAGCGCTATTCGCTGACTTGTGAAGTTGGATCCGCGTCCCGGATACGACTGGGCAACGAGGGTTTGCGGTTCACGGGTGCCGCGATCTTCGCCAAGCAACGACGTCTCTGGGACCAGGACGGAGAAAGAGCGGTCGGGGGCGCTGCCGTCCCGCTTCAAGTAGCGGCCAAACCATACTTCAAGATCATCGATCAGTGGGTCGACTGAGATCTCGGTGTCATGGCCGCCGGCCACCCACTTCATCTCGGCCGGTGTGGTAGCCGGCAAACGTCGAAAGTTCGCATCAGCCTGGTCGAGGGGAAAGAGCGTGTCATCCTCGCCCTGAATGATCAATGTCGGCGCCTTAATTGCTGGCAAGATCTTCTCCAGGCTGGACTCGTCCAGCAGCGCCTTCAGCTTGTCATTCGCCTCGCCAGCCTCCGCTGCGGCGAGGTAGCCCCGACAAAGAGTCGGATCGAATCGGCTGCACAACTCGTCCTGATTCTGCGACTGTTCACTGCTGGCGGGATCTCCTCCTCCGCCGCCATTGGAGAACAGCAATGAGGCCCAACGCTGCTTGAAGACACCCTGCCGGTTAGCGGGACTGACGTCGCCCAGAGAGGCGGCAGGGCCGGCAATCTGATACTGAGGGAAAAGCGCCTGCCGCAGGCTGTGCCAGGTGAATGCCGGCACGATGGCATCCACGCGGGGATCAAGCCCGGCGGCCAGGAAGGAGAGCGCTCCGCCGTACGACGCTCCGGCGAAGCCGATCACCGGATCGCTGCCTTCCTTGACGACCTCGGGGCGCCTCGCGGCAAGATCAACGAGCTTGCCGGCATCTGCTCCCTCGTACGTCGGATTGTCCAGGTGAATCCGGCCGCCCGATTTCCCGAAGCCACGCGCGGTGTAGATGATCACTGTGTAACCGGCGAGCGCCAGCGTACGTGCGGTCGGCTCACTGTCATCCTTCGTGCCGCCGAAGCCGTGCGCCAGCACAATCGCCGGACGTGGAGTGGCCGGGTCAGTGGTCAGAATCGTCGCGTCGAGCTTGACCGGTTTGCCGTCCGCGTCAGGCGTACCTGGCACCATGAGCGCGGTTTCAATTACCTTGTCCTGGGCTTGCGCGGGGATTGGCATCGCACACAACAGCCCGACGATCAGCAGTACTGCTGCTGCCCGACCGCCGCGCATGCGCCCATCTTGCTCGCTGCAGCAACCGAGACTCGCAGCCCGGGCCGGGAATTTATTCAGAGGCAACAATTCCCCGACACCCTTGCATCACACATTGCCGCGCCGATAGGAAGATCAAGGTCCTGTGCGCTAGACGCGCCCATCTTCTCGATCAATGCGCTAAGCGCATCATCTTCCCTCTCGAGCGGCGCGTTCCGCGCACGCAGTTTCAAAGGAGAGGCTTATTGTGCATCGCACTACTCGGGGGAGCCTCGCTGCCTGCGTTACCGCAGCCTGTTCCCTGCTACTGATCACGGCACCCCTCGGGGTTCCCGCCCAAGCCGCTAGTGGCCCGGTCGTCGATCCCGCTATCGCCCGGTCGCCGGAGTTGTCCGAGACCACCCGGCTTTCGGATCGCCGATTCGTGGTGACCGGCGACCGCGCCTGGGCTCTCGGCGCGGCCGACGGCACCTACCCTGCCGCGGGTTTTCATACCCGCGGTGAGATGGGCGGCTTCTGGCTCCCGAACCTCAAGCTGCTCGACGGCATGTGGTTCAACATCAACGGCGACTGGATCGGCAAGGCCACCAAGACCACCTCAGGCTGGGGCTACGTACGGGCCGACCTGCCGACGACTCATGGCGTATTGGCGAGTCGCACGGACTTCGTACCACGCGGAGTGTCCGGCGCCCTCGTCGGACTCAGCCTGCGTTCCGACCGCACCCGCACCATCACGCTGCGCGCTGACGCGCACTCGGAGTTGATCTCGTCCTATCCCTGGGGGGAGACCAAGCCCAGCCAGACGCTGGTCAACCTCGCTGATTCGGTATCTGTCCGGGGCAAGCATTTGCTGTTCCGGGACAAGGGAAAGCCTCCGTCACCGAATTTTGAGTCCCATGATTGGGCTGCCGCGTTCGGCAGCGACCTTTCCCCGTACGTGACCAAGACAGGCAAGGACTTCCGAGGTCCGCAGGACCCGGCAGTGATCTGTCCGGCATCCGGCCCGAGCGCACCGCCGCAGCCAGAGCGCTGCGACGACACCGAGTACGGCAAGGGCGCAGGTGGCCAGCTCGCTTACAAGGTGAGACTGCGAGCCGGCCAGGCAAAGACCGTCTGGTTCGGTGTCGGTGGATCAACCTCCGGCCCGGCGCAGGCGCGGGCTCAGCTCCGCAAGGCGCTCGACAATCCCGCAGCTGAGATCCGGGCTGTCGTGCGCTATCGCGAGCGCTTGGATGCGCTCAATGATGTCGCGTTGCCCGGCAACCCGCTGCTCGCTCGAAGCGTGGCTTGGTCGAAGCAGATGCTGGCCGCTTCAGAGCAGCGCGTTGAGGATCTGCAGCTTCGCGCCGTCAACGCTGGTGAGGCGTACCCACCGCCGGCGGGGACGCTGAAGTCCATGCGCTGGCTCGGCGCGGGCTGGCCGGATTACACCTGGTTGTTCGGCACGGATGGTGAGTACACGGCATTTGCCGCGGTTGCCGCTGGCCAGTTCGGGCCGATCAAGGACCATCTGCGAGCCCTCCGCGACGTCTCGGAGATCGTCAACAAAGGCAGCGGCAAGATCGTGCACGAAGTGACACCCGATGGTGCGGTGTACTTCGGCGCAAATGCTGACCCTGGCAACACCGATGAGTCGTCGAAGTACCCCTCCGCAGTCGCGCTGGTCTGGCGCTGGACAGCTGACAAGAGGTTCCTCAAGGACCTCTATCCGGCGAGCGTGAAGGCGATGAAGTACGTGGCCACCTTGGATGAGGACAATGACGGCTGGCCCGAAGGTTTGGGCAATGTCGAACGCCCTGGCATGGGTGAGGAGAAGCTGGACAACGCGGTCTACACCATCCGCGGTTACGCCGATCTCGCTGATCTGGCTAAGGCCGTTGGTGATGGACAGACAAGGCGCTGGGCCACCAAGAAGGCGACGGCACTACTCGACAAGTTTGAGAACGACTGGTGGTACGCCGCCGACGGCGCCCGTTCGTACGCTGACTCACTCGACGATCCGGGCAACGAGAAGGTCTTCCAACGACACTGGATCGGACTTACCCCAACCGACGCCGTGCTGCCAAAGTTGCCGGGCCGCGCGTCGGCACCACTGGCATCGGATGAGCATGCAAACACCACGCTCACCCAGCACGAGCGGCCTTGCTTCACCAACTCGCTTGGGCTCTACCACACGGGCACCGGGCCGACCTCGGCTCCTGATGGCAATCCCGGTCCGACCTGCGACTCGGTGATCTCCGCGGTGCCCAGCGAGCGCAGCATCTTCACCCTTAACAGCGCCATCGCAGCGGTGAGCGAGGGCAACTACGGCCGGCTTGGCGCGGATCAGCAGCGCGTCTACATCAGAGGCAACGCCCGCAGCCAACTCGATCCTGATCTGTGGGAGATGCCGGGCGCGATGCCGGAGATCGTCCCGGGCGGTGACTTCGGGGCCAACATCGACCGGCTGTTCACCGAGCGGTCGATGGTGATGCAGGCTTGGGGCGCGTACGGAGTGCTGTGGCCGGTGATCCACCAGTGGCTTGGCGTCTCACCGGATCTCGGCCGCGGCCGAGTCGCCGTGGTGCCGCAGCTGCCGACCGGGCAACCCAAAGCGTCGGCGAACAGCGTCAAACTCGGTGCCCTCACCATCGACGTGGCTGCTGCGCACCAAGGCTCGAGCTACACGACCACAGTGACCAGGCATGGCCGGGTGGATTTGCGCATCGGGACGGTGCTTCCGGATGGGGCCACGATCGCATCGGCCACACTCAACGGTTCACCGGTCAAGCCGAAGCTGGTGAAGACCACCCGTGGGCTGGAAGCGACCGTCTCGGCCAAAGCCGGACAACGTACGGCGATGCTGGTGATCAACATCGCGCCATGATTTTGGCGATTTGCCGACGCTCGCGCAGCTAGCAGTCAGTCCATGAGGGCGCCACGCAAGATCACATGGCGCGGCGCCCTCAGCACGGATAGATCAAGGCGTGGATCAGCATCGAAGACCACAAAATCAGCCGGCGCCCCGTCGGTGAGGGTCGCCGGGTGACCAAGCCAGCTGCGAGCTCGCCAGGAACCGGCGCCCAAGGCGTACTCGGCTGAACTGAACTGCGCCAGCGCGGCAATCTCCTCGCCAACCAGGCCGTGTGGCAGAAAGCCGCCAGCGTCAGTGCCGGCGTAGATGGGAACGCCCGCGTCCAGAGCCCCCGCGAACCGCTCGAGACGGCTGGCGTACAGAGCACGAATGTGGCTCGCGTACGCCGGAAACCTCTCCTCGCCGGCCCGGGCGTACATCTCGAAATTGTCGAGCTGGATCATGGTCGGGACGAGGGCGACCTGACGCTCGGCCATCAACTTGGTGGTCGCTTCGTCGATCCCCGTCCCGTGCTCAATGCCGTCGATGCCAGCTGCCACGAGCTCGCTGACAGCCTGCTCACCGAAGACGTGCGCGGTCACTCGGCAACCCAGTTCGTGCGCGCGGGTGATCGCCGCCTTCGCCACGTCAGCTGGCCACAGGGGTGTGAGATCGCCGACATCCCGGTCGATCCAATCCCCCACGAGTTTTACCCAGCCATCACCACGAGCTGCCTGCCGCTCCACCTCAGCGACCAATTCATGCGGCTCAACCTCTTCGCCGTAGTTGCGAAGGTAGCGCTTCGGCCGCGCAATGTGCCGCCCGGCACGAATGATCTTGGGCAGATCGGCTCGTCGATCCATCCACCGGGTATCGGCCGGACTGCCCGCGTCCCGTAGTAGCAACGCCCCCGCGTCACGGTCGGCCACCGCATGCTGCTCGGCCCGCTCGATGGGGACAGCGCCCTGCCTTTCCAGCCCGACATGACAGTGCGCATCGACCAGGCCTGGCATCAACCAGACTCGGGTTGCCACGGTCTGCGCATTGGAAATCGGCTCTGTACGGATCACTCCGTCGACCACCCACAGGTCGCGATGTTCGCCTTCTGGTAGTGCGAGACCAGCGAAGTGCAGGCGGTCCCGCCCCTCGACAGGCTCAGGCCGCATAACAGCTACTTGCTGAAGCGGCTACGCAGTTCGGGTGGCAACTGAAACTCAGCCATCGCCTTTTCCAGCTCGGCCTGGTCGAACTCTCCGTTTCCAGATGCGGCGGCTGGTTCGGCGGACACCGCCGGCTGCTGGGGCGCGTTGCGCTTCGCAGGGTTCCCCGATACGCCACGGCCACCCTTCTTCTTCGACCGCGCGGCTTGCTTGCGAGGGCCAGGCAAGCCGGGAATTCCAGGCATTCCGGGTACAGCGCCAGTTGCCAAGGAGCTCATCATCTTGCGGGCCTCGAAGAAGCGGTTGATCAAGGTATTGACGTCTGAGACGTTGACGCCGGCTCCCTTGGCAATGCGGGCGCGCCGGGACCCGTCAATGATCTTGGGATTGTCCCGCTCGGTCGGTGTCATGGAATGGATGATCGCCTCGATCCGATCAACATCACGTTCGTCGATGCCAGCGATCCGGTCCTTGATCTCACCCATTCCAGGCAGCATTCCGAAAACCTTCGACAGCGGACCCATCTTGCGAACCATCTGCATCTGCTGCAGGAAGTCCGCCAAGCCGAACTCTCCGCCCTGCCCAGCCAACTTGGCTGCGGCCTTGGCTGACTGCTCGGCGTCGAAGGTCTTCTCGGCCTGCTCGATCAAGGTCAGCATGTCGCCCATACCGAGGATCCGGCTGGCCATCCGATCAGGATGGAAGACGTCGAAGTCCTTGAGCGCCTCACCGTTGGAGGCAAACATGATCGGCTTACCGGTCACCCGTGCAATCGAGAGCGCCGCACCTCCACGGGCATCGCCATCCAGCTTGGTCAGCACAACGCCGTCAAAGCCGACCCCTTCGGCGAAGGCATTGGCCGTGTTGACGGCATCTTGGCCGATCATCGCGTCGACGATGAAGAGGACTTCGTCGGGATGGACGGCATCACGAATGTCGACGGCCTGTTGCATCATCTCGGCATCGATGCCCAGCCGACCGGCGGTATCGACGATGACAACGTCATACAGGCGGCGCTCGGCCTCGGTGATCGAGGATCGCGCCACCGCGACCGGATCACCGCTCGGTTGATCGATGTCGCTCCGCGACGAGGCGTTGCCCGGCTCCGGCGCAAAGACATGGACGCCAGCTCGCTCGCCGATGACTTGCAACTGGTTCACCGCGTTCGGCCGTTGCAGGTCCGCCGCAACCAGGAGCGGAGAATGGCCCTGCTCCTTGAGCCACAACCCGAGCTTCGCGGCCAACGTCGTCTTACCGGAACCTTGTAGGCCGGCAAGCAGGATCACCGTTGGTGGCCTCTTCGCGAAACGCAGCACCCTTGTTTCGCCGCCCAGAATCGTGATCAATTCCTCATTGACGATCTTGATCACTTGTTGACCAGGATTGAGAGCTCCGGAGAGCTCAGCGCCGCGAGCACGCTCCTTGATCGCGGCAATGAAGTCCTTGACCACCGCCAAATTCACATCGGCTTCGAGCAGCGCGATGCGGATCTCGCGAGCCGTGGCGTCGATATCGGCCTCGGACAGTCGGCCCTTGCCGCGCAGGTTCTTGAAGGTGGCCGCCAGGCGGTCTTGCAGGGTGTCGAACACGAGCGTCCTTACCTTGGTTGTGCTGGACTGACTTAGCCTACTCAACCCGCAGCTGCGTCTCAGGGCACAAAAGGTCGCACTATGACAGGCAGCCCGCTTCGCCGACTGCAGGAGCTCGCCAGCTGGGCAGCGAGAAGGTCGACGAAGGAGGCGAATCTGCCGGCTGCCTGTCAGAGTGCGATAGACACGGCGCCCGCTGCCTAGGCTTGTCACGTGTCGGAGGAGCTTCAGCTGCGGCAGGTTCGGTACGAGCACCCCGATGTTGCGGCACTAGAGGCCGAAGCCCAGCAGTTCTACATCGAAATCTACGGCGGGCCCGACGAAACCCCGTACGCGACGGCCGACTTCAGTCCTCCTTATGGAGCTTTCTTCGTCGGCTACTTAGATGACGAAGCCGTGGCCATGGGTGGGTGGCGATTTCGGACTCCTGGTGTGCCGCCGATGGCGCGCAGACCAGCCGAGATTAGGCGGATGTTCGTACAGGAACGCGTACGAGGCCGCGGGTACGCGCGGATCATCCTGACCGCCCTTGAAACCAGCGCGGCAGCTGCTGGCGCCGATTGGATGCTTCTGGAGACCGGTCAGCCGCAGATCGCCGCGGTTGCTCTCTACCGATCAAGCGGCTACGTCGATGTTGAGCGGTTCGGGCACTACGCGGACTCTGAGACAGCGCTCAACCTGGGCCGGCCGCTGACCCCGGAGGCGCGTTTCTCCGCACAAGGACGCATCTGAGACCGCAATCGGCCTGAATCGCCTTCATTCGTGGCCTAGTGCGGAAAACGGCATGGGCCCTTAGACAGGGGGATGCAGATGTGCTCGTCATGCCGCATCCAACAATGCATCGACAAAGATCTCCGCATCGAACGGAGCAAGATCATCTGCGCCTTCGCCAAGTCCTACCAACTTGACCGGTACGCCGAGTTCCCGCTGCACCTGAACGACGATGCCACCCTTGGCCGAACCGTCCAGCTTGGTAAGCACAATGCCGGTCACGTCGACTACCTCAGTGAAGATCCGAGCCTGGACTAACCCGTTCTGCCCAGTAGTCGCGTCTAGCACCAAGAGCACCTCGCCCACTGGTGCCTGACGCTCAATCACTCGCTTCACCTTGCCCAGCTCATCCATCAGTCCGATCTTGGTATGCAAGCGACCGGCGGTGTCGATGAGCACCACATCGACTTCTTGTTCGATCCCAGCTTTGACAGCCTCAAAAGCCACGCTAGCTGGATCGGCACCTTCAGCCCCTCGCACGGTCGGCACTCCTACCCGGCTGCCCCACGTTTCCAGTTGGTCTGCCGCGGCCGCCCGGAACGTATCGGCGGCACCGAGCAGCACGTCCTTGTCCTCAGCCACCAGGACCCGGGCAAGCTTTCCGACGGTGGTTGTCTTGCCGGTGCCATTCACTCCGACCACCATGACAACTGCAGGTTGATCGGTTCGATTGGCGTTGAGGCTGCGATCCATGGTGGGGTCGACGAGCTTGATCAGCTCCGCGCGCAGGATGGCACGAGCCTTTCCCGGCTCAGAAATCCCTTCGACCCGAAGCTTGTCACGTAGCGACTCCACCAGCTCAGTCGTCGGCGCGACGCCAAGATCGGAAGTGATCAGCGTCTCCTCGAACTCCTCCCACGTGTCCTCGTCGATCCGGTCTCGGGTAATCAGCAGCAGCAGGCCGCGGCTAAGCGGGCTGTTGGATCCGGCGAGCCGGCGACGAAGGCGTACCAGGCGGCTTTCGGGAGCTTCCGGGCGCTCGAGCGCCGGAGCCTCGGGAACGAGCTCGACCTCGGGAAGCTCAACCTCCGGCGGCGGTGCGGCTCGAATGTCAACTTGTGTTGCGGACGGCTCGTTTCCCGCGTCCTCGGCAGGCCTTTCCCAACCACGTGGTGGTGCTGGTTCGACGCTGGGCGGCCGTTCACCCGTACGGAGCGCTCGGCGCCGGCCGACGGCGAGGAAGCCAACGACAGCGATGACCACCAGCAAGATGCCGCTGATGATCACCCACAGAGTTGTCGCATCCACCGGCACATCCTAGGCGAGGATACACCGGGGCCCGGCTCAGCGATTCCGGGTGGACTCAATCAGCTTGACGAGGCGAGCGGGAGGCTCCCCGTCGCCATTGAGGTGCTGGGCCGCGCGTGCCATGCGGTCAGCCAGCTTCGGTGCACGCTGCTTGCCACGGCCCTCCATTCCCAGGAGGACCAGACCCGCTGTGCAGGCTGCAACGACCAAGATCACAATCATGGCAACGACAATGGAGGTCACGAAACCCTCCCTTTCAGACAGTCAGTTCAGACAGTCGGTTCAGACAGGCGGTCTGGGGTACGGAGCGGGGAAGGAACTGTCTTACGGGTCGTACAGCCGCTACTGCGATGCAGGCGGTGCCGGTGGAACAACAGCTCTTGGGATCATAGTCTGCCAAGCCAAGATCACGGTATCGATAACGAAATGCCGATTCTTGTTCTCGATTTCATCACAACTTTTTGGGCTTGCTGCTCGCGCATCGCGCGCTTGTATCCACCTACTTCGCTGAGGCTGGCGCTCTTGCACCAGCCTGGCTCAGCACGGCGAGCGCGCGATTCCCGACGCTCGCAGCATCTCGTTCCACTCTGACAGGCAGGTCAGGCGACGGACTCGGTCTCACGCAGCCGTGAAGAGATCACGGTTGAGACACCGTCGCCGCGCATGCTGATTCCGTAAAGGGCGTCGGCGATTTCCATCGTGCGCTTTTGATGAGTGATTACCAACAACTGACTCGTTGCCCGCAGCTCCTCATAGATCTCCAGCAGGCGGCCAAGGTTCGTGTCGTCGAGCGCGGCCTCGACCTCGTCAAGGATGTAAAAGGGGCTGGGTCGCGCGATGAACAAAGAGATCAGGAAGCTGACCGCGACCAGAGCGCGTTCGCCACCAGACAACAACGACAGCCTCTTGATCTTCTTTCCTGGCGGGCGTGCCTCGACATCGACACCGGTGGTCAACCAGTTCCCTGGTTCGGTCAAGATCAACCGGCCTTCGCCACCCGGGAAGAGTCGCGCGAACACCCGCTCGAAGGCGGCCGCGACATCGGTGTAGGCGTCCGCAAAGACCTGCTGCACCCTGTTATCGACTTCCACGATGATGTCGAGTAGATCGCGGCGGGTTTTTCTGAGATCCTCCAGCTGCTCAGAAAGGAACCGGTGCCGCTCCTCTAGAGCATCGAACTCTTCCAGAGCCAGCGGGTTGACTCGCCCGAGGAGGCTGAGCTCACGCTCGGCGGTCCGCAGTCGCTTTTGTTGCTGGTCGCGGACAAAGGGCACTGGCCCTGGTTGGTCATCCTCACCTGACGTCGTGCTGCCGTCCTCCCGAGTGAGCACCGGTACCGGCTTGTCCGGCCCGTACTCGGAGAGCAATGCGGCTGCCTCCAGTCCAAGCTCGGCCATAGCCCGCTCGGCCAGCGCCTCCACTCTCATCTGCTGCTCGGCCCGTGCAACCTCGTCACGATGCGCGGCATCGACCAATGATTCGAAGTCGCGAGTCAGCGAGCGCACTGTTCCGCGCGCGGCTCCCAGGGCAGCTTCTGCCTCGCTTCGGGCCGCCTCCGCCTCAGAACGCTCACGTGCTGCCAAAGCGAGGGAACGTTCGAGTTGCTGGGCAAGGAACGTAGCACCGGCTTGGACGGCGGTAGCGGTACGCGCCTCCCGCAGCATTCGCTCTCGTCGAGCGATCTCGCGGACACGGGCCTGGCGTTCTCTGTCGGCCGCGCGCCGCAACGCATCGGCTCGCCCAGCGAGGGCGCGAGCCCGCTCTTCCAGCGTGCGCAACGCCAGCCGCGCGTCCATTTCCGCAGCGCGGGCTAGCCTGGCCTGCTCTGCGAGTCGGTCACGTTCCGCCGGATTCGGCTCGGTGTCGTCTACCGTCTCGGCGGCCACTTCCAGGCGGTGCTCCAGGTCGGCGAGTCCAGCAACATCGCGGTCACGCGCGTCCTCGGCCTCCGCTATGGCTTGCCTGAGCCGCTCGGCCTCTGCGTTGGCCGAGCGCGCGGTGGAGCTGAGTTGTCCGAGTTCCTCTGCCAACGCGGCCATCGCAGCGTCCGACTCATGGAGCCGGGCAAGAGCGATCTCGACCGTGGTACTCGCCTGACGATGCTGCTCATCAAGCTGGCTTTGCGCGAAGCGCAGCCGGTCGCAAGCGTGGCTGGCTTCGGTCAGCCGCTGCTGGGCGTCGTCGATGGCGGCCTGCAACTCGATCAGGGTTGGCGTGGCGGATGATCCGCCGGCAGCAAAGTGCGCACTTAGGACGTCCCCGTCCTGGGTAACCGCGACAACATCTGGCAGCGTGGCGATCAGGCTACGGGCTGCGAGCAGGTTCTCGACCAGGGCGACCTTGCGCAGCAGGCGGTTCACCGCTGGAAGGAGCTGGTCGGGTACGTCGACTACCTCAACGGCGTATCGGGCGCCGCTGGGAAGGCCTGGCCAGTCCTCTGTCCGCTCGGTCTCCGCCGCACCGCTAAGCAGCATGCCGGCCCGTCCCAGATCCTCGGTCTTGAGATGGTCGAAAGCGTCAACTGCAGCATCGAGGCCGCTTACGGCAACGGCGTCGGCTGCAGCACCGAAGGCCGCTGCGATCGCCGTCTCATAAGGGGTTTCCACTCTGACCAACGCTGCAACCGACCCCAGCAGACCATCCAGCCGGTCGCTCGCGGCGAGCAACGCCGAGGAGCCGTCCTTGCGGTTCAATCCGACCTGCAGAGCCTCGACACGAGCGGCGAGAGCGGCCCGTTCCTGAGTCGCCACTTGTTCTTGATGCCGCAGCTCATGCTGCTGTTGCTCGATGCGGTTCAGGACCTCTAGTGCCGCCTCATGATCTGCATCGAGGTTCAGCTCACCAGCATCCAATCCCGCGATCTTGGTCTCCAAGGCGGTAAACGCTCGGAACGCTTGCTCGGCCCTGGCTGCAGCCTCCTGCTGCGCAGCGGTCAGACGGCTGATCTCGGCAGCTGCCGCTTCGCCACGGCTGCGTAGCGAGTTCACTTGGCCGGTCAGTCTGGCCAGTCCTTCTCGCCGGTCTGCGGCCGCGCGGACGAGCCCGGCCAGCCGGTTCTCCTCACCTCGATGCGCTTGCTCGCAGGCGGCGCGGTGGTCGGTGGCGTCCTGCAGCGCCTGAGCTCGCTCCTGCAGCTGAGTCGACAGCTCGTTCTCCTGGGCGGCAACTCGATTAGCTTCCCGGTCGAGTTCATCGGGGTCGCGCCCGAAGAGCAGCTCTCCGGGGTCGTCTTCGGCCTGACGCATCCGTTCCCGCGCGATCGACAGCGTGGTGGCTACCCGCTCCTTCAACGCTGCAAGGGAATACCAGGTCTCTTGCGCAGCGGTCAGCCTCGGTACGCCTTGACGTACGGCTTCCTCTGCGGCTAGCTCGGTTTCTCGGGCGCTCTCAAGCGCTAGCTCCAGGGCTCGGCGGCGCTCATTCATTGCTTGCTCATCGGCGAGCTCGGACTCTAGGGCCCGTGTAGCCTGCCGCAAATCATCGGCCAACAACCGCGCCTTCGCATCCCGCGCCTCGGCCTGTATCACAGCTGCCTTCCGGGCCACCTCCGCTTGCCGACCGAGCGGCTTGAGTTGCCGTCTGATCTCGTTGATCAAATCCGACAGCCGGTTCAGATTTGCCTCGCAGGCCTCCAGCTTGCGGACTGCCTTCTCCTTGCGCTTGCGGTGTTTGAGCACCCCGGCTGCCTCTTCGATAAAGCCCCGGCGACTCTCTGGTGTCGCCTGCAAGATCGAATCCAGCTGACCCTGGCCGACGATGACGTGCAGCTCGCGGCCGATTCCGGAATCACTGAGCAGCTCATGGATATCCAGTAGACGGGTGGCATTGCCATTGATGGCGTACTCCGACCCACCGTTGCGGAACATGGTGCGTGAGATGGTGACCTCGGAGTACTCGATGGGCAACGCGCCATCGGAGTTGTCGATCGTCAGCACGACCTCGGCGCGGCCCAACGGCGCCCGGCCGGAGGTGCCGGCGAAGATGACATCCTCCATCTTGCCGCCGCGCAACGTCTTCGCCCCTTGCTCTCCCATCACCCAGCTGAGTGCGTCCACAACGTTGGACTTGCCCGAGCCATTGGGACCCACGACACAGGTGATGCCAGGCTCGAAGTTGAGGGTCGTCGCGGAAGCGAAGGACTTGAATCCGCGCAAGGTCAGGCTCTTGAGGTACAACGTCCACCTCTCGACGGTGTGAGCTCAGGATCCGGCTGCGGAAGGCGACCTCACTCTAACCGACGGCGGCCCCAAGTCCCGGTACCCCGACAGGCGGGTCATAAATATCGCGGCCCAGTCGATCGTCAGACACCAGCAGTCGGATGCTCGCTTTCCACGCTCTCTTCCGATGACTCGTGCAGCCCATGCTTGCCACGTACGGCAGAGAAGGTCCAGAACTTGTTCAGCAGGAACGAGACCGGCGTGACGATAGCGATCGTGATCAGTTGCGCCCAGTAAAACCGGGTACGGAAGCCGGTGGAGTTGTCGAAGATGGTCGGCGACAGCGAGAAGATCGAATCCGGGTGCATGAGGAGCGTCAAGATGCCCAGACCCACAATCTGGGCGAGGATGCCCACCGTCAGGAAGGGCAGGTACTCGCGAAACCAGCCGGCATGCTTGGAGCTGCGAAAGGTCCAGAGCCGGTTGAGTTCGAAGTTCCACAGGTTGGCGACCAGGAACGCGATCGTGGAGTACACGTGATACCAGCGGACATTGAAATCGGTGAACGGCAAGTCGTAGAAGATGCCGTTCTCGTCGGGACCGAGCTTCTTGCACATGATCGCGACAAACAGGTTGACCAGAACGCCGGATGCGCCAACAAGGGCAAACCGGAAGAGCAGAATCCAGTTGTGCCCGTGACGGACCAGCACGTAGTGCCTGAGGCGTTCGATCATCGCTTTGCTAATACCCACCTTCTCGGAGCTGCTCGCGTATTGCGCGCTTCACCACAAATCCGCGTGGAGCTCGCTGACAGCGCGGACAACGATATGACGACCGGTTCATAAACGGCTCACGACGGATCGGTGTTCCGCAACGCGGGCAAGGCTCGCCTTCACGACCATAGACCGCCAGCGAGCGGTCGAAGTAGCCGCTCGATCCATTGACGTTGACATAGAGGGCATCAAAGGAGGTGCCGCCGTGGCCCAACGCGCTACGCATCACAGCTGCCGCGGCCGTGATCACATCCGCGGCCTGGGCGCGCGACAGCGTTCTGGTCGCTCGCGCGTAGTGCATCCGAGCTTCCCAGAGCGCCTCATCGGCGTAGATGTTGCCAATGCCCGACACCAACTGCTGATCAAGGAGAGCTCGCTTGATGACGGTATTACGCCTGCGCATCCGAGAGACGACATCGGACAGGTCAAAGTCGGGTTCGAAAGGGTCGCGACCGATATGGGCGATCTCCGGTGGCAGTTCAGCGCCTCCCTGTGAGAGCGAAAGGCCACCGAACATCCGCTGATCGATGAAGCGCAGTCCGGGCTCTCCGTCGGCGAAAGCGAAGATGATTCGGGTATTCGGTGCGAGCGGCGCATCGGCATCAGCGAGCCGGAACTGACCGCTCATGCCCAGATGGGCCAAGATGGCATCCCCGTCGTCGAAAGGCAGCCACAGGTACTTACCTCGACGCCGTGGCTCGGCAAAGGTACGACCAGCGACCTGTAACTCGAAGTCGGCGGGGCCCGTCAGGTGCCGCCGCACCGGCCTAGGATGCAGTACGCGTACGCCGATGATCTTGCGTCCGGTGATGCTGCTGACAAGGCCGCGGCGCACCACCTCAACCTCAGGGAGTTCGGGCACTCGGGTGGGTTACTGGGTTAACGGGCTACGACTGGGCCTGCGCCGCGGCTGCCCTTGAGGGCCGCGAAGGCAATCGCAGCTGCGTTTTGCTCGGCTTCCTTTTTGTTGCGGCCGGCACCTGGGCCGTAGCTGTGAGCGTCGATGTTGACCATGGCCTGAAATGTCTTCGCGTGATCCGGTCCAGACTCAACGACGTCGTAGACCGGTACGCCGAGGCCAATCATGGAGGCGATCTCCTGCAAGCTGGTCTTCCAATCCAGTCCCGCGCCGCGCGTCGCAACCTCCGCCATTAGGGGGTCGAAGAGATGATGCACCAGGTCCCGCGCGGCATCGACGCCGTGCTGCAGAAACACCGCACCGATCACCGCCTCCATGGTGTCGGCAAGGATCGAAGACTTGTCACGACCTCCGGTGCTCTCCTCACCGCGGCCGAGGTGGATCACAGAGCCCAGGTCGAGCTCGCGGGCAATGTCGGCCAGGGCCCGGGAGTTGACGACGGCGGCGCGCAATTTGGCGAGCTGTCCCTCAGACAGGTCCGGGTAGGTGACGAAAAGGTGCTCGGTCACGATCAGACCGAGCACCGAGTCACCAAGGAATTCCAAACGCTCGTTAGTAGGCAAGCCGCCTTGCTCGTACGCGTAGGACCGGTGTGTCAACGCGCGATCAAGCAGCTCAGGATCGACACTCATCCCGAGCTCGCTCAAGAGCTCTCCGGCAAGTAGGCGAATTGCAGTCGCCTCTGACCTGATCAGGATGTCAGGACCTGTCGACGGGCGGCTCGAGGGCCATACTGGCCGCACGACGGGCACGCCACATGAGGCAGATGCTTTTCGCGGCAAGCGGGATTGGCGCAGGTCACCAGGGCGGGCACGGACGCCTTCCATTGGGAACTGCGGTGGCGCGTATTGCTTCGCGACATTCTTCTCTTCGGAACGGCCACGACTTCACTCCTTGTTCCTCCGGGCACTCTCGCCCGGAAATTTCATCGCCCGTGGGGCTGGTTCTAGAACATCGTAAGATTCGCCGGCTCCACCCTCAAGGCCCCCCAGGGCAGCCCATCTCGGATCGAGATCGGTCTGGTGACGATGGTTGGGATTCTCGTTGAGGTTGGCACCGCACTCAACGCAGAGCCCCGCGCAGTCATCCCGACACAAAGGTTGGAATGGCAAATCGAGTACCACCGCGTCGCGAAGCAGCGGCTCAAGGTCGATCAGGTCGCCCTGCAGCCGGCTCGCGAGGTCATCGTCTGGTTCGACGCCCGGATAGACGTACAGCTCCTGGATCTCGACCTCTAGCTCGTCAGAGATCGGCCCGAGACACCGTACGCACTCCCCACGCACCTGAACCGTGGCAGTCCCGGTGACCAGCACTCCCTCGATAACCGACTCCAGCCGAAGATCAAGCTCGACTGGTGATCCGGGTGGTACGCCGATCACGGCGATTCCCAAGTCCGCAGGAGCCTCGACGGATGCCCGAACCACCTTCATTGCGCCCGCACGACGGCCCAGATCGTGGGTGTCGAGGACCAAGCCCGAGCGGGGGTCCAGCGAGCGATGCGGCGAACTCATCGCAATCCTTCCAAGCCGAGCGGCCCCGATCCTCCTCGTGACCGAGGCCCAACCCTACCGGTGAGTAGGCCCCAGAGACAAAAAACGCCGGAGCTAACAGGCAGGCCCATCGCCATGATGGCTACTCCGCGTGCGTACGCCTGTCTAGCCGCATGGTGTCGCCTGCATCCAAGCCGCTGCGCTCGGCAAGCCGGGCGCGGGCCGTCCGCACCTGACTGACCGTCTTGTGCAGCACCGATTCGAAGCTCGCCATCCGCGCGTCAATGAATTCATCGGTCTCCCGGCGCAAGGCGGCTGCCTCCTCATCGGCTTCAGCTCGCATGTCGGCAGCAACGTGCTCCGCTACCCGCACGACCTCGCTGTGCTGTGCCAAGTTGGCCGCATGGTCTCGCGCCTCAGCCAGGATGCGACCCGCTTCTGCTTCGCCTTCAGCGATCTTGAACGCTGCCGTGTCAATGACACGCTGCGCGTCAGCGATCTCGTCCGGCAGGTTCGCAATCACATCGTCTATCGCGGCTAATACTTCACCTCGATTGATGACGCACGATGCTGACATCGGCATTGCGCGCGCATTGACGATGAGCTCACGTAGATACGCCAGCTTCTCCTCAGCCGAACCTCTTCCAACCACGGAAGGTCCTACCCTCAGAACCGCCACCCTCGTTCCCCTTTCCCGAGTGTCCCCTGTTCCCTAGTGTCGCGCAGCTGAAACGTCTTTCACATCCGGTTTGCTGCTCCCGCATTGCGAGATGCCACTCGAGCCATAGTGCGCTCGGCAATCTTTGCCGGCAAAAAGGGTGAGACGTCGCCGCCGAGCGTCGCCACCTCGCGAACCAAAGACGAGGAGACGAAAGCCCATTGTGGCGCAGTAGGCAAGAAGACGGTATCGACGCCGGTCAGCTGCCGGTTCATCTGGGCCATCTGCAGCTCGTAGCCAAAGTCCGTGGCACGCAGTCCCTTGCTGATGACATCGATGTTGTTGGCTGCACAGAAGTCGACTAGGAGGCCACCGAAGAGCGTGACCTCGACATTGCTCCACTCGGCACATTCCTCAATCAACATCTCGACACGCTCCTCTGGAGTGAACAGAGCGTTCTTGGAGATGTTGGTGCCCACCGCCACGACCACCTGGTCGACCACGCGAGCCGTTCGCTGGATGACATCGAGATGGCCATGAGTGACAGGGTCGAAGGACCCCGGACAGACGGCGCGTGTCATGACTCCTCCTCCGTTTGATTGCTTCGCTCACTCCGTTCGCGTCGCGCGGATCGCGCTGGGTAGCCGCCGACTTCGTCGTCACTCCGGGACGAAAAGCATGTCCCCTCCCTCCTCCTCAGCACGGCGGCGCGCGATCCGGTGCAGGGCCGCTAGAACTTGAACTCGGCTCGAGCGATCCGAAAGACAGGATGGACTCACCGTAGGCGCGACTCCAGCGCTCCGCAGCCGCTACCGGCCACACCAGCTCCGGCGAACGTCGTGACCGCTCAACAACCATCAATGAACCTGCGCCGACCCACCGGTTGGCCACGAGCTGCTCAAGTTGGGTGCTGACAACGCTTGTGTCCAGTTCGTACGGCGGATCAGCGAACACCACATCGAAAGCCTGAGCCGGAGGCCGGCGAAGAAGCTGCGCCACCGACGTAGTGGCGATCTGGACGCTCAACCCGAGAGCTTCGGCGTTGGCCCTGATGAGCTGAGTCGTCCGCGGATCGCGCTCGACCAGGAGCAGCGGACTAGCGCCGCGGCTGGCCGCCTCTAGCCCGACAGCACCTGACCCGGCGTACAGATCACAGAAAGCCAGTCCGGCCAGCGAGCGATCCGGTGGTTCCGCTGCGGTGCCGGCCCAAGCCGCGATGGCTGAGAACAGCGCCTCCCGCACCCGATCGCTCGTTGGGCGGGTCCGGTCGCCAGACGGCATTGCGATCCGCCGCCCTCGGCGCGACCCTGCGATGATCCGGCTCCCACTCACGTACACACCTCGCCGGTGTGGCTGGTGCTCGCTTCGCTCGCGCAATTTTTCACGTGCGCTCCAGCCACTCCCCTGCCGCATCCATCTCCATATCGAGCACTATGTCGGCCAAGCGCGGATCGTTGAGTTCGGGATCCTGGGCGATGCACTCCTCGGCGAGTGTGCGGGCTTGGGCGATCAGCTGGGCATCTCGCAGCACACGGAGCAGCTTCAGACTTGACCTGCTGCCCGACTGACTGGCACCCAGTACGTCTCCCTCACGACGTTGCTCGAGGTCGACCTCGGCAAGGGCAAAACCATCGCGAGTCCCGGCGACGGCGTCCAGACGCTGGCGAGCCGCGCTGTCCTCGCTCGCCGTTGTCAGCAGCAGGCAGACTCCGGGATGTACGCCACGTCCGATCCGACCGCGCAGCTGGTGCAGCTGTGAGATGCCAAAGCGGTCGGCGTCTTGAATGACCATCACGGAGGCATTGGGCACATCCACACCAACCTCGATTACCGTCGTCGAGACCAGCACATCGATCTCGCCGGCGGCGAACCGGCTCATTACCGCATCCTTGACTTCGCTCGGCAACTGGCCGTGGAGCATCTCGACCCGCAGCCCAGCAAGCGGCCCGCCGCTCAATTCCTGGAACAGATCCTCGACTGCGACTGCCGGCGCAGCATCACTCTCGCCAACAAGGTTCTCCGCATCGGCGCCGGACGAGCCTGCGGATGAAATTCGGGGGCAGACCACGTACGCCTGACGGCCGTGACCCACCTCTTCCACAACTCGCTGCCAGACGCGCTCTACCCAAGAAGGCTGACGGACGATGTCGACGACCACAGTGCTCACCTCCGCTCGCCCGGCCGGAATCTCTCGCAGGGTGGAGGTCTCAAGATCACCAAAGACCGTCATAGCCACCGATCGCGGGATGGGAGTCGCTGTCATCACCAGGACATGTGGCCGAGGATCCGCCTTCGCACTCAACGCTGCCCGCTGCTCGACACCGAATCGGTGTTGCTCGTCGACGACGACCAGGCCGAGGTCGGCGAACTGAACATCGGCGCTGAGCAACGCATGAGTCCCGATGACGATTCCGGCAGCGCCTGATGCTGCTTGCAGCGTCGCCTCGCGCCGCCGCGCAGCCGGGGACGATCCGGTGATGAGTACGACGCCAGTCGCCTGCTCCGGTGCCTCCAGCGTGCCGCCGGTGGCAAGCTCACCGAGCATCCGGGTGATCGTCTGGTAGTGCTGAGCAGCAAGCACCTCGGTTGGCGCCAACAGGGCAGCCTGGCCACCTGCATCAACCACTGCCAGCATCGCGCGCAATGCGACCAGCGTTTTGCCTGACCCGACCTCGCCTTGCAGCAGTCGCTGCATCGGTCGGTCGCGGCCGAGCTCAGTCATGATTTCTTCGCTCACCTCGATTTGACCCGCAGTCAGGATGAACGGCAGTCGCTCGTCGAACGCGTCGAGCAGTCCGCCGGACCGGCGCCTGCGAGCCACCGCTCGATGCGACGCTGCATCCGCTCGGCGGTACGCCATGGTCAGTTGCAGCGCAAACGCCTCGTCGAACCGCAACCGCTGGCGACCCTCGCCGATCACCGACTTATCGGTCGGCTGATGGACAGCTCGGAACGCCGACTCCAGATCCATCACGCCGGCCGCTGCGCGAATCCACTCTGGGAGTGGATCCTCGATGCCTGTCAGTGATTCCAGGGCCAAAGCTGCACATTCGGCGATGGTCCAGGTCCGCAGCTTGGCGGTCAGCGGGTAGAGCCCCACAAGCGGGACGTTGGAGGCCGAGAGCAGGGCGGCGTTGCGCTTTGTTCCGCCAATCACGTCACCGTTCTCATCGACAATGACGAAGTCAGGATGCGCGAGCTGCAGTCTGCCGTTGAACCTCGTCACCTTGCCCGCGAAGATGCCCCTGGCACCTGGTTGCAGCTGACCTTTCCAGTAACGGATCAATCGCGGTTGACCGAAGAAGGTGCAGGTCACCTTCCCCCGATGGTCGGTAATGACCGCCTCGAGTCGCGGCTTGCCCCGAGCGCGAATGTAGGGGCGATCATCGAAGTTGAAGGTCCGGGCATCCACGACCTCGGCCAGCACCGCGACCTCCTCACCGTCCCGAAGCAGCGATAGGTCGCTCAGCTCGGTGCCTGAGAAGTAGCGGCGTGGCACTAGCCGCATCAGATCGCCGACCGTGGAAACCTTCAGCGGCTCGAAGAGCCTGGCAGTCTTCGAGCCGAGGATGTTCTCAAGGCGGGTCGACAGTCGGCGGAACGTGTCGCTGCGCCAGGGTGAGCCGACCAGTCGGAGTGTGGTCATTCCAGTCCGAGCAACAAGGGGTAGCGGGCCTGGCGGCCGTCCACCATCTCGACGTCGACAGTGCGAAATCGTTCCCGCACTCGAGCCGTAAGATCAGATAACAGGTCATCGTCGGCCTCGATCCCGCGGACTAAGGTCAGCAATTCCCCGCCGGCACTGACCAATCGCTGCACGACCTGCCATGCCACCTCGACCATCGATGTTCCGATGACAACGACGTCTCCCTCGACAGCACCAAGAACATCGCCCGGCCTACAGCGTCCAGCCATGGTCATCGCCGCGTTCTCCGCCACGATGACGGCGCCATGCCGAGCATGCCCGGCAGCGGTGCTCATTGCCACGACAGCGGACTCAAAATCCGCTGACGGCTCATGCACTGCTACGGCGGCCAATCCCTGCACCTGCGCAACAGTCGGAATAATGCCCACCCGGCGTCCAGCCCGCCGTAGTTCAGTCGCGACGTTGTTGGCCCGCTTCAAGTTCTCGGCGCCGTTGGGCAAGATCACAACATCACCACAGACTTGGTCGGTGACCTCTTTCAGCCGTTCGACCGTGACGTCGCCGTCGGTGGTCAGCACCGGCACACCGCCGAGCGAGGCGACAGCCTCGGCCAGCCCAGAGCCGGACACGACTGCCAAGACACTCCTCCGACCAACGGCTGGATGTGGCGGCAGGGCGGTAACTCGTACCTGGCTCAGCTCGCCTATTGGCAGGGCAGCCTCGATTGCCGCGCCCGCCTCGTCGAGATGGACGTGCACTTGGGCAATGGCTTGATCACCCACAATGACAACGCTATGGCCGAGCCCTGACAGCTGCTCCCGTAACGCATCCAGGTCTGAGGCCGGCGCACCGCGAAGGGTGTACATCACCTCGTATTCGCCCGTGGGCGTTGGCGCCTCGTACGGGACGCGGACTGCCGGGAATTGGGCGGCAGTCAGTGGCACAGCGGGGGCTCCACCGAGCATTTCGACCAGCACATCGATGAGCAGCACGTACGCCTGGCCGCCGGCATCCACAACTCCGGCTGCGGCCAGTACATCGAGCTGTTCTTGCGTATGGGCCAGGCTGTCACGGGCGGCCTGTTGAGCCGCTTCTGCGACCGCTAAAGCATCTTCCGGTTGGCTGCTTGCCGCAGTTTCAGCTGCACTTGCCGCGTCGTCGGCAACCGTCAAGATGGTGCCCGCAACCGGCCGGGCAACAGCGCGTCGCGCACCAACAGCAGCTAACCGCAGCAAGGTCGCGACCATGGTGCCCGGCGGCATGGACTGCAAAGCCGGCAGGCGGTACTCAAGCGCCCGACAGAGGCTGACCAGCATCTCCGCCACGATCGCTCCGGAGTTGCCATGCGCACACAAGACAGCCGCTTGTACGGCAGAGTCCAGGCTGGCCTCTTCGACCTGAGGAACGGCGTGCGCGATCCCGGTGAGCGTCAGCTTCAGATTCGATCCGGTATCGGCGTCGGCCACCGGGAAGACGTTCATTGCGTTCAGCGCATCTGCCGACTCGCTGATAACGTTGGTCGCCCGGCGCAGCCAACCGTCATAAGCAGCCCATAGCGTGGGCGCTTGCTCCCCTATCTGGGCCGACACTCGACAACCATATGGCAAGGGGGGCGACCCCCTTGAACCCCTGCGGCGTGCGGTGGCACGCCAGCACGCTAATCCAGATCACAGCGATTGGCCTGCGCTGGACCTTGTCAGGTACTCTTTTCCGGTTGCCCAACTCGGGCACGTCATCTATATCGACGTATTTTTGGAGCGGATTCCAGTGGCTGCGGTATGCGACATATGCGGCAAGAGGCCCGGATTCGGCCACAACGTCCCCTGGTCCAAGAAGAAGACCAATCGGCGCTGGAACCCAAACATCCAACGGGTGCACGCGGTGGTGTCCGGCACCCCCAAGCGGCTGAACGTCTGCGCCTCCTGCATCAAGGCCGGCAAGGTTTCCCGCTGAGCTAAATCCGGCCCGCCCAGACCGCCGGGGTCTGAGATGGGCTTGAGTTCTCAGGCTTGGATGACGACGGGGATGATCATGGGCCGCCGGCGATGAGTGTCGCTTACCCACTTGCCGAGCTGCCGCCTGATCACCTGCTGCAGCCGATAAGAGTCATCCACGCCCTCCTGCAGCGCCACTTCCAGGGCCGAAACGATCAGTGGGCGTACGTCGTCGAACACCGAGTCGTCCTCGACGAAGCCGCGCGCGTGGATGTCCGGCCCGCTGACAATCTTGGAGGCGTGCGTGTTCACTACCGCGATCACCGAGATGAAACCTTCCTCACCGAGGATCCGCCGGTCGCTCAGCGAGAGCTCGGAGATGTCGCCGATCGTGGTGCCGTCGACGAAGACATAACCGGAATCTACCTTGCCGACGATTCTGGCTTTGCCGGCCTCGAGGTCGACGACCATACCGTCCTCAGCGATGATCGTCCGGTCCGGCGGGACACCCGTGGCGATTGCCAGGTCACCGTTGGCCGTCAGGTGCCGGATCTCCCCATGCACGGGCATGACGTTCCGCGGCTGGATGATGTTGTAGCAGAAAAGCAGCTCGCCCGCGCTGGCGTGCCCGGATACATGGACGAGCGCGTTCCCTCGGTGCACTACATGTGCGCCGAGCCGAGTCAAGCCATTGATCACTCGATAGATCGCGCTCTCGTTGCCGGGGATCAGCGAGCTGGCTAGTACGACGGTGTCGCCGCTCTTCAGCTCGATGACCGGGTGTTCTCGATTGGCCATCCGCGACAGCGCCGACAGCGGCTCACCCTGAGATCCGGTGGAAATGATCACCACGTCTTCGGGTGCGTAGTTCTCGATCTCTCGGAGATCGATCAAGGTGTTGCGGGGAATTTTGAGGAAGCCGAGTTCCCGAGCGACCGCCATATTGCGCACCATGGAACGCCCGACGTAGACCACCTTGCGCTGATGGGCCACGGCCGCGTCCAGAACCTGCTGCACCCGATGCACATGGGAGGCGAAACACGCCACAATCACACGCTGCCGGCTGGCCGCGAACACCCGCTCCAGAGCCGGCCCGATATCTCGCTCAGGCGTTGTGAAGCCGGAAACTTCCGCATTGGTCGAATCGATCATGAGCAGGTCGACGCCCTCTTCACCGAGCCGGGCAAAGGCACGCAGATCGGTAACTCGTCCGTCCAGCGGGAGCTGATCCATCTTGAAGTCGCCGGTATGCAAAATCAGGCCGGCCGAAGTGCGTACGGCGACGGCCAGGGCATCGGGGATCGAGTGATTGACCGCGATGAACTCGCACTCGAACTTGCCGACGGCGACCTTGTCACCGTCGGTGACGACGCGTTGTGGAACGTTCCGCAGTTGGTGCTCGCGGAGTTTCTCTGCGAGTAATGCCAGCGTCAGCTTCGAGCCGATGAGGGGGATATCGGGCCGTTGGCGTAGCAGGTAGGGCACAGCGCCGATGTGATCCTCGTGGCCGTGGGTGAGCACCAGTCCGATGACATCGCCGAGCCGTTCGCTGATCGCGTCGAAGCCCGGCAAGATCAGGTCGACGCCAGGATGATCGTCTTCGGGGAACAAGACTCCGCAGTCGATGAGCAGCAGTTGGCCGTCGAACTCGACGACGGCCATATTGCGACCAACATCCCCCAGACCGCCCAGCGAGACGACGCGCATTGCGTTGGGGGACAGCAAGGGCGGGATCTGCAAACTACCGGCGGCCACGTGAGGAAAGGGTACAGGCCAGATACCATCGCGGCCGTGGGAGCAGCTTCCGGTGAACCGATCGCCGCCTCGGTACGCCTCGCGTGGCCTGCCGAGGCCGCAACCATCGCCGAGCTGCAACGGCGCTCCTGGGCCATCCAATGGCCAGCCGAGCTTGCGGAGCTGATGCTCAGCTCAGTGTCGCTGGCTGAGATGGTGGAATCCTGGCGTATGGCCATCGAGCGACCGCCGGAAGCCAGTTTCCGGGTTCTGGTCGCGACCGACGGCAAGCGCATCGTCGGCTTTGCCACCACGATGCCCAATCAGGACGACGATGCCGACCGGAGTACCGAAGGTGCGATCGATCAATTCGTAATCGACCCGCCCGCCCAACACCAAGGACATGGATCCCGGCTCCTGAATGCCTGCGCCGACACGCTACGGGCCGACGGTTTTGTCCGAGCGTCGTGCTGGGTGAATGCAGCCGACGACAAGCTTCGGAGGTTCCTTACCGGTGCCGGCTGGGCTGCAGACGGGACGAGCCGAGAGATTGGGCCCGAGGACGAATCCGTCCGTCTGAAACAAGTGCGGCTGCACACCGTTCTTGAGGCTGCGTAACCAGCTGCGAGCTTCGGCATTGCGCGATCAGCGCCACATACCGAGTCGCTAGGACGACACTGCCAAGTTGTCGCCCACGAGATCGACATGCACGCCGTCCTCGGCTGCAGTGATCCGGGTAACTGTCATGCCGAGCGGCATGCCCTTGAGTGGGATTGGCTTGAGCAGGGCCACCAACAATGCCTGAGAAGTGAACTCGGGCAGGTTCACGCCGGCGACCGCGATCTTCGCATCACTCAGCGTCATGGTCTGCTCTTTAGCGTTGAGTCGCGGCGTACCGCTGACCACGGCCTCGACGTCTCGGCCGAGAACTGTGGTCTTGATGTCAAGCTCCACCCGGCCATCGCTGCCGTACGTCATGGGTGCGCCAGCGAGCGAGGACAGCTTGGCATAGTCCAGCAAAGCGGTGCCCTCGGCGTGACTGATATTCATCGTTTTGAACCAGTCGTTCGTTGCTACGTCGGTGAGGACAAGATCGGCATGTGCCAAGGTGAGCAGTGCATCATTTGTCGTGCCGATCTGATCAGCCACGATGTGGATCCGGTCAATCAAGCGGGACGCGACCTGAGTCACAAACGGAAAGCCTTCGATGTCGACCTGCGGTGGCTGGGGTGTTCCCAAGCGTGGTTGCAGCGCTGTTGCGGCCTTCTGCTCAGCGCGGTGCTGAGCGAACCGATCACCGAAGTAGAGTCCAGCGCCGAACAACGCAACGACGAGCACGATGATCAAGGTCGCGACCAGCGGGGAGGCCCGTCCAAGGCGAGGCCGCGGCACAGTCACCTCACCCGATCCCAAGAATGGGTTCGATTCCCACGGTGAGTCCCGGCCTGCTGCTGATCGCTCGGATTGCGGCGATCACGCCTGGCATGAACGAGACTCGATCGAGGGAATCATGCCGGATGGTCAAGGTTTCACCTTCGGCGCCGAACAAAACCTCCTGATGCGCGACCAGACCGCGCAGCCGGATGCCATGGACCCGGATGCCGTCAACCTGGGCACCCCGAGCCCCGGGGAGCTCCTGGATTGTTGCGTCCGGTGGCGGGGTGAGCGCAGCTGCGGTCCGCGCGGCCGCGATTCTGCGAGCCGTGTTCGCTGCAGTGCCCGATGGCGCGTCGGCCTTACCAGGGTGATGCAGCTCAATGACCTCGGCGCTTTCATAGAAGGGCGCCGCCTGTTCAGCGAAGCGCATCATGAGCACCGCTCCGATGGAGAAGTTTGGTGCCACCAAGACACCAACGCCGTCATGTTGGGCGAGAGTCTTACGGAGCTGATCCAGTCGGTCGTCTGTAAATCCCGTTGTGCCGACAACGGTGTGGATGCCGTGATCGATACACCATGAGATGTTGTCCATCACCGCGTCCGGGTGGGTGAAATCGACAATCACTTCCGCGGCTTCGGCTGGCGTACGGTCATCGCCCAGGTCGATTGCTGCGACGAGTTCCAAGTCGGGAGCGCACTCCACGGCACGGCACACTTCGGCGCCCATTCGGCCACGGGCTCCGAACACTCCGACCCTGGTCATCGGTGACCACCTTCCGACTTGTCAGACTCTCAGCAGGTTATAAGACGCTGCGACGCTGACAAGTCAGCTTTACCAGCGAGAAAGCAGCGACTCAATTCCCCGAGCCGGCACTCGTGCGCCGGCGATGGCGAGTGTCGGTGCGTGACTGAAAAGGTTCGCTGCCTCCGCGCGTACCTCTTCAGCCGTCACCTGATCGAAGCACCGCAGCAGCTCGCTCAGAGTGCGCTCGTCGCCGAGTACGGCGTTGATCCCCAGGCGGCTCATTCGGCTGCCAGCACCGTCGTAGGAGAGTGCAGTCTGGCCGCGCATCTGCCCTTTGGCTCGACTGAGCTCCTCCTCAGTGATGCCGTGCTCAGCCACCTCGGCAAGGGTGGCCCGCACCAGCTTGAGAATCGCCGCGAGTTTGCCGGGCGCGCACTGCCATTCGACGCTCCATGAACCAGCGTCGGAATAGGCCGTCTCACCGGCATCGATGGTGTAGGTCAGTCCGCGCCGTTCGCGTACTTCGACGAATAACCGGGACGCCATGCCGCCGCCGACAACAAGCGACAGCAGACCCAGCGGATAGCGCCGTGCGTCGAACACTCCAGCGCTTGGAAACGCCAGCACCGCGCTGCACTGCTCCAACGGCAGGCGGTGCATGATCAGCCCACCGGGGCCGTTGATCCCCCTGCCCTTGATTATTGTCGGACTTGGCGGCGTCGGCCCTGGGCCTGCGGGCTGTGCATCCATACCTGCTAGCTGCTCGACCAGCCGATCATGATGGACTTTGCCAGCAGCAGCTACGACCACCGAGCCGGGACGATAATGCCGCCTCCAGTGCTGCACGATCTGTGGCCGGCCAAGGGTAGCCACGGAATCGCGTGATCCGATCACTGGACGCCCGAGGCCGCTCTTGCCGAAGATCGCGGCCGCTGCTGCTTCAGCAGCCAACTCAGTCGGGTCGTCCGCGTGCATGGAGATCTCGTCCAAGATCACCGCTCGCTCAGCGTCTACGTCCTCTGCCGTGATCAATGAGTTGCTGATCATGTCGGTTAGGACGTCAAGAGCCACTTCAGCGTCGCTGTGCAAGACCCGGGCGTAGAAGCAGGTGTGTTCCTTCGCCGTATACGCATTGAGTTCGCCACCCACCGACTCGATCGCGGCCGAGATCTGCTCTGCGGTACGCGTCGAGGTGCCCTTGAAAAGCAGGTGCTCAAGGAAATGTGACGCGCCGTGAAGTCTCGGCGTCTCGTGCCGTGACCCGACGGAGGCGAATAGCCCGAGGGAATAGGTGTTGGTCGATCGGATGTCTTCGGTGACCACCTGCAGACCGCCAGGCAGCACCGTACGCCGCACGGCGCCGTCCAACTGAGGAATTCGTCGTCGACCGGAACCGCTACGGGGTATGAGAGGCATCGGCGTTGGTCCAATACCGCCAGACCGCTACGCCGACACCGTCTCCTCCACCACAGGAATCAGCGATAGCTTCCCGCGATCATCGACCTCGTTGATCTCCACCTGGATCTTCTGCCCGACACTGAGCACATCCTCGACATTCTCAACGCGCTGTCCTCCGGACAGCGGCCGCATCTTCGAGATGTGCAACAGGCCATCCTTGCCGGGCAGCAGGGAGACAAAGGCGCCGAAAGCCGTGATCTTGACCACCGTGCCGAGATAGCGCTCACCCTTCTCCGGCGCTGTCGGGTTGGCAATCGCGTTGATCACGGCCCGTGCGGCCTCAGCCTTGTCGGCGCCGTCCGCCCCGACGTAGATGGTGCCGTCGTCCTCGATCGTGATCTCCGCGCCAGTATCGTCCTGGATCTGATTGATCACCTTCCCCTTGTGGCCGATCACCTCGCCGATCTTGTCGACCGGGATCCTCATGGTGATGATCCGCGGGGCATAGACGCTCATCTCGTCTGGACCCTCAATAGCCTCGCCCATCACGTCGAGCAAAGTGTTCCTGGCGTCCTTGGCCTGGTTCAGTGCGTCGCCCAACACCGAGGCCGGGATACCGTCGAGCTTGGTGTCGAGCTGCAGAGCAGTGATGAAGTCACGCGTGCCAGCGACCTTGAAATCCATGTCGCCGTACGCGTCCTCGGCGCCAAGAATGTCGGTCAGTGCTACATAGCGCGTCTGACCCTCGACTGTGTCGGATACCAAGCCCATGGCAATGCCGGCAACCGGTGCTCGCAGCGGCACGCCAGCGTTGAGCAGGGCAAGCGTTGACGCGCAGACCGAGCCCATCGAGGTGGAGCCGTTTGAGCCGAGCGCCTCCGAGACCTGGCGGATCGCGTACGGGAACTCCTCGCGAGTAGGCAACACCGGACTCAGCGCCCGCTCGGCAAGCGCGCCATGACCGATCTCGCGTCGCTTCGGGGATCCAACCCGGCCGGTTTCACCGGTGGAGTACGGCGGGAAGTTGTAATTGTGCATATAGCGCTTGGTGGTCTCCGGCGCGAGCGTGTCAAGTTTCTGCTCCATGCCGAGCATGTTCAGCGTCGAGACGCCGAGAATCTGGGTTTCGCCACGCTGGAAAAGCGCCGATCCGTGGACACGGGGCACCACGCCGACCTCACAGGACAAAGTCCGGATATCGGTGACGCCACGGCCGTCGATACGAATCTTGTCGCTCAGGATCCGTTGCCTGATGAGCTTCTTGGTCAGCGCTCGGTACGCGCCGGTGATCTCCTTCTCGCGGCCCTCGAACTGAGATGCCAGACGCTCGACAATCGAGTTCTTGAGAGCGTCGGCGGCCTGCTCGCGCGAGTGCTTGTCGGCGATTGACATGACCTCGGCCAGTTCAGCAGTGACCGTCTCGGCGACTGCGTCGTACACATCGTCGCTGTAGTCGGTGAAGACCGGGAAGTCAGCCGTAGCTTTGGGGAACTTGGCCGCGAGCTCAACTTGGGCGTCACAGAGCGCACGGATGAACGGCTTGGCCGCCTCAAGCCCACTCGCCACGACATGCTCGGTAGGGGCGGTTTTGCCGTTTTGGACGAGATCCCAAGTGTGCTCGGTTGACTCTGCCTCGACCATGGCGATGGCCACATCGCCTGCGTCAGTTACACGACCAGCGACCACCATGTCGAATGTGGCATTCTCCAGCTGATCGACATCGGGGAATCCGACCCAGCGGTCGCCGATCAGTGCGACGCGTACGCCGCCAACCGGTCCGGTGAAGGGCAGGCCAGCCAGCTGGGTCGATAGTGAAGCCGCATTGATCGCGACTACGTCGTAGAGCTTGTTCGGGTTCAGCGCCATGACGGTCACGATGACCTGGACCTCATTGCGCAGGCCCTTGACAAAGCAGGGACGTAGTGGCCGGTCAATGAGCCGGCAGGTCAGGATGGCGCCCTCCGATGGGCGGCCCTCGCGGCGGAAGAACGAGCCTGGAATGCGACCGAGAGCATACATGCGTTCCTCGACGTCCACGGTGAGCGGGAAGAAGTCGATCGCCTCGCGCGGCCTGCTTTGTGCAGTCGTAGCCGACAAGACCATGGTGTCTTCGTCGAGATAGACGGTCGCCGATCCGGCGGCTTGCCGGGCAAGGAGTCCCGACTCGAAACGTATGACATGGCGGCCGAACTCGCCGTTGTCGATAACGGCTTCACTGAATTGAAGATCTGGTCCCTCCACGGGAATCCTTTCTGTGGCGCTGGCATACGGCCAGTGCCTGAGCGTGGATCGCATCCGCACGCCGGATGAGGCCCGACGCGGCGCGGGAGCGTGTCCCGCGCCAGTCCCGAGCTGGTGGAGGCCGGTCTTCGATCGAGGTCTGCGGGCCAGGGCGAGACGCTCCTCCCGAAAACCACTACCGAGGACCGAGTCGCTCCCCGTCGAGCATCTGCGTCGAGATGCGATCTCGAACGTGATGGTGGTTATTGAGTTGTGGTCGTATGCAAGGCCAAACGGCCCCGCACCGCTCGGTGCTGCGGATCAGCGACGCAAGCCAAGACGTTCGATGAGTGAGCGGTATCGCTCGATGTCTGTCTTGGCCACGTAGTTGAGCAACCGGCGCCGCTGGCCCACAAGCAACATCAGGCCGCGCCTGCTGTGGTGGTCATGCTTGTGTTCTTTGAGGTGCTCCGTGAGATGCGCGATCCGCTTGGTAAGGATTGCGACCTGAACCTCGGGAGAACCCGTGTCACCGTCGCTGGTCGCATACTCGGCAATGATCTTCTTCTTGGTTTCAGCATCGATCGACACTGACATCTCCTCTCGGTTTCCCGTTGCACGGCGCCCCCGGGATGCCCCTTTTCGGGCTCTTCACGCGGTGTGAGTGGGAGCTCTTCAAAGTCCGCGGCCGGTCAAACGGCGCGGCCAATCTACCAGCGCTGTGCAGTACGCAGCGAATTTCAGCTTCGAGGCAGCCGCGTACGCGGGCGCTCAGGCCGCATGCAGCAGATGCCGAGC
>DATLQC010000002.1:0-3238 GCA_035535395.1 Propionibacteriaceae bacterium | reverse complement strand
GCGATGGCCATCAGATGGTCGCGGTGTCGCTCGAATTCAACTGCTGAAGTTGCGGCGGTCACAGTACCCTCTTTTGCTCAGTCTGCCGGTCTGGCCACCTAGAAGACGAAGTAGTCCATCGGGCTGTGACATCGGGGGGATCCAGGCTAGTCAGCGAGCAGGTGAAGCGCCCGAGCCTCCGCGACAGCTTGTGTCCGGCTCCTTACGCCGAGTCGGCGGAAGATGCTGTTGGTGTACGACTTAACGGTGCTCGTCGCGACGTACAGCTGCGCGGCGATCTCCCGGTTCGAAAGTCCACCGGCGATCAACTCCAGAACTTCACGCTCCCGACCGGTTAGGGAGTCATCGACGTCGCCTAGATCCGGCGCGTGGAATTCAGTGATCAACCACCGCGCATAGCGGAGCAAGCTGACCTCTTGTTGATCATGAAGTGTATGGCGCCGCGTTTGGATCACGTCCTTGAGTAGCCTCGCCATCGGCGCTCCCTCATCGACGAAGACGCGAACGTAGCTCTCAGACTTGGCGAGCACCAGCGCTTGCTCCAGCGCCTCAATCGCAGCCGGTCGGTCCTGTTGTGCCTGGAGGGCCAATGCACGGAGCACCAGGACTTCTATGACGCTGTTTGTCCGCTCGGCTCCGGCCGCCGCCGTCAACATCGGCTCAAGTAGTAGCAGCGCTGCTTGCAGGCAGTTCGCGGAGGGGTTCTCGGCACGGGCGATGAGTACGCGCGCCAAGGTGAGGTGCTGCTCCTCGCGGGTGTATGTCGTCTGTGTGACATCGCCATAGCCGTCGGCCCAGCCAATGGCGGCGGCGAGGTCGTGTTGTCGGAGTGCAAGCCTGGCCTGCGCCGCCTCACCACGTTCTATCAGCGGGTAGAAGAAGCCCCGCTGGCGAGCCAGGCGGACGAACTGGTCCAGCGTCGCCCGCGCCTCCACTGAATGACCACGTGCTTGGTGCAGACGCGCCAGGCAAAGGTGGCTCTCTGTCACTGCATCGGCATCGACAGTCAGGTCGCCCGCGACAAGATCAACTGCCTGATGCAGATACCGTTCGGCGGAGTCCAAGTCGTTCCACTGCAGGTGTATCTCGCCCATGCCGGCGTAATAGGCCGCGCTGTTCACCGCAGCAAGTTCGCCGACGCGGTCCAACACGACTGCAGCGGCACGTTCATAGGTGGCGTACGCGGCTCGAAGCCGACCCTGCATGGTCCTGAACTTGCCGAGACGGTTGATGCTGTTCAGCAACGGCACCAACGTATGCGCCGCCGAGAACGCCGCGACCGCTTCTTCTAGCGACCGTTCATTGGTGGCGTGCACGTCGCCGGTCACTTGATAGGTCAGGGCCACATGAGTCCGGGCGGAGGCTCGCTCGCGCACGGTGGCGTCGGTTCCGGGCAGCAACTGCAGCGCGCGATGTCCCAGGCTGACGCTGCGTTCAATGTCACCCGAAACGCGGCAGATGGCCGCGCGGATGACGGCTATGCGGCCAAGGACAGCCCTTGCTTCATCGGTCGTTGGCTCATCTTCCAGACACCGTTCGGCGTCGTCCAGGCTGGCTTCGGCTTCGTCGGGACGATTGGAGAACACGTATCCGAGGGCGCGAATCGTGCTGAGGACCGGGCGTTCGCGTACTAGACCGGCCGGCAGTTGATCAAGCCAGCCGAGCACGGTCTGCACTTGCTGATCAAGAACTAGCGACATGCCACCAAACTCGATCAGGCGAACGGCCCGATCCAGATCGTGGCCTCGGATCGCGTGCTGCACCGCGTCGCTCAACAGTCCGTGTCTCTCGTACCAGGTACAGGCCCTGCGATGCAGCTCTGAGACCCGGCCGGGCTGTTCGTGGCGCAGTCGCTGATTCAGGACATCGGCGAAAAGCTGGTGGTAGCGATACCAGCCACGGATCTCGTCCAACGGATCGACGAAGAGGTTGGCGTGCTCCAGGTCCTCCAGGACGTCCTGGCTGTCATGTCTGGATGTGACCTCTTCACACAGCGAGGCGCACATCCGATCGAGCACTGAGGTCTCGAGCAGGAACGCCCGCAATTCTGGCGGTTGCCGCCCGAGAACCTCCTCAGCCAGGTAGTCGATGACATAGCGGTTGCTGCCGGTGAAGCCGGCAATGAACCGGGGCACGTCAGCTTGATCACGAATTGCTAGAGCCGCCATTTGCAACCCGGCTACCCAGCCCTCGGTACGCCGTACCAGTTCAGAAATATTCGTGGCCGTCAGCTGCAGTCCCATGGCCTTGTTGAGGTAGGTTCCCGCCTCGTCAGCTCCAAAGCGAAGATCAGCTGCTCGCAGCTCGAGCAGTTCCCCGCTTGCCCTCAGTCGTGACAGCGGCAGCGGAGGGTCGGCACGGGTGAGGATGATCAGATGCAATCGGGGAGGACGGTTCTCGATAAGGAAGGTGATCGCCTGGTGCACCTCGGCCGTATCGATCAGCTGGTAATCATCGAGCACGAAGATCACATCGTCGCTCACGGAATGCAGATCGTTGATCAGCGTGGCCAGCATGATCGGCATTCTGGGCGGCTGCGGTGATCCCAGCAGCCTCGATGCAGTCGCACCCACCCCAGGATGGAGCCGGGAGATAGCTGCCAGGACGTAACGCCAGAAGACGTTCGGATCATTGTCACCTGCATCGAGGGAGAGCCAAGCCACAGATCTGCCCTGGGTCGCTCGTTCGCCGAGCCAGCTGGTCAACAAGGTGGACTTGCCAAACCCCGCCGGCGCGGAGATGATCACCAGCGCTCGTGACACCCCGTCGTCGAGTCGTGCGCACAGACTCTGGCGGGGCACCACGCTACGACGAGATCTCGGGACAGAGAGCTTCGTGGCCAGGAGTGGATCACCATGATCGTTTCCGGGCCGATCGGCTAGCGCTGGCTCACTCCCGATGGATCGACTCGGTCGGCCGGGCCGGTCCCGATCGGTGAGCCCGGGCAGACCCGACTGGGCGTAGCGAGACCGCCACAGGTTTACCGTCGGCCGGGAAACGCCCACTCGATCTGCGATCTCGTGGGTAGCGAAACCGTCGGCGGCCAGCAGCACTATCCGTGCCCGCTGAACCAGCCGGATCCGCAGTGACGACGACTCGAGCCACCGCTCCAGCTCCACCCGGTCATCGGCCGGCAACGTCAGGGCGGTTGCGGGACCAGGCATATCTCAGCATCCCACGGGTGTAAAGAAACTTCCGCCGCCGAAGTAGGGCCCTCCTGACCGCCGATCCCACCTAC
>DATLQC010000001.1:0-5859 GCA_035535395.1 Propionibacteriaceae bacterium | reverse complement strand
ACCTTATGGCCGAGCTTGGCCGCCATGATCGCAGCCTTCTGGCCGCCAGGACCCGAACCGATGACCGCCAGGTCGAAATCGTACGTGTGCTCCATAGCGCAAGCGTGCCAGACGAACGACACCTTCGCCAGCTATGGATTTGGTGGCCGCCGCTCGCAGAACCTAGATGATCATGATTGCCCGGAGAGGCGACGGAGCGCTTGAGCTGCCACCTGCCGGTCTGTCGTCTGCCACATGTCCGGCATGGATGCCTTGAGGAATGCGCCGTAGCGCGCGGTGACCAGTCGGGGATCGAGTACGGCGACCACCCCCCTGTCAGACAGGCGACGGATCAGCCGCCCAGAGCCTTGCGCCAGCAGCAGCGCAGCATGGCTTGCGGCGATCTTCATGAATCCATTGCCACCTGCTTCCGCGACAGCCCGCTGGCGTGCCACGGTCAGCGGCTCATCAGGGCGCGGAAACGGGATGCGGTCGATGATCACTAGCTGGCAGGTCGCACCCGGCACGTCGACTCCCTGCCAGAGTGACAGGGTGCCAAACAGGCTCGCTTGCTCGTCCGCAATGAATTGCCTGGTGAGCTCAGGTAGCTGCGCATCACCCTGGCACAAGATCGTCAAGTTTGGCAGCCGCTTGCGGCTATAGACGGCCGCAACCTCGGCTGCCTTACGCGATGAGAACAGCCCAAGTGTGCGGCCATCGGAGGCTTCCACAAGCTCAGCGATCTCGGCCAGGGAGTCTTCAGATAAGCCGTCCCGCCCCGGCGGTGGCAGAGATCGGGCGACGTACAAGATCCCCTGCCGCCGATACTCAAAGGGCGACCCGACATCCAAGCCGCGCCACGGGACGCTGCGATCTTCAAGATCATTCTCAGCAGTCTCGTGCTGCCTACGATCATTCGATCTTGGGGCAGAGTCCAGGCGCTCCTCGACTTTGAGTCCCACGCTGGTCGCAATGGGGGTGAAGTCGCCGCCCAGCTTGAGCGTCGCAGATGTCAGCACGGTGGTGTGCTCACCGAAGATGCGGCTCCGCATGAGTCCCGCCACCGACAGCGGCGATACCCGCGCCTCGCGGCCGAAGCGCTCGCGATCGGCTATCCACACCACGTCGTGGTTGTCCAGAGCTGCCATTCGCTCCGCAATGTCGAAGAGTTCCTTGACTGCCGACGCGGTCTGCCGTCTGTCCGGAGTTTGGTTGTCCCCGCTGGCCAGCGCACTGACCACAGCCCGAGCTGCGTCGCGTACGGCAGCGCAGGCCTCGACGAACGCGCTGTCAGGGTCCTCCACGCGCTCGAGTGCTCCGCCATCCAAGGTGTTGTGCAGTGTCTTGGCCGAGTCCAGCAAGTCCTGCCCGGACTCGTCCTCCAGATAGGTCAGTGTCCGGCGGGCGACGCGCTCGACCATCTGGGGACTTAGTTCGGCTGATGCGGCACTGGTCACCCGGGATACCAGCTCATGAGCCTCGTCAATGATCACCGCGCTGTGCTCTGGAAGCGCGGTCCCACCATGCATGGCATTGATCGCCAGCAGTGCATGATTGGTAACCACGAGGTCAGCCGCGCGGGCGGTGTCTCGCGAGCTCTCAACGAAGCACTCCGCGCCATAAGGACAGCGCTGCACACCTAAACATTCCCGAACCGGGATCGAGACCTGAGCCCAGCCTCTTTCGGTATGGGACGGAGCGTCGTCACGGTCAGCCAGGCCGTGTTGCTCGGCCTGGTCGGTAGCCCAGGTGCGCAGGGCCAGAACCTCGGCGCCGAGAGCGGACTCGGGCGTGCTTTGCTCCGTGGATCTGAGGGTCTCGATCAGCTCACCGGCCGGAATGAGCGCCTCCTGATCAGCAGCGGTGCCCTCGCGCAACCGCAGCATGCACACGTAATTTGTGCGGCCTTTGAGTATTGCGTGCCGTGGCCGCTGGCCGGTAACGGCCTCCACCGCATCGACCGCTGCCGGAATGTCGTTGTTGACCAGCTGCGCCTGCAATGCCAGCGTTGCGGTAGCGACGACAATCCGCTCGCCTGGATGCCGGATCAACCACAGCAGCGCAGGAGCCAAATAACCTAGTGACTTGCCGGTCCCGGTGCCAGCCTGAACCAGAAGATGGTGATCGGATTCGAGGCTGGATGCGATGGCATCTGCCATCTCGACCTGACCGGGCCGATCGGTGCCGCCAATTGCCTTGACCGCGGCCCCGAGTACGTCACGGTGACCAAGTTCCAAGCTGGATGCCTTGGTCACTGCGGTCATCGCAGAACTCTAGTCACAACAGTGGGGGCCAGCCAGCATTGTTCAATCGCGCCGCACTGTTTCGGTGGTCACTAGTTCGTACGGCGCTAGCTCCGCCGCCAGCGCCGGACTCACCCGGGCTGTGACCAGGGTGCCTTCAGGAAGATGCTCGGTAGCAAGGAACTCTCCGGTTTGGTGAATCCGGTTGACCAGATCACCGCGCTCATACGGGAGGAGCGCGCGGATATGTATCTCCGGCCGAGGCAGCATCGACTCAATCGTGGTCTGTAGCTGTTCGATCCCTCTGCCGGTCCGCGCCGAAACGAACATCGCGCCTGGATAGCTAGCATGCAGCGTGCGCAGTGTTTCAGCGGCAGCCCGGTCGATTTTGTTGATCACAATAAGTTCGGGGACCTCGCCGGCGCCGATGTCGGCCAATACTGCACGCACCGCGTTGATTTGGCCGACGGGGTCGAGGTCTGAGCCATCCACCACATGCACCAGCAGGTCGGCGTAGGTGGACTCCTCCAACGTCGAGGCAAACGCTTCGACGAGGTCGTGCGGTAGGTGACGGACGAAGCCGACGGTGTCGGTCAGCGTATAGATCCTGCCGTCCGCAGCCGCTGCGCGCCGAGTAGTCGGGTCCAACGTCGCAAACAATGCGTCATCGACGAGGACGCCGGCGCCGGTCAGCCGATTGAGCAGGCTGGACTTGCCGGCGTTGGTGTACCCAACGATGGCGACGGACGGAACTTGATGGCGCCGCCGCTCCGCACGCTTGGTCTCCCGAGTCGTATCCATCTCGCGTAGTGCGGCCCGCAGCTTGGCAATGCGGCTATTGATGCGACGGCGGTCGGTCTCCAGCTTGGTCTCGCCGGGACCGCGGCCACCGATGCCGACGCCGCCGCTTGCCCGGCCACCGACCTGCCTGGAGAGATTGCCGCCCCAGCCGCGTAACCGCTGCTTGAGGTATTGCAGTTGGGCCAGCTCCACCTGGGCCTTGCCTTCGACGCTCTTGGCGTGGGCGGCGAAAATGTCGAGGATGAGCGCCGTCCGGTCGATAACCTTTACGCCGACTCGATCCTCCAGATTGCGCAGCTGCGCCAAGGTCAGCTCCCCGTCGCAGATCACCGTGTCTGCCCCGGTGGCAACGACCACATCGCGTAACTCGGCTACCTTTCCCCGCCCAATATAGGTGGCAGGATCCGGCCGTTCCCGGCGTTGGATCAAGCCTTCCAGGACACGCGAGCCGGCCGTTTCGGCGAGCAATTTGAGCTCGGCGATCGAATTCTCGGCACTCACCTCGCTGCCGCTGGTCCATACGCTGACCAGAACCACTCGCTCGAGGAGCAACTGCCGGTACTCGACCTCGCTGATGTCGGCCAGCTCGGTCGACATCCCGGCAACCCGGCGCAGCGAAAGCCGGTCTTCAAGGTCTTGCTGATCTCCGTCGTAGCCGGCTGCGACTGCCGGCCTAGGTTCAAGCCGCTCGATTATCAACTCGTCAGCTGGTTGGGACTGCAAGTCTGGGTCTCGTCGTGGAAGTGTCATCTCTTAACCAGAATCTCACGGCGAGACAACGGGCAGCGATGTTTTTTGCGCGTCTGCCGAGTCACTGCGCGCCAGCTTTGCTGCTGAGCAGCTCAGAAAAGCGTGTAGCCACCGTCAATAACCACAACCTCACCCGTCATGAACGACGACGCATCAGAGGCAAGGTAGACCAAGCTTGGGCCCAGCTCGGACGGCATCGCGTAACGCCGCATCGGCGCGTCCTCGATCCAATAACGCTTGAACTCGGGCCTATCGACCGGCGCCATCTCGGTCTTGATATAGCCGGGCGCCAGGGCGTTGACCCGAACCCCGTGTGGCGCCCATTCCGCGGCCAGCGAGCGAGTGAGCTGGTGAACCGCAGCCTTAGACGCGTTGTACGCCGGCTGCCACTGTGGCCGATTGACGATGTTCGCCGATATCGAGCCGATATTGATGATGGCGCCACTGTGTTGGGCGACCATCTGCCGACCGAACTCCTGAGAGCAGTGCCAGACGCCGTTGACGTTGACGTCCATGACGAAGCGCCACTCCTCCTCAGTGACCTCCAAGGATGCCCGGTGAATACACGCGCCGGCGTTGTTTACCAACACATCGACTTGACCGAGTCGATCCAGGACCTCATCGACCGCACGCCGCACCTGATCGGCCTCGGTGACGTCTGCGGTCACTGCAATGGCAGTTACCCCGAGGCGCTCTAGCTCGCTCAGCACCTCTGCCGATCCGGCGGTGTCTCGAACCAACAGCACGACGTCGCTGCCGGCCTCGGCCAGAGCTATGGCAAGTGCGCGACCGATGCCGCGATTGGCTCCGGTTACTACGGAGACCTTTCCGGAAAGCGAGAACGCGTCGAGGACAGACATGGCGGCTCCTGTTTGTTAGGCCGGCCGGGACGTACCCGACGCGGTGGAGGTGGCGATCTGAGATGCGAGCGCTGCGCGGTCAGGCACCGTGAGCTCACCATGCGCAACGAGGACCGCGGGTCCCGTCAAGTAAGCCTCATCCTTGGTTAGCTCAACCTCGACCGTGCCGCCGGGCACGTCGACGCGATAGGTCACCGGCAGTGCGGTCAGATCTTGATCATGCACGCGAGCCACGGCGGCTGCGGCGACCATGCCGGTACCACAGGAGCGTGTTTCGCCGACTCCCCGTTCGTACACGCGCATGGCCACATGTTGCGGGCCGAGGCGGCGCACGAACTCCAGGTTGACCCCTCGCGGAAACTCCTCAGACGGGTCCCAGTGCGGAGCCGCATGAAGCGGCAACCCATCAAGGTCGTCCACGAAGCTCACGGCATGAGGGTTGCCGACGTCCGCCGTCAGCGCCTTGAAGTCAACGCCGTCGGCAGTGGTGACGACGACCCAGCGATGTCTGATCGCGACCGGGCCCATCGAGACCCGAATCCTGCCATCAGGTAGCGCTGTCGCCACTCTGAGACCACTCCTGGTAGCGATGTCGACGATCGGCCCACTTACCAGGTCTTGCTCGAGGAGGAAGCGGACGAAGACCCGGATGCCGTTGCCGCACATTTCCGCGATCGACCCATCGGCATTGCGGTAATCCATGAACCACAGCGCACCGTCGCCATCCCAGGTATCGACATGCTTGGCGAGTACGGCTCGCAGCAGGCCATCTGCGCCGATACCAGCCCGGCGGTCGCAGATGAAACGCACTTCGGCAGCACCGACCTCCAGCATCGACTCCCGATCCAGGAGAATCACGAAGTCGTTCTCGGTGCCGTGTCCTTTGGCGAACGACCACCTGCGCATAATGGTCAGTCTTCCATTGAGGGCCTGATGACAAGACCATCCGTCACGGCGCCGTTTCCCTCCTGGCCCGCCAACGCGTACGCGGCCGAAACTAGGTCAGGCTGGTCATAGGGCAACCAGTGGATTCGCGCGTCCTTGCGGAACCATGAGTCTTGCCGCCGGGCGAACTTGCGCGTTGCGCTGATGGTGAGCTCCCGTGCCTGCGCCTCGCTGATCTCACCGTCCAGAAACTGCAGCACCTGGCGATAGCCAAGCGCGCGCGACGCGGTAAGACTTTCGCGAAGGCCGGCGGCGGCGAGCCGGCGGACCTCGTCGACGAA